>WFVA01000113.1 GCA_015491895.1 Albidovulum sp. | reverse complement strand
CTTTCCGTGCCCCATGCGGTGACGGACAGGCCCGGCGCCCCACGAGCCCCACCTTCCGCCCGGCGGGGATTTCGAGCGAAACGTGATCGAGCCCGCCCTTTTCCTGCCCGTAATGGTGCGAGACATCGCGAAATTCGATGCTGCCCTCCTTGAGCGCAAGCACCGGGGCGCCGGGCCTGTCCGTCACCGCATGGGGCACGGAAAGCGAGCGCAGCCCCTCGCGGATCACCCCGGCCTGCTCGAACATGCGGATCACCAGCCACATGATCCAGCCGCTCATGCCATTGAGCCGGATCACCAGCGCCGAGGCCGCCGCCACATGGCCGACGCTCACCTCGCCCCTTGACCACAGCCAGAGCGCGAGCCCCAGCACGCCGGCGATCAGGAGGCCATTCAGCGCCGTGAGGCCGAACATCATCGTCGTCATCAGCCGCATGAACTGGAAGAAGCGCAGCTGGTGGCGCTTCACCCCGCGCCGTGCATATTCCTCCTCGCCGGCGCCATGGGCGAAGAGCTTGACCGTCTCGATATTGGCATAGGCATCCACGATGCGCCCGGTGACGAGCGAGCGGGCATCGGAAAGCTTCTCGCTCGCCCTTCCCACCCGGCGCGCGATGTGGCGCACATAGATCACGTAGAGAACCACCCAGATCAGAAGCGGAACCGCGAGGCGGGGATCCATCCCGGAAAGCACGATCAGTGCGCCGATCACGTAAGCGATGGCAAACCAGACCCCTTCGAAGAACATGTAGAGGAGATCCTCGGTCGCCACGCGCAGCTGCATCACGCGGTTGGCGAGGCGGCCGGCGAATTCGTTCTGAAAGAAGCTCACCGACTGGCCCAGAAGATGGGTATGAGCGCGCCAGAGCACCTGCGTCTGCATGTTGCCGGAAAAGCTTTGGGACAAGAACAATCTGCTCAAGCCCACGGCGGCCGGGCGCAGCAGGAGGATGGCCGCCGCCGCGAGCGCGATTTCCGCGCCGTGCCTGCGCCAGAAGCTCGCCGGATCGCTCTTGCTCAGCAGATCCACGAGATGGCCCACGTAGAAGATCAGCCAGGTTTCGACCACCGCCAGCGCAATGCCGGTGAGTGCCATCCACAGGAAGATGCGGCGGAAAGGGCGGGCGTGGCTCCCGATATAGGCCCATAGCCCCCCGGGCGGGGTTTGCCGGGGATGGGGGGCAAAGGGATCGACGAGATTTTCAAAGAAACGGAACATGACGGACACTCGGGGCGTTGATAATGAAAAGAGCGGATGATCGGGGCGGCCCTCGGCCAGCCCTGCCGGACAGGCCTTTCAGGCGCTGCGCATTGTCCGGGCTGGAATCATCGGCTGTTCTCCGTCATGCAGGATCCCGACAACGCTATCAGCAAAATCGGGAAAGGGGAAGGGCCGGCCGGGGGGCAGCGCCTTCAGGCGGTTTCATTCACGCGGTTTCATGCTGGGCGAGGATGGCGTCTAGCGCGTGGTTGCCTTGCACGAGATCGGCCAGCGTCACATCATCGAGCGCGGCATAGAAGGCCTCGATGGCATTGGAAATGGCGCCGCGCAGGCGGCAGGCGGCGGTGATGGGGCATTGGTTCTCCACCCCGGCGAAACACTCCGCAAAGGGAACATTGGCCTCGAAAAGGCGAAACACCCGGCCGACGCTGATGCTTTCGGGCGGGATCGCGAGGCGCAGCCCGCCGCTGCGCCCGCGCAGGGTTTCGATGAAGCCGATCTGCGAGAGCTTGTTGATCACATGGGCGATGTGATTGGGCGAGGCATTGCAGGCGCGTGCGATCTCGCTCTTGCGCACCATCCGCCCGCGATGCACGGCGCAATACATGAGCGTGCGCATGGCAAGGTTGGTTTTCACCGTGAGTCGCATCTGTTACCACCGGATGACTGTTGATCTTCTGGCGCGTTACCTGCGGCGAAATTACCCTGCCGCAAGAGGGCCGCCTTGATGCAGATCAGATCGAATCCCGCTCTCGGGAATAAGATATATCCCCGATGCAGCAAATGGCGCCGGGAGATGGGCCGGGGCAAGCCTGGCAGGGGCGGCGGGGCCGGAAGGAAGATCGCATGGACGCATCCATGGCAGAGCATGAAGGGCCGTCAGGCGCTGAAGGCACGCCGGGGGCGAAGGATCACCTCGCCCGTGCTGTTGGCGTGGCGGGAAGGCGGCTTGAGAGGGCGGGGTGGCTTTCGGTCGTCTCCGCGCTTCTGTGGATCCCGCAGGCCGCGGCCGTGGCCTGGCTATTGCAGCGGCTTGCCTTGGTGAATCTCGGGGGTTCTGCAGCCGGAGAGGGGCCGGCGGCAGGTGCAATCGCCGGGGCTGGCACGCTTTCATGGCGGGGCGTTGGCGCGGCCGTTGCCGCCTTCCTTGCGCTCGGCCTCATCCGCCTCCTTCTTGATGCGCGGGCCCAGAGAAATGCCGCCGAGGGGGCCGATGCGGCCATCGCCGATCTGCGCCGCCGGATTGTCCGGCAGGCCGCTTTTCTTTCTCCCTCCGCCGCCGGGCGCCCTCACTCGGCGGAATTCGCCGCGCTTGCGGCTGAGAAGATCGCCCTCCTGCGCCCCTGGCTCATGCGCTACCATCCGGCCCGCCTGCGGGTGATGATCGTGCCGTTGGCGCTGATCGCCGTGGCGGCAAGCCAATCCTGGGTGGTGGCGGCGCTGTTTCTGATCGCGGGGCCGCTCATTCCGCTTTTCATGGCGCTGATCGGCATGGCGGCGCAGAAGGCGAGCGAGCGCCAGATGGAGGAGCTTGCGAGCCTCAATGCCCTCCTGATGGAGCGCCTAGCGGCCCTGGCCGACATCCGCCTTCTCGATGCGATCGGCCCCGTTTCACAGGGGTTTCGCGCCCGGGCGGAGGCCCTGCGGCGCGAGAGCATGGGCGTGTTGCGCATTGCCTTCCTTTCCTCGACGGTGCTGGAGCTTTTCGCCGCCCTCGGCGTGGCGCTGGTGGCTGTCTATGTAGGGTTTTCGCTCTTGGGCGATTTCCATTTCGGTGCCTGGGGGCAGCGGCTTTCGGTGGGGCAGGGGGTGTTTCTGCTGATGCTGGCGCCGGCCTTCTTCCAGCCCCTGCGCGATGTGGCCGCCGCCTGGCATGACCGCGCCGCCGCCGCCGCCGTTTCCCGGGATCTGGCCGCCTTCGAGAAGGCTGCCGGGGATCGCATCCTCGGGCAGGGCAATGATGGTGAAAGCACCTCTGCGGCAGGTTTGCCCGAAGCATCGCCCGCACCCCTGCCCGGGCCCGCGCGGATCAGGCTTCGCGGCTGTGCCGTTTGCCTGCCGGGGCGCGGGCGGCTGCGCCTTCCAGATCTGGAAGTGGAAGAGGGGGAGACGATCGCCGTCACCGGCCCCTCCGGCAGCGGCAAGACGACCCTTCTCGCCACCATCGGCGGGCTGATCCGCCCCTGTGCGGGCGACATACGGGTGGCCGGCGGCACGGTGCTTGACGACGCAAGCGCCGATGCATGGCGGGCGCGGATCGTGTGGATCGGCCAGAAGCCCTTTTTCCTCGCCGCGAGCCTGTGGCGCAATCTCACGCTTGGGGCGCAGGTGCCGCCTTCGGAGGAAGAGATCCGAGCCGCCCTTGCCGCCGCCCGGGCGGAAGGCATCGTGGCCCGGCTGCCGCGCGGGCTGCAAACCCGGCTCGGAGAGAACGGCGCCGGGGTTTCGGGGGGCGAGGCGCGGCGTCTCCTGATCGCGCGCGCCTTCCTTTCGCGCGGCGATGTCGTCCTTGCCGACGAGCCGACGGCCGATCTCGATCCCGATACCGCGGCGGCCGTTGCGGAAGGGCTTCTGCGGCTTGCGAAAGGGGGGCGAACGCTTGTCGTCGCCACCCATGACGAAAAGCTCGCAGGCCGCCTTTCCCGCCGGGTGGCGCTTGATGGTTCCGGCCCTGCTTCAGCGTCGGGCGCGGGAGAGGCGCACGCGGGGCCGGGGGAGGGCAGGGCATGAAATACGCTCTGCGTGCCCTGCGCCATATCCGCAATGCCGAGGGCCCGGCCCTGTGGCGGGGGCTGATGCTGGCGGTGCTTGTCATGCTCGCGGGCACGGCCCTGCTCGGCCTTTCGGGCTGGTTCATCATCGCAAGCGGCGTGGCGGGGCTGGCAACGGGCTGGGCCGGGGTTGCGGCGAGCGGGATCAGTGTTTTCCTGCCAAGCGCCGGGGTGCGGGGGCTGGCGCTTCTGCGCACGCTTACGCGCTACGGCGAGCGCCTGCTCACCCATGATGCCACCCTGCGCGCCCTCGCCCTGCTCAGGGTGCGGGTGCTGGAGGGGTTCGCGCGCCTGCCGCTCCATCGCCTGCAGGCCCTGCGCGCCGGCGCGGCCCTCAACAGGATCACGGCGGATGTGGATGCGCTGGACGGCATCGTACTGGCCCTGTTCGTCCCGGTTGTGGCCGGAAGCGCCGTTCTGATCGCGGCGGTGGCCGGGCTTTGGGCGATTGCCGGGCCGGTTGTGGCGCTTTCGGTGGGAGCGGGGATCCTTGGCGGAGCGATCGCCGCCGGGGCGCGCGTTCTGGCGCGCGCCCGCCGCCCGGCCCGGCTTGGCGAATGCGCCCATCAGGCGCTGCGGCTGCGCCTTTCGGAGATGATGCGGGGGCAGGTGGATCTGCTCTTTGCCGGGCGGCTTGCGGCGGCGGCGGAACATGCGCTCGAGGCCGATCGCCGCCAGCGCCGGGCCTGGCTCGAAACGGCCGCCCATGAGCGCGCCGCCGCCGGGCTGACGGGGCTCGGTGGGCTTCTGGCCGCAAGCGGGGCGCTGCTGGGCGGGGCACTCCTCGCGCTGGGCGATGCGGGCTCCGCCGCCGTGGCGGGCCTTGGCTTCTTTGCCGCCCTCGGCCTTGCGGAGATCACCCAGCCGCTCCTGCGGGGGATGGTGGAATGGGGGCGGATGGAGGACGCGGCGCGCCGCATCTTCGGGCGATCCCCGCAAGGGGAAGCGGCCGAGGCGCCCGGCGAAACGGCAGAGGAAAGCGCCGCCCGGCAAGGAGAAAGCGCGCAGCCGGCCGGGGCGGCGCGGGCGCGATCCGCGCCGCCCGTGATCGCATGCCGGGCGGTTGCGATCGCGCGCCCGGAGAGCCCCGCGCATCCGATCCTCGAGGGGATCGGCTTCGAGGTGTCTGCCGGCGAAAGCCTCGGGCTCACCGGTCCGAGCGGGGGCGGGAAATCTACCCTGCTTACGGCACTGGCCGGAGAGCTGCCGCCGGTTCGCGGCGAAATCCTTCTCGAGGGGCGGAGGCTCGGCTTGCTGGGCGAGGCGGAGCGGCGGCGCCGGATCGGGCTCCTGTTGCAGCGCGCGGCCCTGATCGGCGGCACCATTGGCGAAAACCTCGCGCTTGCCGCGCCGCAGGCCGATGCGGCGGCGATGGAAGAGGTGCTGCGGGCGGTCGATCTGTGGCGGGTGTTCGCGCCGGCGGGCGGGCTCGCGCTGCGGCTCGGCGAGGCGGGCAGCGGGCTTTCGGGCGGCGAGAGGCGCCGCCTTGCCCTTGCAAGGGTGCTGATCCGCCGCCCCGCGCTCCTTCTGCTCGACGAACCCTGCGAGGGGCTGGATTCGGACACCGCGCGGCGCGTCCTTTCAGGGCTGCGCCGATACTGCCCGCAGGCCGCGATCGTGATTGCGACACATCGCCGCGAAGAGGCCGAATGGTGCGACAGGACATGCCGGGTCGCCCCTTGAAGCCCCGCCGCACGCCCTTTCCTGAACCATTCTTGATCCATGTCAAAGCTGTCCTGAAAAGGTGCTGTATGGAGGCGCTTAAAAGCGGTATCGTAGATATATGTTTTCCACATACCTGAATGTGGAACATCCGCCCGGAAAGGAACCATATCATGGAACTTGATATCGTCGAGCTTTCGCGCCTCCAGTTCGCCGCCACGGCGCTTTTCCATTTCCTCTTCGTGCCCCTCACGCTCGGGCTTTCGGTGATCGTGGCGATCATGAACACCGTCTATGTCATGACGAACCGCCCCATCTGGCGGCAGATGACCAAATTCTGGGGCATGCTTTTCGGCATCAATTTCGCCATCGGCGTGGCCACGGGGCTGACGATGGAATTCGAATTCGGCATGAACTGGAGCTACTACAGCCAGTATGTCGGTGACATCTTCGGCGCGCCGCTGGCGCTCGAGGGCTTGATGGCCTTCTTCCTCGAGGCCACCTTCGTGGGCCTGTTCTTCTTCGGCTGGGACAAGCTCTCCAAGGTGCAGCACATGATCGTCACCTGGCTGGTGGCGATCGGCTCCAATTTCTCGGCGCTCTGGATCCTGATCGCCAATGGCTGGATGCAGAATCCCGTCGGCGCCGAGTTCAATCCGCTGACGATGCGCATGGAGATGACGAATTTCTTCGATGTCATCTTCAACGAGGTGGCCCAGGCGAAATTCGTGCATACGGTTTCGGCCGGCTATGTGACGGCCGCCGTCTTCGTGATCGGGGTTTCTTCCTGGTACATGCTGAAGGGGCGCCATTTCGAACTGGCGCGCCGCTCGATCACGGTTGCGGCGAGCTTCGGCCTCGCCTCGGCGCTCTCGGTGGTGGTGCTGGGCGATGAATCGGGCTACAGCACCGGCCATTCCCAGAAGATGAAGCTGGCCGCGATCGAAGCCATGTGGGAAACCGAGCCGGCGCCGGCCTCCTTTACCCTCCTGGGCTGGCCCGATCAGGAAGCGCGGGAGACCAAATATGCCATCAGGATCCCTTACGTCATGGGGCTGATCGGCACCCGCAGCCTGACCGAAGAGATCGAGGGGATCGAGGAGCTGGTGCAGGAGGCGGAGAAGCGCGTGCGCTCGGGCATCATCGCCTATGACGCGCTGATGAAGATCCGCGAGAACAGGGGTGATGTGCCTCCCGAGGTGAAGCTCCAGTTCGAGAATCACGGCGATGATCTGGGCTTTGCGCTGCTGCTGAAGCGCTATGTCGATGATCCGCGCGAGGCTGACGAGGAGATGATCCGCAAGGCCGCCGATGATACCGTGCCCCATGTGTGGCCTCTTTTCTGGGCCTTCCGCATCATGGTGGCCATCGGTTTCACCTTCATCGCGGTGCTGGGGTATTTCTTCTATACCGCGAGCTTCAGGGGGATGCGTTTCCCGCGCTGGGCGCTGAGGCTCGGGGTGCTGATCATCCCGCTGCCGTGGATCGCCGTGGAGCTTGGATGGATCGTGGCCGAATACGGACGCCAGCCCTGGGTGGTGGATTCCATCCTGCCGACAGCCCTCGGGGTGAGCAGCCTTTCCGTGGGTCAGGTCGCCTTCACGCTGGCCGGTTTCGTGCTGCTCTATACCGTGCTGTTCATCGTCGAGATCGGGCTGATGGTGAAATATATCCGCAAGGGCCCGACGGAGGACGTGGCGGAAACCGAGGCCTGGATGGATCGTCACCGCAAGCGCCTGCGCGGCTGCGCCGATGACGATGAAGCCGTTCTCACACCGGGGGAGTAATCGAGATGATCCTGCATGAATTCCTGAGTTTCGAATTTCTGCGTCTGGCCTGGTGGGTGCTGCTGGGCGTGCTGCTGATCGGCTTTGCCCTCACCGACGGCTTCGATCTCGGTATCGGCACCATGCTGCCCTTCATCGGGCGCACGGATGCCGAGCGCCGGGTGATGATCAATACCATCGGGCCGGTCTGGGAGGGCAATCAGGTGTGGTTCGTTCTCGGCGGCGGGGCCATCTTCGCCGCCTGGCCGCTCCTCTACGGGGTGAGCTTCTCGGGCTTCTACATGGCGATGTTCGCCATTCTCGCCTCCCTGATCCTGCGCCCCGTCGCCTTCAAGTATCGCTCCAAGCGCCCCGGCAGGCTGTGGCGCAGCAGCTGGGACTGGGCGCTGTTCATCGGCAGCGCCGGCCCCGCGCTTCTCTTCGGCGTGGCAGTGGGCAACGTGATCCAGGGCGTGCCCTTTCACCTAACCGACGATCTGCGCTCCGTTTACGAGGGCAGTTTCTGGGGGCTGCTCAATCCCTTTGCCCTGCTTGCGGGCGTGGTTTCGCTTTCGATGATGGTGATGCACGGCGCGGCATGGCTCACGGTAAAGGCCGAGGGGGCGTTTGTCGGGCGGGCGCGCATTGCCGGGGAGCGGGCCGCGCTCATCGCCATCGCCGCCTTTCTGCTGGCCGGCCTGTGGCTTGCCTTCGGCATCGAAGGCTATCGCTTCGCCGCTCCGGTGGCGCATGACGGCCCTTCGAATCCGCGCCTGACGGAGGTTCTGCGCGAGGGGAGCTGGCTTGCGGCCTATGCCGCACGCCCCTGGATCGCCATCGCTCCCGTGCTCGGCGTGCTGGGCGCGCTGCTTGCCTGGCGGGGCTTCAGGAGCGGGCGTGAAACCGGCGTGATCCTCTCTTCCGCCCTCTCCATCACCGGCATCATTTCCACCGTGGGGCTGACGATGTTCCCCGTCATCCTGCCTTCCTCGAGCGATCCCGTCAGTTCGCTCACCGTATGGGACAGCTCCTCCTCCCACATGACCCTCTTCGTGATGCTGGTGTCTGCGGTGCTCTTCATGCCGTTGATCATCGCCTATACGGCCTGGGTCTATCGGGTGCTGTGGGGCAAGCTGAAGGAAGAGGATGTGAAGGAGGGCGGCAGCGCCTATTGAGGGCGCTGCGGGCAGGGCCATTTGAGCCAGATCAGGGAAAGGACGCAAACATGTGGTATTTCGCTTGGGTATTGGGGCTGGGGCTGGCGGCCTTGATCGCCGTCGTGAATGCGATATGGCTCGAGCTTCAGGAAGACAGACGCCTCGCGGACGAGGACGACTGAAGGGCCGCCCGGGGGCGGGGCGCTTTCCGGGCGGGATGGGCGGCAGACAGGCGGCAGACAGGCAGATAGGGCGCGCGCCCGGTCCGGCCATCGGCCGTGAGCGCCGGGATGTCGCATCCGGGATGAGACGAGAAACGTGCCGAAGGGCAGGAGGATAATCTTATGAAGGAGACGAAGGGTTCGGGCGTTGTGGATGCAGCGGGTGAAGGCGAAGGCCGGCTGGTGCATTTCCCGATCACGTTTTTCGCCATCGTCATGGGGCTGAGCGGGCTGACGCTGGCGCTTCATGCGGCGGAGCAGACCCTCGGGCTGCCGGCGATCCTTGCCGAAATCGCCTTTGCGGTGGCGGGCGGGGTGTTCCTGCTGATCCTGCTCTTCTACCTCCTGAAACTGATCCGCCATCCCCGGGCGGTGCGCCACGAGTGGAAACATCCGGTGAAGATTGCCTTTTTCCCGGCCGTTTCGATTTCGCTCCTGCTGCTTGCCGTCTGCGCGCTGCCTCATTCGCGCCCGCTGGCGCATGGGCTCTGGCTCGCGGGCACGGCGCTTCAGGGCGTGCTCGCCTTTGCCGTGATTACAAGCTGGATCGGGCATCGCAGCTTCCAGCATCCCCAACTCGGGCCGGCATGGTTCATCCCGGCGGTGGGCAATGTGATCGTGCCCATCGCCGGCATGGCGTTCGGCTATGTGGAAACGAGCTGGTTCTTCTTTTCCATGGGGCTTCTTTTCTGGATCGTTCTGCTCACCCTGGTGGTGAACCGTCTGATCTTCCACGATCCGCTGCCCGCGCGGCTCCAGCCGACGCTGGTGATCCTGATCGCGCCGCCGGCGGTGGGCTTCGTGGCCTACCTGCAGCTGACGGGCGGGCTCGATCATTTCGCCCATGTGCTGCTCGAGATCGCGTATGTGTTCGCGATCGTCGTTCTGATCCAGCTGCCGAAGCTGCTGCGGCTGCCGTTCGCGATGTCGTTCTGGGCGCTTTCCTTTCCGCTTGCCGCGCTCACCATCGCCACGCTGAAATACGGCGCTCTCGCTGGATCGGGCTTCCATCTGCATCTTGGCCAAGGGCTGCTCGCCCTTCTCCTCCTGACCATCGCCATTCTGGCCGGGCGCACGCTGCTGGCGATCGCGCGCGGTGAAATCTGCCAGCCCGAATGAGCGCTGCGAGGGGGCGGTTCGGGGCGGCCCTGATCCAGATCAAGGCGCAGGGCGTGCGATGATGCCATTTCACCTCTGATCGACCGAAACGAATGGAGGCGGAAATGTTCCGCGTAGCGCTTCTGATATACACCATCGCATCGGCCACGCTGGCCGGCATCTTCATCGTCGCCGTGCTGACAATGGGGCTCGATACCACGAAGCCGATCGTTATTGCGGCGGTGGCCGGCTTTCTCCTCGCCATGCCGGTGACATGGATCGTGGCACGGAAAATCAGCGAATTGCGCTGATTGCGGCATAGAGCAGCGATTGCCATCTGAAACGGCCCTTCCGAAAGCGGCGGGGCGGAAAATTGTGGACAAGCCCCGCCTCTCCCTTCAATCTTGCGCCCGAACCGGATGGCGAAGGCCGGCAAGATGCAGGGAGACTGGACCATGAAGAGGAAATCGCTGAATGGCGCGCTGACGCGCCGCAACGTGCTCAAAGGGGCTGGCGCACTGGGCGCCGCGGGGGCGGCAACGGCGCTGCCGGGCGTGGCGCGCATGGCCTGGGCGGCGGGCTCGGATCAGCCGATCAGGATCGGCTTTCAGGTGCACCGCACCGGCATCGGCGCCACCTACGGGCGCTGGTACGAGCGGGTGACGAACGCCGCCACGCGGGTAATCAACGAAGCCGGCGGCATCAATGGCCGCCCGGTGGAGATCGTCGCCGAGGATGACGGCACCGATCCCAAGCGCGGCGCCGAGGTGGTGGAGAAATTCGCCAACCAGCATGAATGCGACATCGCCTATGGCACGCTCTTCAGCCATGTGGTGATCGGCTCGGCCCCGCGCGCGGGCGAGCTGAAGATCCCCTATTTCGTGGTGTCCGAGGGCCATCACGTGGCCTCGGGGATGCTCAACCGCTACACGCTTCAGCCCGGCATCACCGATGTGAAGAGCCAGGTGCAGGCGATGGCGCCCTTCGTGGCGGAAAATCTGGGCAGGAAGGTCACCATGATCTTCCCGGATTTCGCCTTCGGCCACAATCACCGCGATTTCTTCAGCGAGGCGATCACGGCGCAGGGCGGCGAGGTGCTGGAAAAGATCGCCATCCCGCCCACGGAAACCTCCTTCACGAAATATTTCGCCCGCATCCCGCGCGATACGGAAGTGCTCTATCACGTGATGGTCGGCCCCTCGGTGCTGACCTTCGTCAAGGAGATGGGCGAATTCTTCGGCGGCGCGGGGCCGGCGCTTTTCGGCTTCATCGATTCGCTCGAAGGCGTGGATATAGCCACGCCGGGGCTCGAATTCCTGGAAGGTTCCTACTTCTGGGAAGGGATGCCGCGCTATGCCCAGCCCGATGACCCGGACTATGTGAAATACTACCGCGAGCAGGTGGGGCTCGACGACAACGGCGCCTCGGTTGACGATCCGAAGGACGTTTCCACCAACGCCCACATGTTCGCCTGCTGGGAGACGCTGTTTACCATCAAGAAGGGCATGGAGGATGCGGGCTACCGCGGGCCGCAGGATCGCGCGGCGTTGATCGAGGCGGTGGAGGCGATCGACATCATGCTGCCGGGGCGCGAGCATCCCCAGGGCGCCAAGGTGTTCAACGGCAGGACGCACCAGGTGTTCGGCGAGCAATATATCAGCCGGGTAAAGAAAGGCCGCCTCGAGGTGCAGCACCACACCGCGATCGAGGAGGGCTTCTACCCCGACGAGGTGGATTACACGAAACAGCCCCTCTGAGGCAGCCAGCACCGGCGCGCATTGCTCTGCACGCGCGCCGGCCAATACCTGACCAACAGCTGATCGGATCCGGCCAGCCCATGGAATTCGGCCCCCATCTCATGCTCGCCATGCTCGAAGGCCTCGTTCAGGCCTCGGTGCTGACGCTGACGGCGCTCGGCCTCTCGCTGGTGTTCGGCGTGATGCGGGTGGTGAACGTGGCGCATGGCGAATTCTTCATGCTGGGGGCGGTTTTTTCCTGGTGGATCACGCAGGCGGTCGGCGCATCGCCCGCCCTCGGCTTCATCGCCGCGCTGCTGCTCGCGCCGCTCCTGGTGGGCTTGATTGCCGCGCTCGCGGACTGGCTGGTGCTGCGGCGGATCGAATACGATCCCGAGCGCACCATCGTCGCCACCATCGGCCTTCTCTACATCATCCAGCAGCTCACGCTGATGAGCTTCGGCCCCGATGCCCGCCCCGTGCCGCCGCCCTTCAACAGCCGCATCGCGCTGCCGTGGTTCGAATGGGGCGAGGGGGGGCTTTCGCTCTACTGGCCCTGGGGGCTTTCGATCACCAGCTACAAGCTTTTCGTGATCCTGGCCGCGCCGGCGGTGCTGGCGGCGCTCTGGCTGGTGATGGCACGCAGCCGCCTCGGCCTCGTGCTGCGCGCCACCCGGATCGACGGCGAGATCGCACGCACCTTCGCGATCCCGGTGGAGAAGGTCTATGCGCTGGTGTTCGGCATCGGCGCGGCGCTGGCGGCGCTCGGGGCGGTGCTGGTGGTGCCGATCCAGCAGGCGCATTACCTGATGGGGGGCGATCCGCTGCTGCTTTCCTTCATCGTGGTGATCATCGGCGGGCTCGGCAGCTTGCGCGGCACGGTGCTGGCGGCGGTGCTGATCGGCATGAGCGATGGCATCATCTCGGTATTCTTCACCCCCACGCTCGCCAAGATCATCGCCACCCTGCTGGTGGCCATGGTGCTGGTGTTCCGCCCCGAGGGGCTTTTCGGGGAGCGGCGGGCATGAGGGGCGCGCCGGTGAAATCCCTGGCCCTGCACCTGGGGCTGATCGCGCTTCTCTTCGCGCTTCAGTTCGTGCTGCCGGCCTATCACCACGGCAATCTCGCCCGCATCATGGTGATGGCGGCCTATGCCATGGGCTACAACCTGATGTTCGGCTACACGGGGCTTCTGAGCCTCGGCCATGCGATGTTTTTCGCGGCGGGCATGTATGGCATGGGGCTTTCGGTGCAATATCTCGGGCTTTCCGCCGGCTCCGGTTTTCTGGCCGGGGTCGCCGCGGCCTTCGCGCTCTCGCTCGGGGTGGCGCTCCTGGCGCTGCGCACCAGCGGTGTGGCCTTCATGATCGTGACCCTGATGTTTGCCCAGGCGCTCTACCTCGCCATCCTCCATTTCGCCCCCTGGACGCGCGGCGACGAGGGTTTTGTCATCCCCCGCGCGGCGCGGGTCTTCCTCGGGCTCGATCTCGCCGATCCGACCATCCGTTACGGCGCGGCGCTCACCCTTTTCGCGCTGGTAATGCTCGCCATGCTGTGCCTTGTGCACGCGCGCGAGGGGCGGGTGCTGGTGGCGATCCGCGAAAACGAGCCGCGCGCCGAGATGCTGGGCTATGACACCTGGCGCCACAAGCTCTTCGCCGTCACCGCCTCGGGCACGATCTCGGGCGCGGCGGGGGCGGCCTACGGGCTTCTCTTCGGCTATGTGGGCGCCGCCTTCGCGCAGGTGCCCTATTCCATCTTCCCGCTCCTGTGGGTGCTTCTGGGCGGCGCGGGCACGCTCATCGGCCCTTTCATCGGCACGCTCTTCATGTTCTACCTGATCGACATCGCCAGCGGGATGACGGATGCCTACATGCTTGCCGTGGGGGTGGCGCTCCTGCTGCTCACGCTCTTTGCGCCGCGCGGGATCATGGGGGTGATCCGGGAAAGGTGGGTGCGATGGTTGCCGTGAAGGCCTTGAATGGGGGGGATCTCGTCACCACCCGCGGGCTCTGCCGCCATTTCGGCGGCATCAGGGCGGTGGACGGGGTGGATTTCGCCCTGCCCGAGGGGGAGCTTCGCGCCCTGATCGGCCCCAATGGCGCGGGCAAGACGACCTTCGTTTCCCTCCTCTGCGGCCGCCTGCGCCCGAGCGGCGGCGCGATCACCTTCGCCGGTGAGGATGTCACCGCCCTGCCGGCCCATGAGCGCATCCGCCGCGGCATGGCCTATACCTTCCAGATCACATCCGTTTTCGCCAATCTCACGGTGCGCGAGAACGTGGCGCTCGCGGTGCAGCGCCGCCTGGGGCAAGGTGGCGGCACGCTCGGGGCCGAAACGGAGGGCGCGCTCGCCCGGGTGGGGCTTCTGGAGCGCGCGGACCAGCCGGCGCGCGATCTGGCTTACGGCCACCAGCGCCTCCTCGAGATCGCCATGGGGCTTGGCCAGAAGCCGCGCCTCTTGATCCTCGACGAGCCCACGCAGGGGCTTTCGGAAGGCGAGATCGCCGATTTCATCACGCTGATCCGGGAGGTTTCGCGCGAGATGACGATCCTCCTGATCGAACACAACATGGGTGTGGTGATGGCGCTGGCCGAGCGCATCACGGTGCTGGACGCGGGCCGGATCCTCGCCGAGGGCAGCCCGGAGGAGATCCGCGCCAACCGCGAGGTGCAGGCGGCCTATCTGGGGGGATGATGCTGAAGGTTGACGCCATAGACGCCGCCTACGGCCGGGTGCAGGTGCTGCGGGGCCTCTCGCTCGAGGCGCGCGCGGGCGAGATCCATTGCCTGCTCGGGCGCAACGGCGCGGGCAAGACGACGCTGATGAAGGCGATCATGGGGCTGGTGTCGCTCACCGGCGGGCGCATCCTGCTCGACGGTGCGGAAATCAGCCGCCTGCCCGCCCATGCGGTGCCGCGCGCCGGCATCGGCTACATCCCCCAGGGCCGGCGCCTGTTTGGCGAACTCACGGTGAGCGAAAACATCGAGATCGGCCTGATGGCCGGGCGGAAGGGGAGCGAGACGCGCGCCCGCGTGCTCGAACTCTTCCCGCGCCTCGCCGAGCGCCTCGATCAGCGCGCCGATACGCTTTCGGGGGGCGAGCAGCAGATGCTGGCCACCGCCCGCGCGCTTTGCCTCGGGCCGAAGCTTCTGCTGCTCGACGAGCCCACCGAAGGGCTCCAGCCCTCGATGATCGCGCTCATTCGCGAGGTGGTGGTGGAAATGAAGCGGCGCGGGGTGGCGATCGTGCTGGTGGAGCAGCGGGTGGACGCGGTGCTGAACATCGCCGATCGGGTGAGTTTCATCGAAAACGGCCGCGTTGCCCTCACCACGAGCCCCGAGGCGCTGCGCGCCGATCCCGATCTCCTGCACCGCTACGTGGGGGTGTGATCCGCTTCGGGCCGTGGCCTTCGGGCGTGCGGAATGGGGAAAGCACCCGCGTCAGATCATCTTGCGCAGGAGGTGGAGAAACATCGCCTGTTCCGTCGCATCGAGCGGCGAGAGGGTTTCCCGGCTGATTTCATGGGCGCGCGCAAACAGGCTCTCCACCAGCGCCCGCCCCTCGGGCGTGAGCGAGACGATCGTGCGGCGGCGGTCCGTCTTGTCGTTCTCCGTCTGCACATGGGCGCTCTTGCGCAGGCGATCGACGACCCCCTTGACCGTGGCCGCATCCATGGCCGTGAGGCGGCCGAGGGCATTTTGCGAGAGCGCGCCCGCCTCGTGCAGCTTGGCCAGGGTGGCGAACTGCATCGGCGTGAGCTCAGGGATGGCGCGCCCGTAGATCGCCAGATGGCGCTGGTTGGCGCGGCGCAGCAGATGGCCCACCTGATCGTCAAGGCGATAGGGGGCGGGTGAGGCGGCCGGCCCCTCGGCCTCGGGTTCTGCTTCCGGCTTGTCCATGACGCGGCACAGTGGCGCAAAACGAATTGACAGTAAAGCCGGTGGCGCGCAAAATCCGTTTGTATGCGAACAAACGGGAGGCGGCGGACCGGTATGGGCTATCATCGCCCCGCAGACCTCGGCACGGCCCTTGAGATCCTGGCCGGGCAGGCGCCGCGCCTGATCGCCGGCGGCACGGATCTGTTCCCTGCGACCGACGGGCCGCTTCAGGGTGGGATCCTCGATATCACGGCGATCCCCGAATTGCAGGGCATTCATCGCACCGGGCGGGGATGGCGCTTCGGGGCGGCGGTGAAATGGGCCGAGATCGCCGCGGCCGATCTGCCCCCCTGTTTCGCGGCGCTTCAGCAGGCGGCGCGCAGGATCGGCGGCATCCAGATCCAGAACAGCGCGACCCTGGCGGGCAATCTCTGCAATGCCTCGCCCGCGGCCGACGGCGTGCCGCCCCTGCAGGTGCTCGATGCGGTGATCGAAACGGCTTCGTGCAACGGTGCCCGGATGCTGCCGCTGGCGGAATTCATCACCGGCCCGCGCAGAACGGCCCTCAAAGGCGGCGAAATGGTGATCGCGGTGCATGTCGCCGATGATCACGCTGCAGGGGCATCGGCATTCGAAAAGCTCGGCGCACGGGCGCATCTGGTGATTTCCATCGTCATGGCCGCGGCGCGGGTGGTGCTGGAGGAGGGGCGGATTGGGCGGGCGGCTGTCAGCATCGGGGCCTGCAGCCCGGTGGCGCGCCGGATGCCCGATTTCGAGGCGGCGCTCGCGGGGGCATCGGCCTCTGATCTCGAGCGCCTGCGCCCGGTGCTTGCGGGGGAGGCCGCCGCCCGGCTCTCGCCGCTGGATGATATGCGCGCCAGTGCCGGTTATCGGCACGAGATGGCGGTGGAAATCACCCTGCGTGCCGTGGCCCGGGCGATCGGGGAAGCGGGTGAAGCGGGCAATGCGGAAGGCGACGGCCATGGCGGATGACGGCGCGATGCGGGCTTCGGCCCGGCTGATCGTGAATGGTGCCGAGCACCTGATCTCGGCCCCGCCGGGGCGCCGGCTCAGCGAGGTGCTGCGCGAGGATCTGGGGCTGAGGGGCACGAAGCTCGGCTGTGAGGCGGGCGATTGCGGCGCCTGCACGGTGCTTCTGGAGGGGCGCCCCGTCTGCGCCTGCCTCGTGCCGCTGGCGCAGGCGGAGGGGCACGAGATCCTGACGGTCGAGGGGCTGGCGGATGCGGGGCTCGAACATCTCCGGCGCGCCTTCCTCGCCCATGGCGCGGCGCAATGCGGGATCTGCACGCCGGGGATGCTGATGGCGGCCGCGGCGCTCCTGCAAAAGAACTCGCATCCCACAAGGGAAGAGGCTGCGGAGGCGCTCGGCGGGGTGCTCTGCCGCTGCACGGGATATGCGAAGATCATCGAAGCCGTCTGCCGGGCCAGCGATCCGCCCGCCCGGGCCGAAAGCCCCGAGGCGGGCGCGGCCGTGGGCGCGGGGATCGAGCGGCTTGACGGGCGGGCCAAGGTCGATGGCAGCGAGAGCTACGGCGCCGATCATGTGCCCGAGGGGGCGCTGCTGGTGCGCGCGATCCGTTCGCCTCACCATCACGCGCGGTTTTCCTTCGGCGATCTCGAGGGCTGGCGGAAGGCGCGGCCGGGGATCGCGCTGGTGCTGACGGCGGCGGACATTCCCGGGCGCAATCGCTTCGGGGTCATTCCCGCTTTTGCCGATCAGCCGGTGCTGGCCGAGGGCGAGGCGCTTTTCCGGGGCGAGGCGGTTGCGCTCGTGGTCGGCGAGGCGGAGGCGGTCGCGGATTTCCGGGCGGAGGATTTCCCGATCGAGTGGGAGCCGCTCGCGGCGATCACGGATCCGGCCGAAGCGGTGCGCGAAGGCGCGGGTCTGATCCACGGCGAAAGGCCGGGAAATATCCTCACGAAGGGGCGGGTGTGCCAGGGAGATCCGCAGGCGGCGCTTGCGGCGAGTGCGCATCTGGCCGAGGGCGAGATCGAAACCGCCTTCGTCGAACATGCCCCGATCGAGCCCGAGGCGGGCGTTGCCTGGCTTGAAAGCGATGGCGAAGCCCCCCGGCTGGTGATCCGCGCCTGCACCCAGGCGCCGGGGATGGACCGCGCCGAATGCGCAAGCATCCTTGCTCTCCCGGAGGAGCGCATCCGCATCATCACCGCGGCCACGGGCGGCGGCTTCGGCACCAAGCTCGATCTCTCCGTGCAGCCGCTGATCGGGCTTGCTGCCCTGCGCACCGGGCGGCCTTGCCGGATGGTCTATTCGCGCCGGGAAAGCATGGCTTCCACCACCAAGCGCCACCCGGCCCGTATGCGCGCACGCATTGGCTGCGATGGCGCGGGGCGGCTCACCGGCATGATCTTCGAGGGCGATTTCAATACCGGCGCCTATGCCTCCTGGGGGCCGACGGTGGCCGGGCGGGTGCCTGTCCATGCCTCGGGGCCCTATCGCGTGCCCCATTACCGCGCCGAGGCGCGCGCCATTCACACGCACAGCCCCCCCTCGGGCGCCTTTCGCGGCTTCGGCGTGCCGCAGGCAACGATCATGCAGGAAGTGCTGTTTGACGATCTGGCGCTTGCCTGCGGCATGGACCGCCTCGCCTTCCGCCTGCAAAACGCGATGCGCGACGGAGACAGCACCCGCACCGGCCAGCGCCTCGCGGCGGTGGGCATCCGCGCCTGCCTCGAGGCGCTACATGCGCCCTGGGAGGCCGCGCTGGACGCCTGCCGGGAATGGAATGCGGCGCGCGGGCGAACGCGGCGCGGGGTGGGGATGGCAAGCTGCTGGTATGGCTGCGGCAATACCGCCCTTCCCAATCCTTCCACCATCCGCGCCGGGCTTGCCGCCGATGGCCGCCTCTGCCTGCACCAGGGCGCGCCGGACATCGGCCAGGGAGCGAATACGGTGATCCCCCAGATCTTCGCCGACGCGCTCGGCCTGCCGGTGGCTCAGATCGAGCTGATCGGCCCCGATACCGCCCTCACCCCCGATGCCGGCAAGACATCCGCCTCGCGTCAGACCTATGTCACCGGCAAGGCGGCGATGCTTTGCGGGCAGGCGCTGCGCGCCATGATCCTGCGCCGGCTCAATCTCGGGGAAGGGGCGCGGCTTTCGCTTGAGGGGGGCCGTATCATCGCCCGCGAGGGCGCAAGCGAGGCCAGCCTTGATCCTGCGCAGCTCCCCCCCGGCCCCTGGGGCTATGTGCTGGCGGCAGAGGAGAGCTATGATCCACCCACCACCCCGCTTGACGAAAACGGCCAGGGCGCGCCCTATGCCGTCTATGGCTACGGGGCGCAGATGGCGGAGGTGGAGGTGGACATGGGCACCGGGCGGGTGCGCGTGCTGCACATCCACGCCGCCCATGATCTGGGCCGGGTGATCAATCCGATCCTCGCCGAAGGCCAGATCGAGGGCGGAATCGCCCAGGGGCTCGGGCTGGCGCTGATGGAGGAATACATTCCAGGGCGCACGGAAAACCTGCATGATTACCTGATCCCCACCACGGGCGACATGCCGCGGATCACCCCGATCCTGATCGAGCGCCCAGATCCCGAAGGGCCCTTTGGCGCGCGCGGGCTCGGCGAGCATGTGCTGATCCCCACCGCGCCCGCGATCCTCAATGCCATCCGCCATGCAAGCGGCGCGCGCATCACCCGCCTGCCCGCCCTGCCGCATCGCGTGCTGGCGGCCATCCGGGAGGCGGGCGGATGAGCGGAGCGAAGCGCGAGGAGGCGGGGGGAGGCGGCGGGAGCGGCCGGGAAGGCCCGGCACGGCGCGCGGCGCGGCCCGAGAAGATCCGCTGCGAGGCCTGCCCGGTGCGCTGCTACGTGGCCGAGGGGCGCACCGGCGCCTGCGATCGCTACGCCAATATCGGCGGGCGGATCCTGCGCACCGATCCCTTCACCCTCCTCGATCGCCGCCTCGCCGCGGGCGACGAGATCCGCCCCTTCCTCGCCGCCCGCTGGGATGACAGCCTCGCTTCCGGCGATGGCATCCCCACGGCAATCGGCGCCGGCACCACCTACCCGGATTACAAGCCTGCCCCCTTCATCATCAGCCGCGCGGTGGAAGGGGCGGACATGATCACCGTCGTCACCGAGGCGATCTTCTCCTACTGCGGCGTGAAGGTGAAGATCGATACCGATCGCCACCTCGGCCCCGAGGCCGCACCGGTGCGGATGAACGGCGAGGTGGTGGGCCATGTGACCACCAGCGAATACGGCTCGCAGATGCTTTCGCTCGGCGGCGTGGAGCACCTCACGGGCGCCACCAAGGCCGAGGGGCGGGCCACCTGCGCCGCCCTCCTTTCCCTGTGCAATCGCGAGCCGGTGGCGCTCGAGATCGACGGCGGCGCGAATGTCGGGGTGCAGGCCGGCGCGGCGCCGGTGGTGGACGGGGTGCGCGAGGAAAGGATGCGGGTGGGCTGCGGCTCGGCCGCCATCGGCATGTTTGCCGCCCAGTGGCGCGGGCTGGTGGATGAGGTGGTGGTGGTGGACGATCACATCACCGGCGTCGTCTCCGAGCATCAGGCCGGCAAGGTGCTCGGCTGGGAGGATACCGGGATCAGGATCCGCGGCCACCGCTCCACTCCGGGGCGCTATTTCCGCGTGGCCGCGCCCGGCAGCGGCTGGGGGGGCACCGATCTCGAGGATCCGCTCGATATTCTCGGCCCCTGGAACGCGAAAAAGGGCGCGCGGCCGGGCCTGCGGCTGCTGATGGTTTCCACCACCGGCGAGCATCACGCCTATTACGAGCTCGATGAGGCTCTCCGCCCCCGCGAAAAGCCCCTGCCCGAAGCGCTGCGCTCGAGCGTGGAGCGGATCGCGGAAAACTGCGAGCCGGCGCTCTGCTCGGTGCTGTTCATGGGCGGCGCGGGGGGATCGCTGCGCGCCGGGGTGGTGCAAAATCCCGTCTCCCTCACGCGCTCGGTGAAGGCCGGGCGCACGAAGGTGACATGCGGCGGGGCCGAGGCCTACATCTGGCCCGGCGGCGGCATCACGCTGATGGTCGATGTGCTCGACATGCCCGAACGCGCCTTCGGCTCGGTGCCCACGCCCGCGCTCGTGGCGCCGCTCGAATTCACCCTGCCCCGTAGCGAATACGAGCGCCTCGGCGGGCATGTGGAGAGCATCAGGACGATGGAAGACATCCTCGCCAATGGCGGCGAATACGGCGATGAAACCCGCGCCATCGGCCCGCCGGGGAAGAGGAAAGGCGAATGAGAGGCGCGCAGATGGCCTTCCTGCCCGATGGGCGGCTGCATCTCCATCACGGGCCGATCGATCTGGTGATCGGCGCCGAGGGGGCGGGGCCGGCGGGCGAAGCGGCGCGTGCCTCGGCGCTGAAGGCCGCCGGGCGGCGCTTCGCCACCATTCTGGAAGAGCTGGTGGAAGAGCTTGATCTCCTGCGCGCGCCCCTCGGCGCACATCGCCCGCAAGGCGCCGTCGCCCGGCGCATGGCGGAGGCCGTTTCCCCGCTGGGGGATCATTTCATCACCCCGATGGCGGCGGTGGCCGGGGCGGTTGCCGATGAGATCCTCGCGGCGATGGAGGCCGCGGGCCCGCTCGCGCGCGCTTATGTGAACAACGGCGGCGATATCGCCTTCCACCTCGCCCCGGGCCAAAGCCTCACCGCCGCCGTCCATGACGGGAGCGATGGTGTGGGCGGCAATGTGGGCCGGGCGGGGCGCGTGTGCCTCCCCGCCGCCATGCCGGTGCGCGGGCTCGCCACCTCGGGGCGGGGCGGGCGCAGCCTTTCGCTCGGGATCGCCGATGCCGTCAGCGTTCTGGCGTCAAGCGCCGCCGCCGCCGATGCCGCGGCCACCCTCATTGCCAATGCGGTTGATCTGCCGGGCCACCCCGCGATCCGCCGCGCGCCGGCCTGCGAGATTGATCCCGACAGCGATCTCGGCCGGCGGATGGTGACGGTGGGCCTCGGCCCCCTTTCCCGCCCGGAAATCACGCAAGCCCTGCGCCGCGGGCTCAGGCGGGCCGAGGCCTTTCGCGCGCGCGGGCTGATCGCCGCGGCGGTGCTCTTTCTGCGCGGCGAAAGCCTTGTCACCGAAGATTGGCCGAAGCTGCTCGCGCAGACGGAGGAAACACCGGCGCAAACGCCGGGCGAAACAAGGAGAACAGCATGAGCGAATTCAGACTGCGCAAGAGCGTCATCATCCGCGAAACAACCCACCACGACGGCGGCCCCGAGGCCGATCCGCCGCGCGAGAAGGCGGCCGTGGTGGCGATCGTTTCCAACCCTTTCGCCGGGCGCTACGTGGAGGAGCTGCAGCCGGCGATGGAAAGCCTGAAACCGCTCGGGCGGATGATGACGGAGATGCTGATCGAGGCGCTTGGCGGCATCGGGGGAATCGATGCCTATGGCAAGGCGGCGCTGGTGGGCGAGGGGGGCGAGATCGAGCATGGCGCGCTCTGGCACGTGCCGGGAGGCTATGCGATGCGCGAGCGGCTCGGCGAGGCGCTGGCGATCGTGCCCTCGGCGATGAAGCTCGGCGGCATGGGCGCCACCATCGACATCCCGCTCGGCCACATCAACGCCGCCTATGTGCGCAGCCATTTCGATGCGATGGAGGTGCGGGTGGGCGATGGGCCGAAGGCGGGTGAGATCCTGTTTGCGCTGGCGATGGCGCGGGGTCCGAGGGTGCATGCGCGGATGGGCGGGCTCGCCGCCGATCAGATCTCGAAACGCGACGGCCTGCGCTGAGGGGGCGTGGCGCCTGCGGAGCGGGAATCCCGTCTGCTTGCCCGCCAACGCCTGCCCGGGCAGCGAACCCATCCGAAGAGCGCTGCTGGTAAGGCACCATGCAAAACCGGATTTTCGGCGGTAACGAGCTTATCGGCGAAAGCAGGGCCATTGGCGCTCTCCGGGACCGCTCCCTGGCCTGCGGGAAATCTTAACATATTGATTGCAAATAAAATACTTGCTTCTGCCGAATGTCATTTCCTGCGCCGCATTTTTTGCGAAAGCAATCTGGCTGGTCGGGGCTATAGTTCTTGCGAAGCCATGACCGGCGCGCCCGGTTTCGTGGCGCGGAAGAACAACAGCCAGGGGAGCCGACATGCCAGAAACCTTCTACGAAGTGATGCGCCGGCAGGGGATCACCCGCCGCAGTTTCCTCAAGTATTGCAGCCTTGCCGCGGGCGCTTTGGGGCTCAGCCCGGCTTTCGCGCCCAAAATCGCCCATGCGATGGAAACCAAGCCCCGCATCCCGGTGCTCTGGCTGCACGGGCTTGAATGCACCTGCTGCTCGGAAAGCTTCATCCGCAGCGCTCATCCGCTGGCCAAGGATGTGATCCTTTCCATGATCTCGCTCGATTACGACGATACGATCATGGCCGCCGCGGGCGATCAGGCGGAAGCGATCATCGATGAAACCATCGAGAAATACGACGGCAATTTCATTCTGGCTGTCGAGGGCAATGCACCGCTGAACGAGGACGGCATGTACTGCATCATCGCCGGCAAGCCCTTCGTGGAGCAGCTTGTGCGGGTTTCGCAGCATGCCAAGGCGATCATCTCCTGGGGGTCCTGTGCCAGCTGGGGCTGCGTGCAGGCCGCGCGCCCTAATCCGACCCGCGCAACCCCCACCCACAAGATCCCGGGCATCGGCGACAAGCCGATCATCAAGGTGCCCGGCTGCCCGCCGATCTCGGAGGTGATGACGGCGGTGATCACCTATATGCTGACTTTCGAGAAGCTGCCCGAGCTCGACAATCAGGGCAGGCCGAAGATGTTCTACAGCCAGCGCATCCATGACAAATGCTACCGCCGCCCGCATTTCGATGCCGGGCAGTTCGTCGAGAAATTCGATGACGAGGGCGCGCGCAAGGGCTACTGCCTCTACAAGGTGGGCTGCAAGGGGCCGACCACCTACAACGCCTGCTCCACCGTGCGCTGGAACGGCGGCCTCTCCTTCCCCATCCAGGCCGGGCACCCCTGCATCGGCTGTTCGGAAGACGGCTTCTGGGACAAGGGCGGATTCTACGATCGCCTGACGGATGTGCACGGCTTCGGCATCGAGGCCAATGCGGATGAAATCGGCAAGACGGCCGCCGGCATCGTGGCCGGCGCGGCGGCGATCCATGCGGGCGCCAGCGTGATCAAGCGGATCGCGAGCAAGGGAGATGATGCATAATGGCTACGATTACCACCCCCAACGGCTTTACCCTCGATGACAGCGGCAAGCGTGTGGTTGTTGATCCGGTCACCCGGATCGAGGGCCACATGCGCTGCGAGGTGAACCTCGACGAAAACAACGTGATCCGCAACGCGGTGAGCACGGGCACCATGTGGCGCGGGCTCGAGGTGATCCTCAAGGGGCGCGATCCGCGCGATGCCTGGGCCTTCGTGCAGCGCATCTGCGGGGTGTGCACGGGCACCCATGCGCTGACCAGCGTGCGCGCGGTCGAGGATGCGCTCGGGATCGACATCCCCGAAAACGCCAACTCGATCCGCAACATCATGCAGCTCTCCCTTCAGGTGCACGATCACCTGGTGCATTTCTACCATCTCCATGCGCTCGACTGGGTGAATCCGGTGAATGCGCTCAAGGCCGATCCGAAGGCCACCAGCGAGCTGCAGCAGAGCGTGAGCCCGCATCATCCGAAATCATCGCCGGGCTATTTCCGCGACATCCAGACGCGCATCCGCAAGTTCATAGAAAGTGGCCAGCTCGGCCCCTTCAAGAACGGCTACTGGACGAACCCGGCCTACCTGCTGCCGCCCGAAGCGGATCTGATGGCGGTGACGCATTATCTCGAGGCGCTCGATTTCCAGAAGGAAATCATGACCGTGCGCACCATCTTCGGCGGCAAGGACACGCACCCGAACTGGCTTGTGGGTGGCGTGCCCTGCGCGATCAACATGGATGGCGCCCAGGCCGCCGGCGCGCCGGTCAACATGGAGCGGCTGAATTACGTCCGCTCCGTCACCGAGCGCACCATCGATTTCGTCAACAATGTCTATATCCCCGACATTATCGCCATCGGCCAGTTCTACAAGGGCTGGCTCTACGGGGGCGGGCTTTCGGGGAAAAACGTGCTCGCCTATGGCGACATCCCCGATCGCGCCAATGATTACAGCCCCGAAAATCTGATGATGCCGGTCGGGGCGATCATCAATGGCAAGCTTGACGAGGTCCATCCCGTCGATCTGCGCGATCCCGAGCAGATCCAGGAATTCGTGCCCCATTCGTGGTACAAGTATCCCGACGGCGCCAGGGGCCTGCATCCCTGGGATGGCGTCACCGATCCGCAATACGAGCTCGGGCCGAACACCGTCGGCACGAAGACCAACATCAAGCGGATCGACGAGAGCGGGAAATATTCCTGGATCAAGGCGCCGCGCTGGCGGGGGCATGCGATGGAAGTGGGGCCGCTGGCGCGCTACATCGTCGGCTATGCCACGGGGCATGAATATTTCACCGATCAGATCAATCGCACGCTGAGCGCGCTCGATCTTCCCGTTTCGGCGCTGTTCTCCACCCTCGGGCGCACCGCGGCGCGCGCGCTCGAGGCGCAATGGGCGGCGGAAATGCAGCTCTATTTCCTCGACAAGCTGATCGCCAACATCAAGGCCGGGGACAGCAGCACCGCCAACACCACCCATTTCGATCCCAAGACATGGCCGAGCGAGGTGAAGGGGCTGGGCTTCACCGAGGCGCCGCGCGGCGCGCTCGGGCACTGGATCCGCATCAAGGATACGAAGATCGAGAATTACCAGTGCGTGGTGCCCACCACCTGGAACGGAAGCCCGCGCGATGCCGAGGGCAATATCGGCGCCTTCGAGGCTTCGCTCATGAACACGAAGATGGAAGTGGCCGAAGAGCCGGTGGAGATCCTGCGCACCCTGCACAGCTTCGATCCCTGTCTCGCCTGCTCCACCCATGTGATGAGCGAGGATGGCGAGGAGCTTGCCACCGTCAAGGTCCGCTGAGGAGGGGGCGTCATGGTTGAGGAAATCAGAGCCCACAAGGAGGAGGCGATCTTCGTCTATCAGTGGCCGGTCAGGGTCTGGCACTGGGTGCAGGTGTTTGCCATCCTCGCGCTGGGCATCACCGGATACCTGATCGGCTCGCCCCTGCCTTCGCTGAGCGGTGAGGCATCGGATCACTTCTTCTTCGGCACCATCCGCTACATTCATTTCGTGGCCGCCTGGATACTGATCGTCGGTTTCGTGTTCAGGGTCTACTGGGCATTCGTCGGCAATTCCCATGCCCGCGAGATCTTCCTGCCGCCGGTGTGGCGCAGGCGGTTCTGGGGCGGCGTGTGGCACGAAATCCTGTGGTATGCGATGATCGCGAAGGAGCCCAAGAAATACACGGGCCACAATCCGCTCGCGGTGCTTGCGATGCATGTGCTCTATGTCTGGGGCACGATCTTCATGATCGTTACCGGGCTGGCGCTCTATGGCGAGGGCACGGGGATGGGATCATGGCAGTACGAGTGGTTCTCCTCCTGGGTGATCCCGCTCTTCGGCCAGAGCCAGGATGTGCATACCTGGCACCACCTCGGCATGTGGGTGATCGTGGTCTTCGTCATCATCCATGTCTATGTGGCGGTGCGCGAGGATATCATGTCGCGCCAGTCGATCATAAGCTCGATGATCTCGGGCTGGCGGATGTTCAAGGACGACAGGCCGGCAGATGACGAGGATCTGCGGCTCGATTGAGAGCTCCTGCAACCGGGACGTTCAGAACAGAAGGGGCGTGGCCATGGCCGCGCCCCTTCTGCCTGCCGCGATCACGAGGTGCCGGGCAGGGCTGCTGACAGCTGATTCGCGTCTCCGGCTTCCTTCCCGGAGCTGAGGCGGGATCAGGAGCCCGTGAGTGGATGGCAGTTTGCCGGTGACGGCTCCATTTCCGCATATTGGAAAGAAACTTACCGGAAATTTTCCGAACCAGCAATGTTTTCCTTGCCATGAAGGGAAATCACGTGCAGATTTTCTGGAAGTATCGTTCTCGGTTTTCGCTGTTTCTGCAAATCATTGATCCAAATACGCCCCGGCCCGGGAGAAGGCCGCCCCCTGTGGGGAGCAAGGCGGCGGATCGAATGCGCAAGACGAGGGAGGTGATCTTGCCCCAGCAACCCCGGGTTCTGATCCTTGGCATCGGCAATCTCCTCTGGGCCGATGAGGGCTTTGGCGTGCGGGCGGTCGAGGAGATGCACCGCCGCTATCTCTTTCCCGAAAACGTCGTGCTCATGGATGGCGGCACGCAGGGCATCTATCTCGTTCAGCATGTGCGCGATGCGGATGTGCTGATCGTGTTCGATGCGGTGGATTACGGCCTGCCCCCCGGCACCATCAGGCGGGTCGAGGATGACGAGGTGCCCCAGTTCATGGGCTGCAAGAAGATCAGCCTGCATCAGACCGGCTTTCAGGAAGTGCTTGCCATGGCCGAGATGATGGGCGATGCGCCGGGGCGCCTGCTTCTGATCGGCGTGCAGCCCGAGGAGCTTGACGATTACGGCGGAAGCCTGCGCGATTGCGTGCGCGCGCAGATCGATCCGGCCATCGCGATGGCGATCGAGGAGCTGCGCGCCCTCGGGATCGAGCCCCGCCGGCGCGCTGTGCCGCTGCCGCCCGAGAGCACCATCGCCTGCCCGATCATGACGCCCGAGCGCTACGAGGGCGAGCGCCCCGATGCCGGGGAGGCCTGCCGCATCGGCGATCCTCGCCTTCTGGCGGACGCCAATTTCTCGCCGCCGGAAGATCTGGATGCGGAGCTCGAGGCGATCCTTGCGGATCCCGGGCGGGGGGGCGCCTGATGTGCCTCGGCATTCCCATGCAGGTGATCGAAAGCGGCCCCGGCCGCGCGCTGTGCGCCCATGGCGGGGGCGCCCGCGAGATCGACATGATGCTGGTGGGCGAGCAGCCCCCGGGCACCTGGGTTCTGGTTTTCATAGATGCCGCGCGCGAGGTGATCAGCGCCGAGGATGCGGCGCGCATAACCGATGCGCTGAGCGCGCTTGACGATGTGATGGCCGGGGGCAGCGGCAATGTGGATGCCCTGTTTGCCGATATCATCGCGCAGGCAGAGGAACGCGACAGGAAGGAGAACCGATAGATGTATTCCCCCCTCATGCAGTCGATCTTCGAGCGCGAGGATCTGCCGATCGTGACAGCCGAAACGCTGGATGATTTCGCCCGCAACAACGGCGATACGATCCTTTTCGTCACCGGCGACTGGAAGCGCCACGTGGAGGTGAACGACGTGGCGGTGATCCTGCCCGAGATCCTGAAGGCGGCAAACGGGGCTCTGAAGGCCGCGGTGCTCGATCGCGCAAGCGAGCGCGCCGTCCAGACCCGCTTCCGCTTCAGCCGCTTCCCCTCGCTGATCTTCCTGCGCGACGGCGAATATCTGGGCGTGATCGAGAAGGTTCTCGATTGGGAGGATTACGTCCGCGAGATCAACAGGATGCTGGCCGAGGGGCCGAAGCCCATTCCGGCCTACAAGTTCCCCGAGGGCTGCGCGCCCGCGCCGGCGGCGGCGAAATAGGAGAATGTCATGAGCGATGAATTCACCATTCCCGGCCTGATCGGCCCCGGCACCCAGAAGGATCCCGATGGCATCGAGCTTTCGCCCATGGAGATGCCCCGCGAGATGGCCACCTTCGAGCTTCCGGTCGCGCCCGAGCCCGAGGATGTGGCGGGCATGGAAGCGGGCAAGGCGCGGCTCCATGCCCTTCAGGAGGCATTGGCGCGCTACCGGATCGGCGCGCCGGCGATCGTGCTCGATCTCGGCGATCTGCCGCCCGAGGATCTGGGGCTGGTCAATCAGATCCTGGGCGAGGGCGAGGTTTCGATGGTGGCGGGAAGCGATATCCAGGTGCAGGAATCGGTGTTTGCCGGGGCCTGGCGGGTGCTGCATTTCAGCGATGGCCGCATCAGCCGCGACACGATCGAGGTGGCCGACTGGCCCCACTCGGTGCGCGATCGGGTGTTTGCCGATGCCGCCCCGGCGCCCGAGCCGGCCTCCGATCCGCTGCCCGAAGGCGTGTTCAACGCGCCCGCGCTGCTGACGGAAATCGCCGAGAAGGTGGCGAGCTGGCAGCCGGGGGCCGAAGTCCATTCGATCAATCTTTCGCTCCTGCCCCATACGGAGGGAGATCTTTCCTATCTCGTGGACAAGCTTGGCAAGGGCGATACCATCGTGCTTTCGCGCGGCTACGGCAATTGCCGGGTTTCCTCCACCGGCACGCGCAACGTGTGGTGGGTTCAGTATTACAATTCGCAGGATGCGCTGATCCTGAATTCGCTCGAGATCACCGATGTGCCCGAGGTCGTCTGCGCGGCGCAGGAGGATGTGGACGACAGCGCCGAGCGCCTCGCCGAGGTGATGAGCCTTTACGCGGAGCCCGCCCAATGAGCGATTTCAACGGATCCTTCGGCGGCGATCTTTCCAAGCTCGGGGATGACGATGTACTCGAGTGCAAGATCTGCTGGTGGCAATATGATCCGAAGAAGGGCGATGATTACTGGCAGATCCCGCCTGGCACCCCCTTTTCGAAGCTCCCCGAACACTGGACCTGCCCCGAATGCGACGGGCGGCGCGAGGATTTCATGGTGGTGGAGTGATGGAAGGCGCGGCCGAAATCAGGGCCCGTCTCGAGGCCGCCTACCGCCACATCGAGAAGGCGCGGATGCAGGGCGTGCCGATCCTCAACCCGGCGCTTGAGGTGCGCGCCATCGGCTTCGAGCCCTGTGGTGGCTGGCACCTCGGTATCCTGATCACGCCCTGGTTCATGAATCTGCTGCTTCTGCCCCGCGAGGAGAGAGACGGGGAAAAGGTGCGGATTCCGCCGGTTGGGGAGAAGATGTCCGTCGCCCTGCCGTGCGGGCAGATCGAATTCATCGCCGGTCATGAAGAGGAGATCGGTGCCTGGCTTGCCTGCTCGCTGTTTTCGCCGATGTTCGAATTTGCCGATCAGGAGGCGGCCGAGCAGGCCGCTTGTGCGGCGCTTGACGAGATCCTGAACGGCGCGGCGCCGGAGGGGCCCGAGGATCCGGGAATGGCGGCGATCTGGGCCGGCAGATTGCCCGAAGCGCCGGCGGATCGCGATCAGGAGCCCCCGCAGGCGCGGGAGGGCGCACGCGGCCCCATGAGCCGGCGGGATTTCCTGCGTGGCGGCGCCCAAACCCGGGAGCCGGCAGGGGCGGGCGCGGCGGAGGAGGCCTCATGATCGCCGAGGGCAGGATCATTGTCGATCTCGGGCGTCCGGTGCGCATCCGCTCTTCGCGCGCGGCCTCGGTGGCCGGGCTTCTCAGGGGCCGGCGGGTGGACGAGGCGCTTTCGCTTCTGCCGATGCTCTTCTCCCTCTGCGCCCATGCCCATCTTGCGGCGGCCCGCCAGGCCACGGGGCGGGAGATCGGGCCGGCTGACGGGCTGATGGTGCTGGCGGAAAGCGCCCGCGAACATCTCCTGCGCATATTGCTGGGCTGGAAGGGGGATGGGGCGCCCGGGATGCCGGTGGAGCCGGTGATGGCGCTGGTTCCCGATATGAAGGCGGCCTGCGAAGCCGGATGCGGGAATTCGGGCACGGTGACGCAGGCGCTTGAGCGCTACCTCGAAGAGCATGTGTTCGGCTGCCCGCCGGCGGATTTTCCAAAGGCCGATCTCGCGCGCTGGCTGCGCGGGGCGGAGACCGCGCCGGCGCGCTACCTGCGCGATGTGGTGGCGCGGGGCTGGCAGGGGGCGGGGGCCGTCAGCCCCGCTTTCCTGCCCGAAGTGCCGGCGGGCGAGCTGAAGCAGAGGATGCATGAGGCCGGCTTCTGCACAACGCCCGAATGGCGGGGCGCCCCGCGTGAAACCGGGCCGCTCGCGCGCCGCTGCCGGGTGCCGGTGGTTGCCGCGGTGGTGGCGGAGCATGGCGCGGGGCTTCTGGCCCGCCTCGTGGCGCGGCTCGCAGATCTTGCGCTGATTCCGGGCGAGATGCGCCGCGCCGGGATGCCGGTTTCGGGGGCTTCGGGTCTGGGCGTTGTCGAGACGGCGCGCGGGCGGCTTGCGCACGCGGCGCGCCTCGAAGGCGATGTGATCGCGGACTATGCCATCCTCGCCCCCACCGAATGGAATTTCCACCCCCGCGGCGTGGCGGCGCAGGCGCTCGAAGGGCTGACGCCCCGGCCGGCGCGGGCGGTGATCGAAGCGATCGATCCTTGTGTCGATTTCGAGCTGAGGGCGGCCTGATGCACGAGATGTCGATCTGCGAAAGCATCGTGAGCGTGATCGAACAGCAGGCCGTGGCGCAGAGCTTTTCGCGGGTGAAAAGGGTGCGCCTTGAAATCGGCCCGCTGGCGGGGGTGGAGCTGGAAGCGCTGCGCTTCAGCTATGACGTGGTGACGAAGGGCGGCATTGCCGAAGGCTCGGCGCTCGAGGTGATCGAGATGCCGGTGACGGCCTGGTGCATGCCCTGCGCCAAGCCTGTCACGGTGCGGGAGCGATACGATCCCTGCCCCGATTGCGGCAGCTATCAGGTTCAGATCACCGGGGGCGATGAACTGAGGATCAGGGATATGGAGGTGGATTGATGTGCACTGTATGCGGCTGCGGCGCGGGCGAGGTGAAGATCGAGGGCGGGCGTTCGCACCGGCACGATCATGCGCATGACCATGAACATGATCATCACCACCACGATCATTCCCATGGCCCTGCCCACGATCACCACGATTACGGCAAGGGCCCGGCCCATGCGCACGCCCCGGGCCTTTCCCAGGCGCGGATGATCGAGATCGAGACGGACATCCTCGCCAAGAACAACGAATACGCCGCCGCCAACCGCGCCGAGCTGGCCCGGCGCGGCGTGCTGGCGCTCAATCTGGTTTCGAGCCCCGGTTCGGGCAAGACGACCCTGCTTGTCCGCACCATCGAGATGATGCGCGAGGAGGTGCCCGTCGCGGTGATCGAGGGCGATCAGCGGACGGCCAATGACGCCGAACGCATCCGCGCCACCGGGGCGCCGGCGATTCAGGTCAATACCGGCAAGGGCTGCCATCTTGACGGCCACATGGTGGGCCATGCGCTGGAGGGGCTCAAGATCCGCGATGGCGTGCTGTTCATCGAGAACGTCGGGAATCTCGTCTGCCCGGCCGGGTTTGATCTCGGGGAGGCGCACAAGGTGGTGATCCTTTCGGTGACGGAAGGCGAGGACAAGCCGCTCAAGTATCCCGACATGTTCCATGCCTCTGATCTGATGCTGCTGACCAAGACGGATCTGCTGCCCCATCTCGATTTCGACGTGGAGCGCTGCATGGAGAATGCCCGCCGGATCAATCCGAAGATCAGGATACTCCGGGTTTCGGCCCGCACCGGCGAAGGGATGGAGGACTGGCTCGCCTGGATCAGGATCAGCCGCGAAATGAACAGGATCGGGAGGAAATAGGATGTGCCTGGCGATACCGGCAAGGATCGTCGAGAAGACCGGCGGTGAAAACGCCATCGTCTCGCTCGACGGGGTGAAGAAGGAAATCTCGCTGGCGCTCGTCGCCGATGCGGAGGTGGGCGATTACGTGCTGGTGCATGTGGGCTATGCGCTCAACACCATCAGCCCCGAGGAGGCGGAGCGCACCCTTTCGCTGATGGCCGAGATGGGGCTGGCAGGGGAGGCGGCGGAATGAAATATGTGGATGAATTCCGCGACAAGGCGCTGGCGCGCAGGCTGGCGGCGCAGATCGCCGAGGAAGCCGATCCGGCGCGCAGCTACAATTTCATGGAGTTCTGCGGCGGCCATACCCATGCGATCTTCCGCTACGGGGTGCAGGATCTGATGCCCGAAAACGTGAATTTCGTGCATGGGCCCGGCTGCCCCGTCTGCGTGCTGCCGATCCCGCGCATCGACAATGCGATCGAGCTGGCCGAGGGGGGCGCCATCGTCTGCACCTATGGCGACATGATGCGCGTGCCCGCCAGCGGGCGCAATTCGCTGATCAAGGCCAAGGCGGGCGGGGCCGATATCCGCATGATCTATTCCACCCAGGACGCCCTGCGCATCGCGCGCGAAAACCCGGATCGCGAGGTGGTGTTCTTCGCCATCGGTTTCGAAACCACCACGCCCCCCACCGCCGTTGCCATAAAGCAGGCGGCTGCGGAGGGCTTGCGCAATTTCACCGTGTTCTGCAATCACGTGCTGACGCCGGCGGCGATCCAGCACATCCTCCAGAGCCCTGAGGTGCGCGAGCTCGGGCAGGTGCATATCGATGGGTTCTACGGGCCGAGCCATGTTTCCTCGATCATCGGCTCCGCCCCGTACGAATATTTCGCCCGCGAATTCCAGAAGCCGGTGGTGATTGCCGGTTTCGAGCCGCTCGACGTGATGCAATCCACGGTGATGCTGATCCGCCAGATCAACGAAGGCCGTTTCGAGGTGGAAAATCAATATACCCGCGTGGTGACGCCCGAGGGCAATGCCCATGCCAAGGCGCTGGTCAGCGAGGTTTTCGAGCTCAGGCGGATGTTCGAGTGGCGCGGCCTTGGCGATGTGCCCTACAGCGCGCTCAGAATCAAGGATGCCTATGGCGAATTCGATGCCGAGCGCCGCTTCACCCTCACCGAGAGCCGCGGGCGCGATGTGAAGGGCTGCGAATGCCCCGCCATCCTGCGCGGGGTGAAGAAGCCCACCGACTGCAAGCTGTTCGGCACCGTCTGCACGCCGGACAATCCGATGGGATCGTGCATGGTTTCTTCGGAAGGCTCCTGCGCGGCCTATTGGTCCTACGGACGTTTCCGGCTCGAACGCGTGAAGGAGGCCGCCGAATGAACCGCCCCGCGAAACTGATGGAAAAGCGTTTCCCCACCCGTATCAACATGCGCACCGCCAAGGTGGACATGACCCACGGCTCGGGCGGGCGCGCCATGGCGCAGCTGATCGAGGAGCTTTTCGCGCGCCATTTCGACAACGAGCTCTTGCGCCAGGGCAACGATCAGGCGCTGTTTTCGCCGCCGCCGGGGCGGATGGTGATGAGCGTGGACGGCCATGTGGTGAGCCCGCTGTTCTTTCCGGGCGGCGATATCGGCTCGCTCTCGGTGCATGGAACGATCAATGACGTGGCCATGTCAGGCGCGCGCCCGCTCTATCTCTCGGCCGGTTTCATCCTCGAGGAGGGCTTTGCGCTCGCCGATCTCGAGCGGATCGTGATCTCCATGGCCCAGGCCGCGAAGGAGGCCGGCGTGCCGGTGGTGACGGGCGATACCAAGGTCGTGGAGCGGGGCAAGGGCGATGGGGTGTTCATCACCACCACCGGGATCGGGGTGGTGCCCGATGGGGTGGAACTCTCGGGCGCGAATGTCCGGCCCGGGGATGCGATCCTGATCAACGGGGCGATCGGCGAACACGGGGTTGCGATCATGTCGAGCCGCGAGAATCTCGCCTTCGAAACCGAAATCACCTCCGACAGCGCGGCGCTGCACGGGCTGGTGGCGGAGATGATCGCGGCGGTGCCGGAAATCCACGCGATGCGCGATCCCACCCGCGGGGGGCTCGCCGCCACCCTCAACGAGATCGCCTGGCAGGCGAAGGTGGGCATGAAGCTCGATGAGGAGGCGATCCCGATGCGCCCCGAGGTGGACGCGGCCTGCGAGCTTCTGGGCCTCGATCCCCTCTATGTGGCCAATGAGGGCAAGCTCGTGGCCTTCTGCCCGGCGGCGCGGGCGGAGGAACTGCTTGCGGTGATGCGGGCCCATCCGCTAGGGCGGGAGGCGGCAATCATCGGCCGGGTAGTGGAGGACGACATGGGATTCGTGACAATGGAAACGGGCTTTGGCGGCACCCGGATCGTGGATTGGCTCGCCGGCGAACAACTGCCGAGGATCTGCTGATGCTGAGCTTTCTGATCCTCGGGTTCTTCCTCGGCATGGCACATGCGATGGAGGCCGATCACATCGCCGCCGTGGGCACGCTGGCGTCAGACGGCAGGGCCACGCCGAAGCGGCTTGCCTTTCTCGGCGCGAGCTGGGGCATGGGCCACACGACGACGCTTTTCCTCCTCTCTCTGCCGGTGCTGGCGTTCGGCTATGCGCTGAGCGCGCGGGCCTATGCAGGGCTTGAATTCGCCGTGGGGGTGATGCTTGTCGGGCTCGGGGCGCATGTGCTGTGGAAGCTGTGGCGAAAGCGCATCCACTTTCATGTCCACGATCACGGCGAGGGGCCGCATCTGCATGCCCATTCCCATGCCGCAAGCACGCTTCCCCATGCCCGCGATCCGCATGATCACGCCCATTTCTCCTTCTCGCCGCGGGCCTTCGCCGTGGGGCTTGCGCATGGGGCGGCGGGCTCAGCGGGGCTGGTGGCGCTGGCGGCGGCTGCGAGCGGGAGCGCGGCCGTGGCCATGCTTTATGTGGCGATCTTCGGGATCGGCTCGGTCCTCGGCATGGCCTTCCTCACCTGGGCGGCCTCCTGGCCGCTCGGCCTTGCCGAGGCTTCGGCCGGGCGCGTCCTGACGGTGCTGCAGCTGGCGGTTGCGGGGCTGGCGATTTATATCGGCATGACCCACATGGCGGAATTCGCGCCGGCGCTTGCCGGGGCTGCAGAGGCTGCGGATCCGGCCGGGGCTGCAGCGGGGGCCGGCTGATGCGCATCCTGCTGCTGATCCATGCCTTCAATTCCCTCTCGCAGAGGGTTTTCGTGGAGCTGGAGGCGGCGGGGCATGATGTCAGCATCGAGTTCGACATCAACGATGAAACCACCCGCGAGGCGGTGGCGCTTTTCCGCCCCGATCTGATCCTCGCGCCCTATCTCAAGCGGGCCATCCCGGAAGATATCTGGAAGGCGCATCTCTGCCTGATCGTCCATCCCGGCATCATCGGCGATCGCGGCCCCTCGGCGCTCGATTGGGCGATCTTGCGCGGCGAGGAGCGCTGGGGGGTCACGGTGCTGCAGGCGGAAGCGGAGATGGACGCGGGGCCGATCTGGGCGAGCCGCGAATTCCCCATGCGCGCGGCCACGAAATCGAGCCTCTATCGCGGCGAGGTGGCCGATGGCGCGCTCGAGGCGATCTTCGAGGCGCTGGAGAAGATCGAGCGCGGGGTGGCGCCCCGCCCGCTCGATTACGGCGCGCGGGATGTGCGCGGGCGCCTGCAACCGCCGGTGCGCCAGAGCGACAGGAAGATAGATTGGGCAGAGGACAGCACCGAACTTGTCTTGCGCAAGCTGCGCGCCAGCGATGGCGTGCCCGGTGTGCGCGATGGCGCGTTCTTCCTGCATGACGGACACCCGGCGCCGGGGCTGCAGGGCAGGCCGGGCGAGATCATCGCCCGCTCCGGCCCCGCGATCTGCCGCGCGACGGCGGACGGGGCCGTGTGGATCGGCCACATGCGCGATCCCGCGGGCCGGCATACGTTCAAGCTACCGGCCACGCGCCTCCTTGATCCCGACGTGCCCGAAATCCCGCTCGACAGCGAACAGGGCTACCGCGAGATCACCTATCGCGAAGCGGGGGACGTGGGCTTCCTGCGGTTCAATTTCTACAATGGCGCCATGTCGAGCGCGCAATGCGAGCGCCTGCTGGCGGCCTGGCGGGAGGCCTGCAGGCGGCCGACGCGGGTGATCGTGCTCGAGGGGGGCGATGATTTCTGGAGCAACGGCATCCACCTCAACATCATCGAGGCGGCCCCCTCGCCGGCCGATGAATCCTGGCGCAACATCAATGCCATGGACGATCTGGCCGAGGCCATCATCCGCACGCAAAGCCATATCAGCGTGGCCGCGATGCGCGGCAATGCCGGGGCTGGCGGGGTGTTTCTGGCGCGGGCCTGCGATTTCGTCTGGCTGCGCAGCGCGGTGGTGCTCAATCCCCATTACAAGGACATGGGCAATCTCTACGGCTCTGAATTCTGGACCTATCTCCTGCCGCGCTGTTGCGGCGCGCAGAATGCCGCGCGCATCGCCGAGGCGCGGCTGCCGATGGGGGCTCGGGAGGCGGTGGAACTCGGGCTGGCGGATGCCGCCTTCGGGCGTGATCGCGCCGATTTCGATGCCGAGGTTGCCCGCCGCGCCGGGGCGCTTGCCGGGGAGGGCTTCGCGGCGCTGCTGGAAAGCCGCAATGCCCGTCGCGCCGCCGACGAGGCGGCGCGGCCGCTGGCGGATTACCGGGCGCATGAGCTGGCCGAGATGCACCGCAATTTCTACGGCTTCGATCCGAGCTATCACGTGGCGCGCTACAATTTCGTTCACAAGGTGTGCAAATCCCGCACGCCGCTGACCCTCGCCCGCCACCGCGACAAGCGCCTTTCACATCCCGGGAGGATCGCATCATGAGCCCCGCCGGCAAGCCCACCATCCTGATCGTCGATGACGAACTGCGCTCGCTGGAATCGCTCGAGCGCAACCTGAACGAGGAATTCGATGTGCTGCTGGCGGAAAGCACCGCCGAGGCGGAAAGGCTGCTGGCGGAAAACTGGGTGCAGATCATCCTTTGCGATCAGCGCATGCCCGAAAAGAGCGGCGTGGAGTTCCTGATCGAGGTGCGGGAGAAATGGCCGGATGTGATCCGCATCATCATTTCCGGCTATACGGATGCCGATGACATCATCTCGGGCCTCAATGATGCGGGCATCTATCACTACATCACCAAGCCGTGGAAGCCGGAAAAGCTCATCCACGTGCTGCGCAACGCGGCGGCCATGTTCGATCTGCAGCGCCAGAACGAATTGCTGGCCATCGAGCTGAAGCTCTCCGCCAGCGCCGCGAAGAAGAAGGTGGGCGAGCGGCGCCAGAGCCTGCGGCGGCAATACAATTTCGATGACGGCATCATCCGCTCGAAAACCAGCCCGATGAACCGCATCTGCGATACGCTGGTGCAGATCGCGCCCTATGATCTCTCGGTCCTGATTACCGGCGAATCGGGCACCGGCAAGGAGCTCGTGGCCCGGGCGATTCACTACAATTCGCTGCGCTGGAACAAGCCTTTCCTCGTCCAGAATTGCGGCGACATGCCCCAGGAGGTGCTCGAGGCGGAGCTTTTCGGCTACAGGAAGGGCGCGCTGCCGAGCGCGGTGCAGGATTACACCGGGCTTCTCGAGCGCGCCTCGGGGGGCACGATCTTCCTCGATGAGATCGGCGCCATGCCGCCGGCCTTTCAGGTCCGTCTTCTGCGGGTGCTGCAGGAGGGCGAGCTGCGCCCCGTGGGCTCGAACCAGACGCGCAAGGTGGATGTGCGCATCATCGCGAGCAGCCAGAAGAACCTCGAGGAAGAGGTGCGAGCGGGGCGGCTGAGGAAGGATCTCTATTTCCGCCTTGCCGGCGTGTGCATCCATATCCCGCCCCTGCGCGAGCGGCGCGAGGATATCCCGATCCTGGCCAATTTCCTGCTCAATCAGGCCATGAACCGGCTCGACAAGAAGGTGGAGGGCTTCTCGCCCGAGGCGCTTTCCTGCATGAAGCGCTATTCCTGGCCGGGGAACGTGCGCGAGATGCAGAACGAGATCGAGCGGATGCTGGTCATGGGGCCGGAAGGGGGGCTCCTGGGGGCGGATCTCCTTTCGCCCAGGGTGCTCATGGGCGCCTCGCCCGAAGGCGAGGATGATCTGGCGATCCTTTCGGGCACGGGGCGCACGCTGAAGGAGCGCATCGAGGAGATCGAGGTGAAGATCCTGCGCGAGGCGCTGATCCGCCACCGCTGGAACAAGAGCAAGGCGGCGCGCGAGCTGGGGCTTTCGCGGGTTGGCCTGCGCGGCAAGCTTGCCCGTTACGGCCTCGGCCGGGAGGATGAGGAAGAAGAGGATGCCGCGCCCCTGCCTTCCGCCGCGGCCGGAAGCGGCGGAAAGATCGCGGCGGGATGAGGATCTGAGCATGGCGGCAGGAGAGGCGGCACATCCCGGTTCGCACAGTGATGTGGTGACACGAGAGGCCCGGCCGCAGGCGGCGGAGCTCGGCCTCGCCGCCGCGGGGGAGGAGGCATGGATCGAGGTGATCCATCAGATGGATCGCGTCTATGCCGAGCTTCTGGAATCCCAGGTCCAGCTTGAAAGGAAGAACGAGGAGCTCGAGGCGGCGCAGGATTTCATCGCCAGCGTGATGGAGGCGATGAGCGATCTGATGATCGTCTGCGATACCGACGGGGTGATCCAGCAGGTCAACGCCGCGCTCGAACGCCTGACGGGCCTTGGCAGGGAGGCGCTCGTGGGGCGTCCGCTCACGGATATCCTGTGCGGGGAGGACGAGGAAACGCAGGCCCGGTTCACGCGCCATCTCGCCGCCCGGCAGGGATTTTCCGATTGCGAGGTTCTGGTGCGCACCGGCGAGGGGGAGCCGGTGCCGATCTCGATCAATTGCGCACCCCGGCGCGATCATCGCAACAGGCTGGTGGGCCTGGTGCTGATCGGCCGGCCGATGGGCGAGCTTCAGCGGGCCTATCGCGAGCTCGATGCCGCCCTGAAGAATTTCGAGACCGCGCAGAAGCACCTCGTCAGCTCCGAGAAGATGGCCGCGCTCGGACGGCTGGTGGCGGGGGTTGCGCATGAGCTCAACAATCCCATCAGCTTCATCTTCGGCAACATGCACGCGCTGAAGAGCTATGGCGAGAAGATCACCCGCTATCTCGATGCAACCGCCGGGGAAATGACGCCCGGGGAAATGCGGCGCCTGCGCGAGGAGCTCGGCATGGATCGCATCGCGCGCGATATCGGCCCGCTTGTGGAAGGCACGCTGGAAGGGGCCGAAAGGGTCAGCGAGATCGTTCAGGATCTGCGCAGGTTTTCCGGCACGCGCAAGGAGCCGAAGGAGGAATTCGCCCTTCGCCCGGTCATCGAGACGGCGGTCAGCTGGGTGTTGCGCGGGGCGCGCCACCGGCCCGCCGTCTCGATCGAAATCCCGGATGAGCTGCGGCTGCGCGCCAAGCGGGGCTATCTGCATCAGATCCTCGTCAATCTGGTGCAGAACGCGATCGATGCGCTGGGTGGCCGCGGGGGCGGGCGGATCCGTATCGGCGCGGTCAGCGAAGATGGCGGGCTGTGCATTTCGGTGGAGGACAACGGCCCCGGGATCGCGGCCGAACACATGGGCAAGGTGTTCGAGCCTTTCTTCACCACGAAGCCGGTCGGGCAGGGCACGGGGCTTGGCCTCTATGTGAGCTATCGCATGGCGGATGAAATCGGCGCCAGCCTTTCGGTGCGGGATCGCGCCGGCGGGGGGGCCTGCTTCACGCTTTGCTTCCCTGCCGATGAGGAAGGAGCGGCCACCGGTGCAAAGGCGGAGGGAGCGCCGGCGCGCCATGGAATGGCGAAGGAGGGGGCATGAGCACGGCAAACACCCGCAACATGCTGTGGCTGCAGTCGGGCGGCTGCGGTGGCTGCACGCTCTCCCTCATGTGCGCCGAGGCGCCCGATTTCCTGACCGCCTTCGAGGCGGCGGGGATCAACATCCTCTGGCATCCGGCGCTCAGCCTTCAGACCGGGCGCGAAGCGGGCGCGATCATCGCGGAAATCCTCGATGGCCGCCTGCGCCTCGATATCCTGTGCCTCGAGGGCTCGGTGATGATGGGGCCCGATGGCACTGGGCGCTTTCACATGCTCGCGGGCAGCGGGCGGGCGATGAAGGACGTGATCGCCGATCTCGCGGAGGTGGCGGGCCATGTCGTCGGGGTGGGGAGCTGTGCGGCCTATGGCGGCATCACCACCACCGGCGGCAATCCCGGCGAGGCCTGCGGGCTCGGCTTCCAGGGCAGCCTGAAGGGCGGCCTGCTGGGCAAGGATTTCCGCGATCCCTCCGGCCTGCCGGTGATCAACATTCCCGGCTGCCCCGTTCACCCGGACTGGGTGACGGAAACCCTCGCGCAGGTGGCGGCCGGCGAGATGACGGCAGAGGATCTGGACGCTTTTGGCCGCCCGCACGCGATATCCGGCTCGCTGGTGCATCACGGATGCTCGCGCAACGAATATTACGAATACAAGGCCAGCGCCGAAAATCTCTGCGAGATCGGCTGCATGATGGAGAATCTCGGCTGCAAGGGCACGCAGGCCGCGGGCGATTGCAACAAGCGCCCCTGGAACGGCAGGGGATCATGCATCACCGGCGGCTATCCCTGCATCGCCTGCACCGAGCCGGGCTTCGAGGAGCCGGGGCATCCCTTCGTCGAAACGCCCAAGATCGCGGGCATTCCCGTGGGGCTTCCCACCGACATGCCGAAGGCTTGGTTCGTGGCCCTGGCATCGCTCTCCAAGGCCGCCACCCCGCGCCGTCTGCGGGAGAATGCCACATCCGACAGGGTGAAGGTCTTTCCCGAGCGCCCGCGCTACCGGAAGAAGAAGCGATGAGCCGGCTTGTCGTCGGCCCGTTCAACCGCGTGGAAGGCGATCTCGAGGTGCGCCTCGATATCCGCGCGGGCAAGGTGGCATCGGCGGAGGTCGTCTCGCCGCTATATCGCGGCTTCGAAGAGATGCTGCGCGGGAAGGATCCACGCGATGCCCTGGTGATCGCGCCCAGGATCTGCGGCATATGCTCGGTGAGCCAGTCCGTGGCGGCGGCGGCGGCGCTGGCGGAGGCGCAGGGGCTTGCGCCCGCGCCGAACGGGCGGCTTGCGGCCAATCTCGTGCATGCGGCGGAGAACATCGCCGATCATCTCACGCATTTCTACATGTTCTTCATGCCCGATTTCACCCGCCCGATCTATGCGGGGCGGGAATGGTTTGGCGATATATCCGCGCGTTTTGCCGCCATGCGCGGCACCGCCGTGCAGGATGTGCTGCCGGCGCGGGCCCAGTTCCTGCATCTGGTGGGGCTGATGGCGGGGAAATGGCCGCATACGATGGCGATCCAGCCCGGCGGGATGACGCGGGTCGTCAGCGCGAGCGAGATCCGGCACCTCCGTGCGATCCTTGCCGCTTTCAGGCGCTTTCTCGAAACCCATGTTTTCGGTGCCAGCCCGGAAAGCTTTGCCGCTCTTGCCTCGCGCGGCGATCTGGAGGCCTGGGCGGGGGCGCAGGGCCATTTCTTCGCCCGCGGGCTCTGGGAGGAAGGCGGGGTGG
>WFVA01000112.1 GCA_015491895.1 Albidovulum sp. | reverse complement strand
GCCCCCCCGCCCTTTCGCGAAAGCCCATTCGCCGGTGGCTGGCGAGATCGCGAAGGCCTTCTCCCCGCCCCCGCGCCGGTATTTGCGAAAGCCCCGGGTCGCATCCTGATTGAGCTGCAGCGGGCGCGGCGCCCAGCCCCTGGGATAGACCTCGGCCACGATCACACAGCGCCTGCCCCCCTTGCGCGCGCCATTGCAGCCTTCGAGCGCGGCGGCCCGGGCGTTCTCGATATCGTGATAGCCCATGGCGAAAAGCGTGGTTTCACGCGCCGCAAGCCCGGCGGAGGGGGCGATGGCGATGGCGCCGTAATATTTCATCGGCACCTTCTCGGCCTGCATGATGCGGGGCAGGAAGGCGAGGGTCCTGCGATCGGCTTCACTCAGGAATTTCCCGCCGACGATCCTGAATTCGGCTGATTTCGGCGAGAACAGCATGGCCTGCGCCGTCTTGCCGTCCACCGGCAGGGATTGCGCCTGCGCCGCGCCCGTGCCGGCCAGCACGAGGCAGGCGAGCGCGCGCCCGGCCGTTTTCCATCGTTTCGGAATGTATTTCGCAATTCCCATTCGCGCCCTCCGTTTCGGCCATACCTAATGCGCCCGCACCCCTCTGGCCAGAATTTTCTCGGAGCCGGCTGCGCGGGGGGCGGCTGCTCGGGGGCCGGCAAGCCCCGCCCGGCAGCCCGCCCCGGCGCTGGACAGCCCGCCCATCCCTGTTACAACGGCGCAAAGGGCGCAAAGGAGGAATGCCATGCAACCCGATCCCGTTCTCGCGAAAATCGACGAAACCCTCCCGGAGGCCACGGAGCGGCTCCTCGATCTGCTGCGCATCCCCTCGATCTCCACGGACCCGGCCTTCGCCGCCTCCTGCGATGCCGCGGCCGACTGGCTGGTGGCCGATCTCGAGAGCCTCGGGATGGCGGCGCAGAAGCACCCCACGCCGGGCCATCCGATGGTGGTGGCGAAAACACCGAACATGGGCGATGAGAGCCTGCCTCATGTGCTGTTCTACGGCCATTATGATGTCCAGCCCGTCGATCCGCTCGATCTGTGGGATCGCCCGCCCTTCGAACCGGCGCTCGAGGAAACGGCGAAGGGCACGGTGATCCGCGGGCGCGGCGCCTCGGACGACAAGGGCCAGCTGATGACCTTCGTCGAGGCCTGCCGGGCCTGGATCGCCGTACACGGCGCGCTGCCGCTCAGGATCACCTTCTTCTTCGAGGGCGAGGAGGAGAGCGGATCGCCCTCGCTCGTGCCCTTCATGCGCGAACACGCCGATCTCCTGAAGGCCGATCTGGCGCTCATCTGCGATACCGGGCTGTTCGGCGAGGAGACGCCGGCGATCGTCACCTCCCTGAGGGGGCTGCTGGGCGAGGAGATCACCATCCGCGCCGCCGACCGCGATCTCCATTCCGGCATGTATGGCGGGATCGCGCGCAACCCGGCGCATGTGCTGGCCGCGATCATCGCCGATCTCCATGACGGCGAAGGCCGGGTGACGCTGCCCGGCTTCTACGATGGCGTGCCCGAGCTTTCCGAGGCCCGGCGCGCCCAGTGGGAGGCGCTCGATTTCGATGCCGCCGCCTTTCTCGGCGAGGTGGGGCTGGCGATCCCGGCCGGCGAGAAGGGGCGGATGGGGCTCGAGATGATCTGGTCGCGCCCCACGGCGGAGGTGAACGGCATGGAAAGCGGCTATACCGGCGAGGGCTTCAAGACGGTGCTGCCCGCCGAGGCGCGCGCCAAGATCAGCTTCCGCCTCGTGGGGGATCAGGATCCGCTGAAGATTCACGAGGCCTTCCGTGCCTTCGTGCGCGAGCGCCTGCCCGGCGATTGCCACGTGGAATTCGCCGGGCACGGCGCATCGCCCGCTGCCGTGATGCGCACCGAAAACCCGGCCTTCGAGAAGGCCCGCGCGGCGCTTTCGCAGGAGTGGCCGCGCGAGGCGGCCTTCGTGGGCTGCGGCGGCTCGATCCCGATTGCCGGCCATTTCCGCGAGATCCTCGGCATGGATGCGCTGCTCACCGGCTTCGGCAAGGATGACGACAATATCCACAGCCCCAACGAGAAATACGATCTTTCAAGCTTTCACAAGGGGATACGCTCCTGGGCGCGGATCATCGCCGCCCTTGCTCCCTGAGGCTCGTGGCGCGCGGGGCAGGGAGGATTTTTGCCTCCGGCGGGGATATTGGCAGACCATTGATGATGGCAGAAAATGCCCCGGCTTCGCGGGCGCGCGCGGGAGGGTCGCTTTCGTGAAAGCGCCGGGGCGGCGGGCGTGGCGAGGTGAATGGCGGATCGGAGGAAAAGCCGCATGTTTCTGAGCGTGTTCGACATCTTCAAGATCGGGATCGGGCCTTCCTCCTCGCATACCATGGGGCCGATGGTTGCGGCGGGGCGGTTTCTGGAGAAGCTGCGCGAAAGCCCTTTCGGTATCGCCGGGCTCAGGGCCTCGCTTCACGGCTCGCTCGCCTTCACCGGTGTGGGGCATGGCACGGACCGCGCCACCATCCTCGGCCTTGCGGGCTTCACGCCCGAGAGCTTCGAGGCCGAGAAGGCGGAGGCCGCGCTTGCCGCGATCCGCAAAACGGGGCGGATCGCACCGCCGGGGCTTTGCGAATTGCGTTTCGATCCCGGCCGCGACCTTCTGTTTGATTACGATCGCCCGCTCGCGGGCCATCCGAACGGCATGATCCTGATGGCCACGGACAGCGACGGGGATGTGATCCAGCGCGAGACCTATTATTCGATCGGCGGCGGCTTCGTGCTGACGGAGGATGAGCTCTCCAACCCGCCCCCCGAGCCCACCCGCGAACAGAGCCGCCATCCCTACCCGTTTGAAACGGCGGCGGAAATGCTGGCGATGGCGCGCGAGAGCGGCCGGAGCATCGCGGCGATGAAGCGGGCCAATGAGCTGAAGCACATGGAGGCCGCCGCGCTCGAGCGGGGGCTTGCGCGGATCTGGGAGGCGATGGATGCCTGCATGAAGCGCGGGCTTGCGGCGGAGGGCGTGCTGCCGGGGGGGCTTGGCGTGAAGCGGCGCGCGGGGGCGCTGCACCGGGCCCTTCTCGCCGAGGCCGGCAACAACCTCTGCGCGCCTCATCTCGCCAATGACTGGCTGATCGCCCATGCGATGGCGGTGAACGAGGAAAACGCCGCCGGCGGGCAGGTGGTAACGGCCCCCACCAACGGCGCCGCGGGCGTGGTGCCGGCCACCATCCGCTACTGGCTCGATCACGTGCCCGCGGCGCGCGCCGCGCTGATCCCCGATTTCCTCCTGACCGCCGCCGCCATCGGCGGGCTGATCAAGCACAATGCCTCGATCTCGGGGGCGGAATGCGGCTGTCAGGCCGAGATCGGCAGCGCCTCGGCGATGGCGGCGGCGGGCTTCTGCGCGGTGATGGGCGGCAGCCCCGAACAGATCGAGAACGCCGCCGAGATCGCGCTCGAGCATCACTTGGGCATGACCTGCGATCCCGTGGCCGGCCTCGTGCAGGTGCCCTGCATCGAGCGCAACGGCATGGGCGCGATCAAGGCCGTGGCCGCCGCCTCGCTCGCGCTTCGGGGCGACGGCACCCATTTCGTGCCGCTTGACAGCGCCATCGAAACCATGCGCCAGACGGGCGCGGACATGTGCGAGAAATACAAGGAAACCTCGCTCGGCGGGCTCGCCGTCAACATTCCGAACTGCTGAGATTTCCGGGGCTGGCGTCAGGAGGGCGGGTGCAGCGCGGCGCCGAGGAGCCCCTCCATCGCCGCCTCCAGATGCCGGCGCTCGAGAAGCACCAGCGCCCCCGGGCGATCGCTGGTAATTTCCACCGGCCCTTCGCGCACCGCGTTCGAGGTGCCGATGCGCTGCCCCGCGGCTAGCGCGAGCGCCTCGAGCGGCCAGGCAAGCCCGCGCCCGGTGACCCGCGAAGGCGCCAGCGGATAGAGGGAAAGGCGCGCGCCTTCCGGCAGATCGAGGCACAGCGCGGCGGGCAGGAGGAAGATCACATCCTCCTCGCCGATCAGGATGCAGCGGCGCGCGGGATGGGCGAGCAGGCTGTGGAATACGGAAAGCTCGTGATCGATCCGCGCGCCCGTGAAGCCGAGGCCGAGCACGAGCGGCGCGCAAATCGCGCGCAGGGCCTTGTCGAAATCGGTCGTTTCCTGTTCGCTGATGCGGTGACGCCGGCGCGCGGGGATGGCGGCCAGGATTTGCGAATCAATCGAATCCATGTCACCGATCACCGCCACGGGGCTGTGCCCCAATTCGGCGGCCAGATTGGCGCCCCCGTCCGCCGCGACGAGGGTGGGCGCATGCCCGAGCGCCTCCTCCAGATCCCGCGGATCGACCTTTCCCCCACCAAGGAGGGTTACTGCACTGGCGGATCTGACAATATCTGGTGCCATGAGCGGTTTATGACGGCCCCCGCGCGCCGCCACAATCCCCGCCACAATATTGTCATGAAATAATCCCTTTGGTTTCCATGTTTTGTTCTCCATTGGGAACCATTCTATGCTGAAAGCAGAATTGCTGTAAGAAAATGAAAGCGAGCAAGCCCATGGTAGGTGCGAGTAAGATACTCACCGTTTCATACGGGACATTTTCATGCACGCTCGAGGGATTCGAGGATTCTTTCGGGACGATGAAGGCCATCGCCGAATATTTCCGCGATCTCGCGGCGGAGGATCGCTATTTCGGCGCCGAGCCCCCCCAGCCCGATACCGAGATGCTTGCCCGCATTGCGGAAAAGGAAATCCGCACCCGCGTGGAAGCGCGTATCGAGAATGATACGAACGTGGTGCTGCGCGCCCGTCCCGAGGCCCCGGCCGCCGGGATCGCCGCCGCGCCGGCTGCCGCCCCCGCAACTGCCCCCACAGCCGCCCCTGCCG
>WFVA01000111.1 GCA_015491895.1 Albidovulum sp. | reverse complement strand
GGGCAGGGGGGCGGGCCCGGACACGGGAAATTCATCCCGCCCGCCCCGATGCGACCTTGCGCCGGTGGGGTGGCATGGCTACATTCGGGGTAACTTCAGACAGGAGGGCGTAACGATGGCGCCCAGGCGCTCCAAAGGTGCGGGCGCGTTCCCGAGGGCGGTTGCAACCCCCGCACCCAAGAAGCCGGATCCGGCCGAGCTTTACGCCGCGCTCGATCTCGGCACCAACAGCTGCCGCATGCTGATTGCCCAGCCCAAGGGCAGCCAGTTTCATGTGGTGGACAGCTTTTCGAAATCGGTTCAGCTCGGGATCGGCCTCGAGGCCACCGGGCGGCTTTCGCGCGCCTCCATGAACCGCACCGTGCAGGCGCTGCGGATCTGCCAGAAGAAGCTCAGGAAACACCGGGTGAAGCGGATGCGCCTCGTGGCCACCGAGGCCTGCCGGCGGGCGCGCAACACCCGCGAATTCGCCCGCCTCATCAAGCGCGAAACCGGCCTTCGCATGGAAATCATCGATACCGAGGAGGAAGCCCGCCTCGCGGTGATCAGCTGCGCGCCGCTGGTCTCGGTCAATACCGAGCAGCTGCTGGTGGTGGATATCGGCGGCGGCTCGACGGAGCTTGTCTGGATCGATCTCTCTCAGGTGCCCAAGCTCGAGCGCCCGCGCGCCATCATGCGCCTGCATCTGGGCTTCGAAACCGGCCCCTCGCCCTTCCCCAAGGCCCGCGTGGTGGACTGGATCTCGGTGCCCCTGGGCGTGGCCACCCTGCGCGATCAGTTCATGGACGTGAAGGACGACAAGGCCCGCTTCGCCCTGATGAGCTGCCATTTCGAGGAGCAGCTCGCCGATTTCGCCCCCTATGGCGACGAACAGGCGCGCGAAGGCTTCCAGATCATCGGCACCTCGGGCACCGTCACCACCGTCGCGGCCTGCCACCTCGGCCTGCGCCGCTACGATCGCAACAAGGTCGATGGCCTGCGCATGACCTCCGATCAGATCGATCGGGTGATCGAAACCTACCTGCGCCTCGGCCCCGAAGGGCGCCGGCGCGATCCGCGCATCGGGCGCGATCGCCAGGCGCTGATCATGTCGGGCGCGGCGATCCTGCAGGCGCTGATGCGGGTGTGGCCCACCGATCGCCTCTCGGTGGCGGATCGGGGCCTGCGCGAGGGGCTGCTTTATGCGCAGATGAGCGCCGACGGCGTGCTGGAAGACGGACCGTTCTGATCATGGCGAAGAAACCATCCCGGGGAAAAGGTGCCAGCGGGCGCGGCCTGCGCGATCTGCGCACGAGGGTGAGAACGGCGCGCGGGCGCAAGCTCAGCTCCACCCGCTGGCTGGAGCGCCAGCTGAACGATCCTTACGTGAAGCGCGCCAAGGCCGATGGCTACCGCGGCCGCGCCGCCTACAAGATCCTTGAGCTGGACGACAAATACCGCTTCCTCACCCCCGGCGCGCGGGTCGTGGATCTTGGCTGCGCGCCCGGCGGCTGGTGCCAGGTGGCGGTGGAGCGCGTCAATGCGCTCGGGCAGAAGAAGGGCAAGGCGCAGGGCCGGGTGCTCGGCATCGATCTGCAGGAGGTCGATCCCATCCCCGGCGCCGAGATCCACCAGCTCGATTTCATGGCCGACGGGGCCGACGAGCGGGTGAAGGAATGGCTCGGCGGCAAGGCCGATGTGGTGATGAGCGACATGGCCGCCGCCGCCTCGGGCCACAAGCAGACGGATCACCTGCGCATCATGGCGCTCTGCGAGGCCGCGGCCCATCTCGCCTTCGACGTGCTCGAGGAAGGCGGCACCTTCATCGCCAAGGTGCTCGCCGGCGGCGCCGAGGGCGATCTGCAGAAACTGCTGAAGCAGAAATTCACCCGGGTCGCCAATGTGAAGCCGCCGGCAAGCCGCGCCGACAGTTCGGAAAAATACGTCGTCGCCACCGGCTTTCGCGGCTGAGCCCGCAAGGCCCCGCCCGCCTCTCATCATTGGTCCGTAAATATCCCGGGGGTGCGGGGGCAGAGCCCCCACTTGTTCCTCGCGCCGCTCTCAGTCGCCCTCGAGCCGGCTGAGGCGCGCGATCAGGCTCGATGTATCCCACCGCCCGCCGCCCATCTTCTGCACATCCTTGTAGAACTGATCCACCAGCGCCGTCACCGGCAGGCTGGCGCCGTTCTCCTCCGCCGCATCGAGGCATATGCGCAGATCCTTGCGCATCCAGTCCACCGCGAAGCCATGATCGAATTCGCCATCGAGCATGGTCGCGTGGCGGTTCAGCATCTGCCAGCTTCCCGCGGCGCCGCCGCCGATCACCTCCACCACCGCGCGCCCGTCGAGCCCCGCCTTCTCGGCGAAATGCAGCGCTTCCGAGAGCCCCTGCAAGAGCCCGGCGATCGCGATCTGGTTGACCATCTTGGTAAGCTGCCCCGCGCCGCTCGGCCCCATCAGCCGGCAGGCCTTGGCATAAGCCGCGATCACCGGTTCGGCGCGCGCAAAGGCCTCCTCCTCGCCGCCGCACATCACCACGAGCTGGCCGTTCTCCGCCCCCGCCTGGCCGCCCGAAACCGGCGCGTCGATGAAGGCGATCCCGCGCTCTGCGGCAAGATCGTGAAGCTCGCGCGTCACGGCCGCCGAAACGGTTGTGTGATCGACGAACACGCTCCCCGCCTTCATGCCCGCAAACGCCCCCGTTTCACCTAGGCAGACGGCGCGCAGATCGTTGTCATTGCCCACGCAGGCCATCACGAATTCCGCCCCCTCCGCCGCCGCGCGCGGGGTGTCCGCCGCCTTGCCCCCATGCTCGGCCACCCAGCGCTCGGCCTTCTCGCGGGTGCGGTTGTAGACCGTTACGTCGTGGCCCTTCGCCGCCAGATGCCCCGCCATCGGATAGCCCATCACCCCGAGCCCCAGAAATGCAACCCTTGCCATGACATTTTCCTTTCGCTTGCCGTTCAGAGCGCGTTAAACACTTTCCTAATCCTATCCCGTCCCGGGTCAATGGAGAAGTCGGCAGCGAAGTGAGGAGGCGCAGGCATGGCACGGGTGTTCCGCTGGCTGGCACGGATAGTCACCGCGCTCCTTTTCCTTGCCCTGCTCGCGGGCTTCGGCGTCTATTACCTCGCCTCGCGCTCGCTGCCCGATTACGACGAGGACTTCACCCTCGCCGGGATCAGCGCGCCGGTGCGCATCGTGCGCGATCAGGCCGCCGTGCCCCATATCTTCGGGCAGAACGACGAGGACGTGTTCTTCGCGCTCGGCTTCGCCCATGCGCAGGATCGGCTCTGGCAGATGACGATGCTGCGCCGCACCGCCCAGGGGCGCCTTTCGGAGCTGTTCGGCCCGCGCACCCTGCCGATCGACGATCTCATGCGCCGGCTCGATCTCTACCGCCTCGCGCAGCAATCGGTGGCGGCGCAGGACGATGCGGCGCAGGCCGCGCTCAGGGCCTATGCGGCCGGGGTCAATGCCTGGCTCGAGGAGGTGAACAAGGGCGCGCGGGGGCGCGGGGCGCCGGAATTCTTCCTGTTTTCCAACGAGATCGCCCCCTGGCAGCCGGCCGATTCCATTGCCGTCATGAAGCTGATGGCAGTGCAGCTTTCGGGCCATCTGCAAGATGAGGTGCTGCGCGCGCGCGCCTCGCTCCTGCTGCCCGAAGAGCGGGTGCGCGACATCCTGCCGGATTTCCCGGGCCCCGGCATCGCTGCCCTGCCGCCCTATGCGAGCCTTTTCCCGGCCGGCGGGCTCTCGCGCCAGCGCGCTGCGCTCACCGCCCCCGATCCCAAGGCCGGCGATCCCCTCTCGCCCTTCCCCGCGCGCGGTCTTGCCGGGGCTTCCAACGCCTGGGCGGCGGCGGCCGGGCGCTCGGCCGCGGGCGGCGCGCTTCTCGCCAATGATCCGCATCTGGGCTTCAGCGCGCCGACGATCTGGTATCTCGCCCGCCTGCAACTCGAGAGCGGCGCGGTGATCGGCGGCACCATTCCGGGCATGCCGGTGGTGCTGGTGGGGCGCAGCGAGCGGTTGGGATGGGGGCTCACCTCCGCCTACATGGACGATCAGGATCTCTTCATCGAGAAGCTCAAGCCGGAGAACCCGCAGGAATATCTCACCCCGAACGGCTACAAGCCCTTCGTCACCCGACAGTCCATCATCAACGTGAAGGGCCAGCGCCCGGTTACCGTCACCCTGCGCTGGAGCGCCAACGGCCCGGTGCTGCCCGGCAATCACTACGATCTCGCCGCCATCACCCCGAAAGGCCATGTGGCCGCGCTTTCCTGGACGATGCTGACGGGGCGCGATACCTCCATGACCTCGGGCCTGCGCCTGATGCGCGCGGGCTCCATCGAGGAGGCGATCGAGGCCGGGCGGCTGTTCGTCGCGCCCTCGCAGAACCTGATGCTCACGGACGGCACCCGCATCGCCATGAAGACGATCGGCGCCATGCCGCTGCGCGATCCCCGCCATCAGACGAAGGGGCGCATGCCATCGCCCGGCTGGATCCGCGAAAACCGCTGGCAGGGCATGGCCGATTACGGCCGCAATCCCGAATTCGTCGATCCCCCCGGCGGCATTCTGGGCAACACCAACAACAAGACGGTCGATCGCCCCTTTCCCTTTCACGTGAGCTATCTCTGGGGCGACAGCCAGCGCATCTTCCGCTGGAAGAAGCTGATGATGAACCGCGAGGTGCACACGCGCGAAAGCTTCATCGAGGCGCAGCTCGATACGGTGAGCTTCACCGCCCGCAGCCTCCTGCCGCTGGTGGGGCGGGATCTGTGGTTCACCGGGGAGCCCGCGCCCGAGGGCACGCCGGAGCGGCGCCGGCAGGTGGCGCTCGAGATGCTGGCGGGCTGGAACGGCGAGATGAACGAGCACATGCCCGAGCCCCTGATCTATGCCGCCTGGATGCGGGCCCTGCAGAAGCGGCTCATACGCGATGAGCTCGGGCCGCTCTCGGAGAAGTTCAGCCGCCTGCGGCCCCTGTTCATCGAGCGGGTCTATCGCGATACGGAGGGGGCTTCGAAATGGTGCGATGTCATCCAGTCGGAGGCGGTGGAGAGTTGCTCGGATATCGCGCGCCTTGCGCTCGATGATGCGCTGCTGTGGATCGGCGAGCATCACGGGCGCGATCTGGCGAGCCTGCGCTGGGGAGATGCGCATCAGGCCACCCATGATCACAAGGTGCTCGGCAAGCTGCCGGTGCTGCGCCATTTCGTCAATATCCGCCAGTCCACTTCCGGGGGCGACAACACGCTTCAGCGCGGGCGCACCTCTGGCAGGGATCCCGCGCCTTTCCACAACGTGCATGGCGCGGGCTATCGCGGGGTCTATGATTTCGCCGATCCCAATGCCTCCGTCTATATCGTCGCCACCGGGCAATCGGGCCATCCCCTCAGCCGCCACTACGACGATCTGGGGGAGTTGTGGCGGCGCGGGGAATATATCCCGATGACGCTCGATCCCGATCTGGCGCGTGCGGCCAATGCGGGGATCAGCGAACTGGTGCCGGCCGGTGGAGATGCTGCGGAAGGGCAGGGGGAATAGGGGCGCGTGAAAGCCGGGCGCCTCCTGCCCGGAACCTCGCGCGCCTGTCAGCCAGAGATGCGGGGGCTGCCCCCACTTCCGTCCGCCCCCCCGCCCCGGGGGATATTTTCAGACCAGTGATGAGAGGGGGCGGAGCCCTTGCCCCGGCGCCGCTTCAGGGAATGATGCGGGTGTATTTCGTGCCTTCGAGCGTGGCGCCCACCGCAAGCCCCGCCTGGCCGAAGATGATGGCGATCACTGGGGCGAGGACGGTTGTCGTTTCCACACCGACGTTGCCGCCCTTGTCGATCGCCACATATTCCACATCGCCTCCCACGGCCCAGCCCGAGGAGCTGCGGAATTCGCGCAGGGCTTCGTCCGTCATGAAGAACAGCACCTGGGCGTATTGCTGGGCGCCGATCTGGAGCCCGAAGGAGCCGGAGGCGACGGAATAGTAATCCACCGTTACGCCATTGATGCGCAGGCAGCCCCGCCCGTAGGCGCCGCCGATGCCGAGCCCGGCCTTGGTGACAAGCGGGATGATCAGCATCGCCACCGCCTTTTCGGCGAGATCGCGGGTGCCGGGGTATCTGGAGAACATGTATTCGAGCGTCGCGTCGCAGCGCGCGTCGATCTCTTCGGCGCCGCGGCTGCCGATGCCGTTGCCGCAGGCGGCTGTGGTGGCGGCGAGCGCGGTTGCGCCGAGGAGGAGGGTTCTGCGGGAATATCTGCTCATCTTGTGCCTCATGCATGGTTTGCGCCGGCCTTTTGGCGGCCGTTATGGGGCCAAGTATAGGGGATCGGGGGCGGTATGTCATCACATCTTGTGGATGGCGGCGGGATTTTGCGGGATGCCGGCGGGGCGTGACGCCGGAGGGAAGTTGACGCGGCGCGGGGATCGGGGTAATTTATTGAACGATCGTTCAATAAACATGGCCATCAATACCCGGACCGCCACAAGCCAAGGGAGCCGCCCCGATGTTTCACGCGACGATGAATTTCGATCTCGGCGAGGATGTGAATGCGCTGCGCGAGATGGTGCACCGCTGGGCGCAGGAGCGCCTCCGGCCGATGGCGGCGGAGATCGACCGCAAGAACGAATTTCCCAACGAGCTCTGGCCCGAGATGGGCGAACTGGGCCTCCTCGGCGTCACCACGCCCGAGGAATACGGCGGCGCGGGGATGAGCTATCTCGCCCATGTGGTGATCGTCGAGGAGATCGCGCGCGCCTCGGCTTCTGTCGCGCTATCCTATGGCGCGCATTCCAATCTCTGCGTCAACCAGATCAAATTGAACGGCACCGAGGAACAGAAGCGCAAATATCTGCCGCCGCTGATCTCGGGGGAGCACATCGGCGCCCTGGCGATGAGCGAGGCGGGGGCGGGTTCGGATGTTGTCTCGATGCAGCTTCGCGCCGAGAAGAAGGGCGATCGCTACATCCTGAACGGCACCAAATACTGGATCACCAACGGCCCCGATGCCGATACGCTCGTCGTCTATGCCAAGACGGACCCTGAAGCCGGTGCCAAGGGGATCACCGCCTTCATCATCGAGAGCCGCTGGAAGGGTTTTTCCACCTCCCCCCATTTCGACAAGCTCGGAATGCGCGGCTCCAACACTGCCGAACTGATCTTCGAGGATGTGGAGGTGCCGGCGGGAAACGTGCTCGGCGAGGAAAACCGCGGCGTGGCGGTGCTGATGAGCGGGCTCGATTACGAACGCGTGGTGCTTTCGGGGATCGGCACCGGCATCATGGCCGCCTGCATGGACGAGGTGATGCCCTATATCGCCGAGCGCAGGCAGTTCGGCCAGCCGATCGGCAATTTCCAGCTGATGCAGGGCAAGATCGCCGACATGTACACGGCGATGAACTCGGCCCGCGCCTATACCTACGAGGTGGCGAAGGCCTGCGATCGCGGCGAGGTCACCCGCCAGGACGCGGCGGCCTGCGTGCTCTATGCTTCCGAGGAGGCCATGAAACAGGCCCATCAGGCGGTGCAGGCGCTGGGAGGCACCGGCTTCATGAACGAAAGCACCGTGAGCCGGCTTTTCCGCGATGCCAAGCTGATGGAGATCGGGGCGGGCACTTCCGAGATCCGCCGCTGGCTGATCGGGCGCGAACTGATGGGAGCGATGAAATGATCGCCCGCAAACAGGCCCTCGCGGCGCTCTGGCTGGGGCTTGCCGGGATTTCCGGGATTTTCGGTATCGCCGGGCCGGCGGGGGCGCAGGATCTGGTGTTTTCCATGGAGGCCACGGATTCCTGCCTCGCCGCCGCCGGGGAGGCGGGTGAGGGGCGCGCCTGCATCGGGCTGTCCGCCCGCCGCTGCATGGAGGCGAGCGATGGCGGGGAGACGACGGTGGGGATGGGCGTCTGCCTCGGGCGGGAGCTCGAGGAATGGGATCGCCGCCTGAACGCGCATTACCGCGCATTGATGGCGCGCGAGCGGCGGGAGGACGAGGAAATGCGCCGCATCGGCGCGAGTGCCCCGCAAAGGGCGCCCGCCCTGCGGGCGATGCAGAGGGCCTGGATCGCTTTTCGCGATGCGCGCTGCGATTACGTCGCCGCGCAATGGGGCGGGGGCACGGGCGCGGGGCCGGCCGGCACCGAGTGCCGGATGCGGATGACGGCCGAGCAGGCGCTTTTCCTCAGGCGCATGCTGGAGGAAGGGTAGGGCGGATGGCGGTTTTGAAATCCAGTCTCGTCGCCGGCAGCGAAACCGCGCGGGCCAACCGCGCCGCCCATCTCGAGGCGCTGCGCCTTGTTGAGGAGGCGGCGGCGCTGGCGGCCGCGGGGGGCGGCGAAAAGGCACGCGCGCGGCATCTGAAGCGGGGCAAGATGCTGCCGCGCGAGAGGGTGGCGAACCTTCTCGATCCCGGCTCTCCCTTTCTCGAGATCGGCGCCACCGCGGCGCATGGCATGTATG
>WFVA01000110.1 GCA_015491895.1 Albidovulum sp. | reverse complement strand
GGGGTGGTGGTGCTCGGGGTCGTCTCGACGGGCAAGTATTTCGCTCCGAAGCTGGTGGCCGATCTGCGCACGGCGCATCCGGGGATCGAGGTGCAGCTGCGGGTCGGCAACCGGGATGAAACCATCTCCGCGCTGCAGCGCCATGCGCTCGATCTCGCCATCATGGGCCGCCCGCCGCGCCGGCCCGCCTGCGTGGTGGAGCCGATCGGCGAGCACCCCCATGTGATCATCGCGCCGCCCGATCACCGCCTCGCGGGCCGGGAGGCGATCGCGGCGCAGGATCTCCTCGAGGAGGTGTTCATCTCGCGCGAGGAGGGCTCGGGCACGCGCATCCTGATGACCCGCTACCTCGATCGCATCGGCGACGGCGCGCCTTACCGCACCATCGAGCTTGGCACCAATGAAACCATCAAGCAGGCGGTGATGGCCGGGCTCGGGATCGCGCTCATTTCCCAGCATACCGTGACGGAGGAACTCAATTCCGGCCGTCTGGTGACGCTCGCGGCCGAGGGCCTGCCGATCCGCCGGCAGTGGTATCTCCTGCATCGCACCGATCTGCAGATCACCCCGGCCATCCGCGCCGTGCATGATTTCATCGCCAGCCGGAAGGGCCGTTTCCTGCCGGCGCTGCGGGAAGCGGGAGGCCTGCGCGGAGCGCGGGCAGGGCGGGGCGCGCCGCCCGGCAGGGATGAAAAGCCTTCCGGTGAGGATTGCAAAAGCCATTGACGATTTGAAAAGCATTTTCGGCGACACTGCATTCACATCTGGCCGGCACATCTGGCCGGATTGTCACAGCGGCCCGGGGCCATGCTTTCCCGGGTTGCGGTCAGGCGGCGGCATGCATAAGATTCGCCGGGGCAGGGCCCCCTGGCGGGCGTTTGAAATGGTTAACCGGAGGCAGGCAGGACATACATGAGCGATCGGATCGAATATACGATGAACACACTCGTGCCGATGGTCGTCGAACAGACGGCGCGGGGCGAAAGGGCCTATGACATCTTCTCGCGCCTCCTCAAGGAGCGCATCATCTTCGTCACCGGCCCGGTGCATGACGGCATGGCCGCGCTCGTGGTGGCGCAGCTCCTGCATCTGGAGGCGGAAAATCCGAAGAAGGAAATCTCGATGTATATCAACAGCCCCGGCGGGGTGGTGACATCGGGGCTCTCCATCTACGACACGATGCAGTATATCCGCCCGAAGGTGAGCACGCTGGTTGTCGGCCAGGCGGCAAGCATGGGCTCGCTGCTGCTCGCGGCCGGGGAGCCGGGCATGCGCTATGCGCTCCCCAATGCCCGCATCATGGTGCACCAGCCCTCGGGCGGCTTCCAGGGCCAGGCCACGGATATCATGATCCACGCCGAGGAAACGCTGAAGCTCAAGCGCCGGCTGAACGAGATCTACGTCAAACACACGGGCCAGAAGCTCAAGGATGTGGAAGCGGCGCTGGAGCGCGATAACTTCATGTCGCCCGAAGAGGCGAAAGCCTTCGGCCTGATCGACGAGATCGTGGAAAGCCGGGCGCCGGCGGAAGAAGGGGAAGGCTGAGCATGGCCGGGCGGCGGCGGAATGGCGCGGGCCGCGCCGGGCGCCCGGGGCGGCATTTTGAGATTGTGGAATGCCCGCCTCTGCCATAAGCTGGCGCGTGAAGGGATGCCGGCCGGATGAAGGCGAAACCGGCGCTCCGGCAGCACAGGCCGGATCGTCGGCAGAAGGCGGCGGCCGGCCCCCTTGGGGGCGAGCATGGAAACGAAAGCCTCAGAGGTGAAGGATGGCGAACAACACGAGCGGTGACAGCAAGAACACACTCTATTGCTCATTTTGCGGCAAGAGCCAGCACGAGGTGCGCAAGCTGATCGCCGGGCCCACCGTGTTCATCTGCGATGAATGCGTCGAGCTCTGCATGGACATCATCCGCGAGGAAACCAAATCCTCGGGGCTCAGGACGACCGACGGCGTGCCCACGCCCCAGGAAATCTGCGATGTGCTCGATGATTACGTGATCGGCCAGGAACACGCCAAGCGCGTGCTCTCGGTGGCGGTGCACAATCACTACAAGCGCCTCAACAATGCCGAGAAGGCGGGCGATATCGAGCTGGCGAAATCCAACATCCTGCTGATCGGCCCCACCGGCTGCGGCAAGACGCTTCTCGCCCAGACGCTGGCGCGCATCCTCGATGTGCCCTTCACCATGGCCGATGCCACCACGCTCACCGAAGCGGGCTATGTGGGGGAGGATGTGGAAAACATCATCCTCAAGCTCCTGCAGGCCAGCGATTACAACGTCGAGCGCGCCCAGCGCGGCATCGTCTATATCGACGAGGTGGACAAGATCACCCGCAAGTCCGACAACCCCTCGATCACCCGCGACGTTTCGGGCGAGGGGGTGCAGCAGGCGCTCCTGAAGATCATGGAGGGCACGGTGGCGAGCGTGCCGCCCCAGGGCGGGCGCAAGCATCCGCAGCAGGAATTCCTGCAGGTGGACACCACCAACATCCTCTTCATCTGCGGCGGCGCCTTCGCCGGGCTCGACAAGATCATCTCCCAGCGCGGCAAGGGCTCCTCGATCGGCTTCGGCGCCGATGTGAAGGATAACGACGAGCGCAACATCGGCGAGGTCTTTCAGGATCTCGAGCCCGAGGATCTGCTGAAATTCGGCCTGATCCCGGAATTCGTCGGCCGTCTGCCGGTGATCGCCACGCTCACGGATCTGGACGAGGATGCGCTGGTGACGATCCTCACCCAGCCCAAGAACGCGCTGGTGAAGCAGTATCAGCGCCTGTTCGAACTGGAAGACGCCAAACTCACCTTCACCGAAGAGGCCCTGCGCGCCATCGCCAAGCGCGCCATCCAGCGCAAGACGGGCGCGCGCGGCCTGCGCTCGATCATGGAGGATATCCTTCTGGATACCATGTTCGATCTGCCCGGCCTCGAGAACGTGGAAGAGGTGGTGGTGAACGAGGAAGCCGTCACCGGCAAGGCCCCGCCGCTCCTGATCTATGCCGATCAGGCGAAGGAGCCCGCATCCGCCGGCTGAGGCGGCCGCCGGGCGCAGGGCGGCACCCCGGGGTATCCGGCATCGTGTGAAATCGCACCGGGGGCGGGCTTTGCAGCCGGCCTCCCTTGCGTTTGCGGCAGCGTCCGGCCCGGGCTGAGGCCGTTGCCCCTCCCCGCAGGCCGGCATCACTTTCACAAACGGGCAAAATCGCCCCGTTCCGCCCGGCCGCCGCGCTTGCCACTGGACCTTCCCGCGATGATGGTTCATATGGGGAGGAAGAACACGGAGGGCACCCATGAACTTCATTCTGCGGCTCATCACCTGGTGGCATGGCCAGACAATCGGCACCCAGATCTACACCTGGCTCTACGGCGTGCGGGTCGGTGAGGATGAAGAGGGCAATGTCTATTACCAGAGCAAGGACGGCAAGCGGCGCTGGGTCTGCTACAACGGTGAGCCCGAGGCCACCCGCATCCCGCCCGACTGGCACGGCTGGCTGCATTTCATCTGGGACGAGCCGCCGAGCGAAAAGCCGCTCGCGCACAAGCCCTGGGAAAAGCCCCATGTGCCCAACCGCACCGGCACGCCCGAGGCCTATGCGCCCGCCGGCTCCATCCTGCGCACCCATCCGAAGGACTGGCAGGATTACGAAGCCTGGCGGCCGGAATAGGCCCCGGCGCGGAGCGGGCCGGCGAAGGCGGGAGGCGCAGGGATCATGGCAGCGAACATGCGTGAGATCGTGGCGGGCGGGGTCGTCATCCTTGCCGCGCTGGCCTTCGCGATCTACGCGCGCCAGTCCACCGGCCTCACCACGGCGGGCAAGGATCACTACGAGCTTCAGGCCAGCTTCCGCTCGCTCAACGGCGTGACGGTGGGCACCGACGTGCGCCTCGCCGGCGTCAAGATCGGCGCCGTGACGAAGATCCGCCTCAACCCCGAAACCTACCGCGCCGATACCACCTTCTCGATCGAGGAGGGGCTGAAGATCCCCGATGACAGCGCCGCGGTGGTGGCCTCCGAGGGGCTCCTTGGCGGCAATTTCATCGAGATCATACCCGGCGGATCGCTGTTCTACCTCGAGCCGGGCGACGAGATCGAGGATACCCAGGGCGCGGTGAGCCTGATTTCGCTGCTGATGAAATTCGTCACCTCTTCGGGCGATTCGCCCACCGATTCCGCCTCCGGCGCCGTGGAATAGGGGGAAGCGATGAAGCGTCTGCTGCCCCGCCTTGCCGCAACCGCCGTGCTGGCTCTCGCTTCCACCCTGCCGCTGCGGGCGGCGGATGTGGCCACCGGCACGGGCGCGGTGCTGCGCGCGCTCGACAAGCTCAACGGCACGGTCGAGGATATCGAGCTTCCGGCGGGGGGCGAGGCGCGCTTCGGCAAGCTTCGGATCGAGCTGCGCGAATGCCGCTATCCCGAGGGCAATCCGGCGGGGGATGCCTTCGCCTTTCTCACCCTCACCGGGGCGGGGCACGAGCGGCCGGATTTCCGCGGTTGGATGATTGCCTCCGCGCCGGCGCTCAACGCGCTCGATCACCACCGCTATGATGTCTGGGTATTGCGCTGCACCACCAGATAGCCCGGCGGAATCCGCCGCTGGCGGTTGAAATCCGCCGGCCGCGCCAGGGCGCGCTTCAGCCGGCGGCGGTATTCGGCGCGCGGGATCTCCACCGCGCCGAGCGAGGCGAGATGCGGGGTGATGAACTGGGTGTCGAACAGGGTGAAGCCGCCCTCGCGCAGGCGGTCCACCAGATAGGCGAGCGCGATCTTGGAGGCATTGGCGCGGCGCGAAAACATGCTCTCGCCGAAGAAGGCGCCGCCGAGCGTGATGCCGAAGACACCCCCGGCCAGTTCCCCCTCCATCCAGACTTCCAGTGATTGCGCGATCCCCATGCGGTGCAGCGCGGCATAGAAATCGAAGAGCGGTTCGTTGATCCACGTCTGGGGGCGATCCGCGCAGGCCTCCACCACCGCGCCGAAAGCGGTGTTGACGCGGACGGCAAAGGCCTCCTTGCGGATATGGCGGGCGAGGCTGCGCGAGATGTGAAAGCGGTCAAGCTCGAAAATGCCGCGCCATTCGGGATCCATGAGGAAGAGGCGCGGATCATCGCGCGATTCCGCCATCGGAAACACACCGGCGGCATAGGCCGAGAGCAATCTTTCGGGCTCGATCCCGGCCTTGCTCATCCGCAGATTCTGT
>WFVA01000109.1 GCA_015491895.1 Albidovulum sp. | reverse complement strand
CCTTCATCCCCTATGTGGGGGCGCTGGTGGGCGGCGGGCTCGCCATCGGGCTCGCGCTCTTCCAGTTCTGGGGAGACTGGCAGATGATCGGCATCGTGGGAGCCATCTTCGCCGCCGGGCAGGTGCTCGAGGGCAATTTCCTCACCCCCAAGCTCGTGGGCTCCTCGGTGGGGCTGCATCCCGTCTGGCTCATCTTCGCACTGTCCGCCTTCGGTTCGGTGTTCGGCTTCGTGGGCATGCTGGTGGCTGTGCCGGTTGCGGCTTCGCTCGGGGTGCTGGTGCGCTTCGCGATCCGCCTCTATCTCGAAAGCCCTCTCTATCGCGGCGCTCACGGGGCCGCCCCCCCGCCCGATGATGACGAAGCCACCGGGCGGGAAGAAACCGCCTGAGCCATGACCGATCAGCTCATCCTCGACCTGCCCGTCAAGCCGGCGCTCGGGCGCGCGGATTTCTTCGTCTCCGAGGCCAACCGCGCGGCGGTTGCGCTGCTGGAGGGCTGGCGCGAATGGCCCGACGGCAAGCTTCTGATCCACGGCCCCGCAGGCGCGGGCAAGAGCCATCTCGCGCAGGTGTTCGCCACCGAAAGCGGGGCGCAGGTGGTGGAGGCGGAGGCGCTCGAGGAAAGCGCGCTGCCCGGGCTCTGCGAAGGCCCCGTGGCGGTGGAAAACGCCGATCGCATCGCCGGCGACGGCGCCCGCGAAACCCTCCTCTTCCACCTCCACAACATGGCGCGCGCCGCGCGAAAGCCGCTTCTCCTCACCGCCCGCACGCCGCCCGCGCGATGGGCCTTCGCGCTCCCCGATCTCGAAAGCCGCATGCGGGGGGCACTTGCCGTCGGGATCGATCCGCCGGATGATGCCCTGCTCGCGGCCATGCTGGTGAAGCTCTTCGCCGATCGCCAGATCGCGGTTTCTCCCGGCCTCGTCAGCTATCTGGTGGCGCGGGTGGAGCGCTCCTTCGCGGCGCTCTGCGAAATCGTGGATGCGCTCGATCGCGCCGCGCTCGCCGAGCAGCGCGCGATCACCACCCATCTAGCCGCCCGGGTTCTGGACAAGCGCTGAGCCCCGCCCCATATTCCCCGTCCAGCAGATGAGGCGCGCCGATGACCGAAGCCGATTTCCTCAATTCCCCCCTCCCCGAGCCGCAGAGGCTCGATGCCGCCGAATCCGCCGGGCCGAAGCGCTTCTTCAACCGCGAGCTCAGCTGGCTCGCCTTCAACTGGCGGGTGCTGGAGGAGGCGGGAAATGCGCGCGTGCCGCTCCTCGAACGCCTGCGCTTCCTCTCGATCTCGGCCACCAATCTCGATGAATTCGTCACCGTGCGCGTGGCGGGCCTGCGCGAACTGGCGCAGGCGGGCAATACCACCCGCTCGATAGATGGCCTCACCCCGGCCCGGCAGCTCAGGCTGATCAACGAGGATGCCCGCCGCCTGCTGGCCGCGCAGCAGGATGTCTGGCAGGAGCTGCGCGGGATGATGGAGGGCGAGGGGATCATCCTGCTCGATCGCGAGCGGCTCGGCGAGGCCGACCGTCAGCACCTTTCGCGCCATTTCCTCGAAAACGTCTTTCCGGTGCTCTCGCCCCTTGCCATCGATCCCGCGCACCCCTTCCCCTTCATCCCCAACGGTGGCTTCGCGCTCGCCCTCCAGCTCGAACGCAAATCCGACAGGCGCCGCCTCCAGGCGCTCTTGCCGATTCCCCAGCAGATCAGCCGTTTCATCGCCCTGCCCTCCGAAAGCGAAGGCGCCAATCGCTTCCTCCCGCTCGAGGAGCTTTTGCTGATGCATCTGGAGGAGCTTTTCCCCGGCTACCGCACCCGCGGGCATTGCGCCTTCCGGGTGCTGCGAGACAGCGATCTCGAGCTCGAGGAGGAAGCCGAGGATCTGGTACGCGAATTCGAGGTGGCGCTGAAGCGGCGGCGGCGCGGCGAGGTGGTGCGCCTCAAGATCACGGCCGGGGCTCCTCCGGCCCTGCGCGCCCTGATCCAGCGCGAGCTGCATGTGCGCGACGAGGAAATCATCGAGATTTCCGGCATGCTCGGGCTTGCCGATCTCGGGGAGCTGGTGCTTCCCCGCCGCCATGATCTGCTCTGGCCCCCCTTCACGCCGCGCGTGCCCGAGCGGGTGCAGGATTTCGAGGGCGACATGCTTGCCGCCGTCCGCCAGAAGGACATGCTCCTCCATCACCCCTACGAAACCTTCGAAATGGTGATCCGCTTCCTCCAGCAGGCGGCGCGCGATCCCGACGTGCTGGCGATCAAGCAGACGCTTTATCGCACCTCGCGCGATTCCCCCATCGTGGATGCGCTTTGCGAGGCTGCGGAGGCGGGCAAATCCGTCACGGCCCTGATCGAACTGAAGGCGCGTTTCGACGAGGCCGCCAACATCCAGCAATCGCGCAAGCTGGAGCGGGCCGGCGCGCATGTCGTCTATGGCTTCCTCAATCTCAAGACCCACGCCAAGATCAGCGCCGTGGTGCGCCGCGAGGGCGATCGCCTCGTCACCTACACCCATTACGGCACCGGCAATTATCATCCGATCACCGCGCGCATCTATACCGATCTCTCCTTCTTCACCTGCAGCGGCGCGCTCGGGCGCGATGCGCACAAGGTGTTCAATTACCTCTCCGGCTATGCCCGCCCGGAGGGGCTCGAAAACCTCGCCATCGCGCCGATCACCCTCAAGGACCGCCTGCTCGAGCTGATCGGCGCCGAGGCAGAGCACGCCCGCGCCGGGCGCCCGGCGGAGATCTGGGCCAAGATGAACGCCCTGATCGAGCCCGACGTGATCGACGCCCTTTACGAGGCGAGCCGGGCGGGCGTGAAGATCAGCCTCGTGGTGCGCGGCATCTGCGGGCTGCGGCCGGGGATCGCGGGCCTG
>WFVA01000108.1 GCA_015491895.1 Albidovulum sp. | reverse complement strand
GGCTCGGAGATGTGTATAAGAGACAGGGGGCGTGGCGGGCGGAGAGAAGCGCCCGGGCGAAGGCACAGGAGAAAGCGCCGGGGAGGGCGGGCAGGACGGACAGGAGATCGAGAGGGCCGCACAATGAGCGGCCCCGCGCATTACGGAAGTTTGAGGGGAGTGAATCATGAGTGACATCCTGATCGTGGATGACGAGCGCGATATCCGCGAGCTGATCGCGGATATCCTGGAGGATGAGGGATATGCCACCCGCCTTGCGGCCAATTCCGACGAATGCATGAAGGAGATCAACGCCGATCCGCCGGGGCTGATCATACTCGACATCTGGCTGAAGGACAGCCGCATGGACGGGATCGACATCCTAAAGACGGTAAAACGCGACAACCCGGATATCCCGATCGTCATCATCTCCGGCCACGGCAATATCGAGATCGCGGTGGCGGCGATCAAGCAGGGGGCTTATGATTTCATAGAAAAGCCCTTCAACATCGATCAGCTGATGGTGGTGATCCGCCGCGCCATGGAGGCCTCGAAGCTCAGGCGCGAGAATGCGGAGCTGCGGCGCAGCGATGTCACCTCCTGCGTCATGGTCGGCTCGAGCCCCGCCTTCCGCACCCTCAAGGCCCAGCTCGACAAGGTGGCCAAGACCAACAGCCGCATCCTGCTGAGTGGCCCGCCGGGCGCGGGCAAGGAGGTGGCCGCGCGCTACATCCACGCCAATTCGCTGCGCGCCAGGGGGCCCTTCGTGAGCGTCAATTCCGCCACCATCGAGCCCGAGCGCATGGAGGAGGTGCTGTTTGGCAGCCACAGCCCCGAGCGGGGCACCACCACCGGCCTTCTCGACGAAGCCCACGGCGGCACGCTCTATTTCGACGAGGTGGCCGACATGCCGCTCGGCACCCAGACCAAGATCCTGCGCGTGCTGGTGGAGCAGCAGTTCCAGCGCGCCGGCGGGAGCGACAAGGTGCGGGTGGATATCCGGGTGATCTCCAGCACCACCCGCGATCTCGAGGCGGAAATCCGGCGCGGCAATTTCCGCGAGGAGCTTTACCACCGCCTCAATGTGGTGCCGATCGAGGTGCTGCCCCTGTCCGAGCGGCGCGAGGACATCCCCGAGCTTGCCCGCCATTTCATCGCCGAGTTCAACCGCACCCAGGGCCTGCCGCTGCGCGAGCTTGGCGAGGAGGCGGCGGCGCTTCTGCAGACGATGCCCTGGCCCGGCAATGTCCGCCAGCTGAGGAACGTGATCGAGCGGGTGCTGATCCTCGGCCCCGAAAGCGGGCCGATCGAGGCCGCGGAACTGCCGGTGAGCGAGGAGGTTTCGGAAGAGGAAAGCCCGGTGGTGCTTTCGCCGGCCCTGGCCACGCTGCCTTTGCGCGAGGCGCGCGAGATGTTCGAGCGCGAATATCTGCTGACCCAGATCAACCGCTTCGGCGGCAATATCAGCCGCACGGCGAATTTCGTCGGGATGGAGCGCTCGGCGCTGCACCGCAAGCTGAAATCGCTCGGCATCTCCACCGCCAACAAGGCCGGCGTGCGGGTGGCGCAGATCTGCGACAAGGCCGATGAAATGGCCTCCGGGGGGTAAAGGGCGGGAGGCGCTGCCCGCGCCACGCCGGATCGGCGCCGCGATTGACCCCGCAGCGCGCATCTGCCAAGGATGGGCCGGCCATCGCCCGGAGCTCCCGGAGGCAGATGCCGGGGCGGTGCGCGATTGAAGAAGCAAGCAGGGGCAGCAGGGACAGGCCATGAAAGTCATCATTTGCGGGGCGGGGCAGGTGGGCTGGCAGATCGCCCGCCATCTCGCCGGCGAGCGCAATGACGTCACCGTCGTTGACAGGAACCCCGATCTCGTGCGCCGCGCCACCGACATGCTGGACGTGCAGGGGGTGACGGGATTCGCGAGCTATCCCGACGTGCTCGAGCGCGCCGGCGCGGAGGACGCCGACATGCTGATCGCCGCCACCCATTCCGACGAGGTCAACATGGTCACCTGCCAGGTGGCGCATTCGATCTTCGGCGTGCCGCGCAAGATCGCCCGCCTGCGTGCCCAGAGCTATCTCGATGCGATCTATTCCGATCTCTACCGGCGCGAGCACATGCCGATCGACGTGGTGATCAGCCCCGAGCGCGAGGTGGCCGAGGCGGCGCTTCAGCGCCTCGCCGCGCCCGCCGCCTTCGATACCGAGAGCTTTCTCGAGGGCAAGGTGCAGCTTCTGGGCATCAAGCTTGACGAGGATTGCCCGGTGCTCGATACCGCCCTGCGTCAGCTCACCGATCTCTTCTCCACCCTGAGCGCCATCGTGGTGGGGGTGCGCCGGCAGGGAACGCTCTTCGTGCCCGGGCCCAACGATCAGCTTTACGCCGGCGACGAAATCTATGTCTTTTCGCGCACCGAAGATATCCCGCGCACCCTCGAGGTGTTCGGCAAGAAGGCCCATGAGCAGCACCGGGTGGTGATCATCGGCGGCGGCAATGTGGGGCTTGAGGTGGCGCGCGCGCTCGAGCAGAGCGAGCGGCGGGTGCGCGTCAAGGTGATCGAGAAGGATCGTGCCCGCGCCGAGCGTGCGGCCGAGGAGCTCGAGCGCACGATCGTGCTCCATGGCGACGGGCTCAGCATCGAGCTGCTGCGCGAGGCCAATATCGAGAGCGCCGATGCCATCCTTGCCGTGACGGATGACGACAAGACGAACATCCTCGCCTGCGTGCGCGCGAAAAGCGAGGGCGTGGGGCTGGCGATCTCGCTGGTGAACGATCCGAGCCTCATCCCCCTGATGGGCCCGCTCCACATCGATGCCTACATCAATCCGCGCGCCACCACCGTCAGCTCGATCCTGCGCCACATCCGCCACGGGCGGGTGCGCGGCGTCTATTCCATCGGCGATGCGGAGGCCGAGGTGATCGAGGCGCAGGTGCTTTCCACCTCGCCCATGTCCGGGTGCCAGATCCGCGATATCGATTTTCCCGAAGGGGTGCGCGTGGGGGCGGTGGAGAAGGGCGGCCAGGTGGTGCGCCCGCAAGGCGATACCCGCATCGACGAAGGCGATATCGTGGTGCTGTTTGCTCTTGCCGACGATGTGCCCGAGGTGGAGCGGCTCTTGCAGGTTTCCGTCGATTTCTTCTGATCATGGCGCGCCTCAAGGATCTCCCGCTGCTTGTGATCCTGATGGGGATCGGGGCGCTCGCGATGTTTCTGCCCGCGGGCCATGCGCTGGGCCAGCGCGACATGCATGTGGCGCGGGTGTTCTTCTACGGCGCCATCCTTTTCCTGATGCTGACGGCGATCATCGCCATCGCCACCGCCTCGAACCGCTCCGCAAACCCCGTGCGCAGCCACCTGCTGGCGCTTGTGGGGGCATATCTCCTGCTGCCCCTGATGCTGGCGGTGCCCTTTCATCAGGCGGTGCGCGACACCTCCTTCCTCAATGCCTATTTCGAGATGGTCTCGAGCCTCACCACCACCGGCGCCACCCTGTTCGACCAGCCCGCGCGCCTGAGCGAGGCGCTGCATCTGTGGCGGGCGCTGGTGGGCTGGCTCGGCGGATTCATGATGTGGGTGCTGGCGATCTCCATCATGGCGCCGCTCAATCTCGGGGGCTTCGAACTGACAAGCTCGGGCACGGTCGGGCTCGGCGATCTCGAAGGCGGGCTCGATGGGCGCGATGATGCCGCCCGGCGCATGCGCCTCATGCGCTACGGGCGCCGCCTGCTGCCGATCTATGGCGGGCTGACGCTGCTGTTGTGGCTCGGCCTCACGCTCGCGGGCGATCGCTCCTTTGTGGCGCTCTGCCATGCGATGGCGACAATGG
>WFVA01000107.1 GCA_015491895.1 Albidovulum sp. | reverse complement strand
GGCCATTACATGGCGATGTTCGAAAGCGGCCTGCCAATCAACCGCGATCCCGAGCTGGCCCGCCTCGCGCTCGCCGCACAGGCCACGCTCGAGCGCCACGCCGGGGCGCTCCTTTCCGCCCTGCCGCCCGAGGCGCGCCCGCCCGCCTCCATGGTGGCGGCGCATGTCTGGGCGATGAGCCACGGGGTGGTGGAGCTGTTTGCCCGCGGCTCCCCCGGCACCCGCTCCCCCTTCCCGCCCGAGGATCTGCTGGAAAGCGGCATCGGCATCTACCTGCGCGGCCTTGGGCTCATCGCAGACGACAGTGAGGCCTGATCGGCCCACCATGGCGGCGGCCTTTCAGTATACATCTGCATACCATCTTTCGCCCCCGCCCGCTTTGCGCTAGAAGGCAGGCAAGTGATTCATCCAGCCACCCAAGGAAGAGAGGGCCTCCATGAGCAAGATCAAGGTTGAGAATCCCGTCGTCGAACTCGACGGCGATGAAATGACCCGCATCATCTGGCATTTCATCCGCGAGAAGCTGATCCTGCCCTATCTGGATATCGATCTGAAATATTACGATCTCTCGATCCAGAAGCGTGACGAGACCGACGATCAGATCACCGTGGACGCCGCCCTTGCGATCAAGAAATACGGCGTTGGCGTGAAATGCGCCACCATCACGCCCGACGAGGCCCGGGTCGAGGAATTCGGCCTGAAAAAGATGTGGCGCTCGCCCAACGGCACCATCCGCAACATCCTCGGCGGCGTTGTCTTCCGCGCGCCCATCATCTGCAAGAACGTGCCGCGCCTCGTGCCGGGCTGGACGAAGCCGATCGTCATCGGCCGCCACGCCTTCGGCGATCAGTACAAGGCCACCGATTTCCGCTTCCCCGGCGCCGGCAAGATCACCATGAAATTCGAGGGCGCCGATGGCACGGTGATCGAGCACGAGATCTTCGATGCCCCCTCCTCGGGCGTGACGATGGGCATGTACAACCTCGATGAAAGCATCCGCGATTTCGCCCGCGCCTCGATGAACTACGCCTATGCCAAGGGCTGGCCGCTCTATCTTTCCACCAAGAACACCATCCTCAAGGCCTATGACGGCCGCTTCAAGGATCTCTTCCAGGAGGTGTTCGATCAGGAATTCCGCGAGAAATTCGAGGAAAAGGGCATCACCTACGAGCACCGCCTGATCGATGACATGGTGGCCAGCGCGCTCAAATGGTCGGGCGGCTTCGTCTGGGCCTGCAAGAATTACGACGGCGACGTGCAGTCCGATACGGTGGCGCAGGGCTTCGGCTCGCTGGGGCTGATGACCTCGATCCTGATGACGCCCGACGGCAAGGTGGTGGAGAGCGAGGCCGCGCATGGCACGGTGACGCGCCACTACCGCCAGCACCAGAAGGGCGAGGCGACCTCCACCAATTCCATCGCCTCGATCTACGCCTGGACGGGCGGGCTCAAGCATCGTGCCAAGCTCGATGACAACCCGGCGCTGATGCTGTTTGCCGAAACGCTGGAGCGCATCGTGGTGGAAACCGTGGAAAGCGGCTACATGACGAAGGATCTGGCGCTTCTCGTCGGCCCCGATCAGAAATGGCTCACCACCGAGGGCTTCCTCGAAAAGATCGACGAAAACCTCAAGGCGGCGCTTGCCGGCAACGCCTGAGCAGCGCCTTCGCGAAAGAACAAAGGCCGCCCCGCAGGGCGGCCTTTTCGCATTCCGGTCTCGGGGAAATCAGGCCTTCCCGCGTTTCCTGAAGAACGCAAGCCCGCCGAGCGCGGCTGCCAGAAGCGGCAGGCCCGCGGGCAGCGGCACCGGCGCCGGGCCACCCGGATCGGGCAGGATCCTGGCGTAAAGCGTGGGATCGATTCCAAAACCAAGTATCGACGGACTCCCTGCGAGAGTCTCTCGCGGATCGGCGCCGAAAAAGAAAGTATCGCCCGGCGCGCCGGATTCAAGATCGTTGAACCACGTGCCGAACACGCTGATCGCAAGCTCCGTCGCCCCGGATGACCCGCTGCCGAAAAGGGTAAACTCCTCAGCGGTGCTGTCATAGAGGCCGCTCGTATAGGTCGAAAACGGCGATGTCACGTTCACATCGCTGATCGTAAAGGAGGCATTGTCCCAGCGGAAAGTGCCGGTTGGCGCATAGACCTCCCCCGAATCCTTCGACATGTAAAGCCCGCTCACATCGAACTCGATCAGCGCGGCGCTCGCCGGCGCACCCAGCGCCATTGCTGCGGCAAACCCTGCCGCAATCACAGAAATCTTCATCCCGATCCTCTTTCTTCAATTACAAACAATTTTCAGCATATAGAAGCTGCAAGATCAGAGCTTACCCCATTTGGGGTAAGCCCGTTGTCATACCTGCAGAAATGTAAAGATTCACACAGAAATCACGCCACGTACTCATGCATGGCCGGCCTGCGATCACCCGGCGCTCTGCTTCCTGCGCCGCGCCGCGAGCCCGAGCCCGCCAAGCGCAACGGCCAGAAGCGGCAGGCCCGCGGGCAGCGGCACGGGGCTGATCGGGATCGGCACGCCGCTGAGGGTCGCAAATGCGGAAAACCGCACGAGGCTCGCATCGCCATCCACGCTCTCCTCGCCGAAACCGGCCGTCACCACGCCGCCGGCATTGGTCAGATCCGCATCGAGCACCAGCACGATCTGACGGGTGAGATCGGCGGAACTTGAAAAGACGAGCGTGTTGGCGAAGATGCCGACAGATGTATCATAGGTGATCTCGCCCATCGGATCGCCGGCGCTCACCGGCGTGGTGGTGAGGGAAATGGCGCTGAAATCGGTGATGTCGGCATCATAGATGAAGGCCCCGTATCCAAGGGCCGCCCCCACGCCCGGATCCGAAATCGCAGGATCCGGCACGAGCAGGAGATCATCGAACGTCCAGATGACAGGCACCGCCTGGGCGGCGCTTGCGGTTATTGACATTGCCAGGGCGGCAGCGGCAGCGGAAAGGCGCATGGTTCAAATCCCCTCGTGAAAGCATGTTTTACATGAAAAAACCGGAATGAACGGATAATTGACAAACACGGAAATACCGCCCTCATTGTGAAGGTTAACGGCCTTTCTGTCAAATGCCCCGGGCGCGCGCGTTCCCCTGGGTTTCCAATATCGAAACAATACACGGGTACTCGCCGATGAATGTTTCCGCTCGGTGCGTTTCCAACACGGATCGGCAATCCACACAGGCCTCTGATAAAAGGGGCTGGCAATTCTCCCTCCCGCAGGCTATTGCCCCCCGGACATTCCCGAAAAGGCCGAAGCAATGACCCTGCGCAATATTGCGATCATCGCCCATGTGGACCATGGCAAGACAACCCTCGTCGATCAGCTTCTGAAGCAATCCGGCGCCTTCCGCGAAAACCAGGCCGTGGCCGAGCGCGCGCTGGACAGCAACGATCTCGAGCGCGAGCGCGGCATCACCATCCTCGCCAAGGCCACAAGCGTGGAGTGGGGCGATACGCGGATCAATATCGTCGACACCCCGGGCCACGCCGATTTCGGCGGCGAGGTGGAGCGCATCCTCTCCATGGTCGATGGCGTGGTGCTGCTGGTGGATGCCGCCGAAGGCCCGATGCCGCAGACGAAATTCGTCACCCAGAAGGCGCTGGCGCTGGGGCTGAAGCCTATCGTCGTCCTCAACAAGGTGGACAAGCCCGATGCCGAGCCCGACCGCGCGCTTGATGAGGTGTTCGATCTCTTCGCCAATCTCGGCGCAACGGACGAACAGCTCGATTTCCCCCATCTCTACGCCTCCGGCCGCGCCGGCTGGGCCGACAGAGAGCTTGCGGGGCCGCGCAAAAATCTCGATGCGCTGTTCGAGCTGATCGTGAAACACGTGCCCGAGCCGGCCCAGATCGCGCGGCGCGATGAGCCCTTCTCGATGCTCGCCACCACCCTTGGCGCCGATCCCTTCATCGGCCGCCTGCTGACGGGGCGCATCGAAAGCGGGCGTGTGAAGGCCGGCGATACGGTGAAGGCGCTCTCGCGCGAGGGCGAGAAGATCGAGCAGTTCCGCGTCTCCAAGGTGCTTGCCTTCCGCGGGCTCGAGCAGGCCGCGGTGGAGGAGGCGGAGGCGGGCGATATCGTCTCGCTTGCGGGCATGAGCAAGGCCACCGTGGCCGATACGCTCTGCGCCCCCGAGGTGGAGGCGGCGATCCCCGCCCAGCCGATCGATCCGCCCACCATCTCCGTCACCTTCGGCATCAACGACAGCCCCCTCGCCGGACGCGACGGCAAGAAGGTGCAAAGCCGGGTGATCCGCGAGCGCCTGATGAAGGAAGCCGAAACCAACGTCGCCATCCGCGTGAGCGATACGCCCGGCGGCGAGGCCTTCGAGGTCGCCGGGCGGGGCGAATTGCAGATGGGCGTGTTGATCGAAAACATGCGCCGCGAGGGCTTCGAGCTTTCGATCTCGCGCCCGCGCGTGCTGTTTCGCGAGAAAGATGGCGTGCGTCTCGAGCCGATCGAGGAAGTCACCATCGACGTGGACGACGAATACACCGGCGTGGTGGTGGAAAAGCTGACCGGCCCGCGCAAAGGCGAGCTGGCCGAGATGAAGCCCTCCGGCACCGGCAAGACCCGCATCATCGCCCATGTGCCCTCACGCGGCCTCATCGGCTATCATGGCGAATTCCTCACCGATACCCGCGGCACCGGCATCCTCAACCGCGTGTTTCACGGCTGGGCGCCCCACAAGGGCCCGATCCCCGGCCGGCGCAGGGGCGTGCTGATCTCGATGGAAAACGGCACCGCCGTGGCCTATGCGCTCTTCAACCTCGAGGATCGCGGCCGCTTCTTCATCAAGCCGCAGGATCCCGTCTATCAGGGCATGATCATCGGCGAGCACAACCGCGAAAACGATCTCGAGGTGAATCCCCTGAAGGGCAAGAAGCTCACCAATATCCGCGCCGCCGGCTCGGATGAAGCCGTGCGCCTCACGCCCCCGGTGCAGATGAGCCTCGAGGAAGCCATCGCCTATATCAACGATGACGAGCTTGTGGAAGTCACCCCGAATGCGATCCGCCTGCGCAAGCGCCACCTCGATCCCCACGAGCGCAAACGCGCCGCGCGCAGCGAACAGGGCTGATCGCCTTCGTCATTGGTCCATACATATCCTCGGGGGTGCGGGGGCAGAGAGCCCCCGCTTCTGCACTAAACGCCTTCGACGAAGCAATATTCCCGCTCCGAGGCCGGAAGCCCGTGCGCAAGCGCCTCCTGATACTCGGGCGAATTGTAGAAGGCGAGCGCCGTGTCCATGTCCGCGAAACGGATGATCACGTTGCGCGCGCGCCCCTTGCCTTCCATCTGCCGGCATTCTCCGCCCCGCGCCAGAAACTCGCCGCCGTATTTCGCCACCGCCGGGCCGGCAAGCTCGGCATAGCGCGCATAGGCCTCGGGATCTTTCACATCGATATGCACCATCGCATAGACAGCCATCTTCACACCTCCTCCAGAATTTTCTTCGCCGCTTCAATGGCCTGATCGGCCTTCGCCGCATCTGGGCCACCGCCGCGCGCCATGTCGGGGCGCCCGCCCCCGCCCTTGCCGCCAAGCGCCGCCACCGCCGCGCGCACGATATCCACGGCAGAGACGCGATCCGTCAGATCCTCCGTCACCCCCGCGGCCACCGCCGCCTTGCCCCCCGCCTCGGCGATCAGCAGGATCACGCCCGAGCCGAGCTTCTCCTTCTGCGCATCGATGAGCGCGGGCAGATCCTTGCCCGAAACCCCTTCAAGCTTCTGCGCGAGGAAGGGGATGCCGTTCACCTCCTCGGGCCCTGGCCCCGCGCCGCCACCGCCCCCGAGCGCAACTTCGCGGCGCAGCCGCTCCACCTCGCCCGAAAGCGTGCGCCGCTCCTCCTGCAGCGCCTTCACCCGCTCCGGCAGCTCGCCCGCGGGCGCCCTGGCCGCATTCGCCGCCGCGGCCAGCAGGCGGCGGGTTTCATCGATATGGCGCTGCGCCGCCTCGCCCGTCAGCGCCTCGATCCGGCGCACGCCTGCGCTCGAGGCGCTGTCGCCCAGGAGCACGAACATGCCGATATCCCCGGTGCGCTTCACATGCGTGCCGCCGCAAAGCTCGATCGAGTAGGTTTCACGATCGAGCCCCTTGCCGGAATTGGCCTTCCGGCCCATCGAAACCACCCGCACCTCATCGCCGTATTTCTCGCCGAAAAGCGCCTGCGCGCCGATCTCGCGGGCCTCGTCCGGGGTCATGATCCGGGTTTCGACCGGGGTGTTCTGGCGGATGTATTCATTGACCTCCCACTCGATCTTGCGCATTTCCTCGCCCGTCAGCGCCTTGTTGTGGCTGAAATCGAAGCGCAGGCGATCCTCGGCATTGAGGCTGCCGCGCTGGGCCACATGCTCGCCCAGCGTCTCGCGCAGCGCCTCGTGCAGGAGATGCGTGGCCGAGTGGTGCGCCCGGATGGCGCTGCGGCGCGCGTGATCCACCTCGAGCTTCGCCGCCTCACCGCGCGCGATTTCGCCGCTCTGCACCTCGGCAAAATGGATGAACACCCCCGCCGCCTTCTGCGTATCGGTGATGCGGGCACTGCCTGTTTCGGTGGCGAGAAGCCCGGTATCGCCAACCTGGCCGCCGCTTTCGGCGTAAAAGGGCGTCTGATTCACCACGATCTGCACCTGCTCGCCCGCCTTCGCGGATTTGACCTCTTTGCCATCCTTCACCAGCGCGAGGATCTGGCCCTCGGCGATCTCGGTGTCATAGCCGAGGAATTCCGTCGCCCCGTGCTCTTCGGCCAGCTCGAACCAGATCTTCGCATCCGCCGCCTCGCCCGAGCCGGCCCAGGCCGCGCGCGCCTTTTCCTTCTGCGCCGCCATCGCCGCATCGAAGCCCGCCACATCCACCGCGCGGCCCTTCTCTCGCAGCGCGTCCTGCGTCAGATCCAGCGGAAAGCCGTAGGTATCGTAAAGCCGGAAGGCCGCCTCGCCGGGAAGCGGGGCCTCTTCGGGGAGGCGCGAAAGCTCCTCGTCCAGCAGCCGCAGGCCGCGATCGAGCGTCTGCTTGAAGCGGGTTTCCTCGAGGAGAAGCGTTTCCTCGATCAGCGGCTTGGCGCGGCCAAGCTCGGGATAGGCCTGCCCCATCTGCGCCACCAGTTCGGGCACGAGGCGGTGCATCACCGGATCCTTCGCCCCCAGCAGATGGGCATGGCGCATGGCGCGGCGCATGATGCGGCGCAGCACATAGCCGCGCCCCTCGTTGGAGGGCATCACCCCGTCGGCGATCAGGAAGGAGGTGGAGCGCAGGTGATCGGCGATCACCCGGTGATGGATGCGCCCCGCGCCATCGGGATCGGTGGAGGTCACATTGGCCGAGGCCTCGATCAGGGCGCGCATCAGATCGGTGGCGTAATTGTCGGGCGTGCCCTGAAGAAGCGCCGCCACCCGCTCGATCCCCATGCCGGTATCGATGGACTGATTGGGGAGCGATTCGCGCCGGCCGTCCCCGAACTGCTCGTATTGCATGAACACGAGGTTCCAGATCTCGACGAAGCGATCGCCATCCTCATCGGGGCTGCCCGGCGGGCCGCCCGGGATCCCCTCGCCGTGATCGAAGAAGATCTCGGAGGAAGGCCCGCAGGGGCCGGTGGGGCCCATCATCCAGAAATTGTCGTCCGTGGCGATGCGGATGATGCGCTCGTCAGGGAGCCCAGCGACCTTCTTCCAGAGCGCCGCCGCCTCGTCGTCGGTGTGATAGACCGTCACCAGAAGGCGCTCTTTCGGGATGTCGAGCTCCTTCGTCAGCATCTCCCAGGCGAGCGGAATGGCACGCTCCTTGAAGTAATCGCCAAAGGAGAAATTGCCGAGCATCTCGAAGAAGGTGTGATGGCGCAGCGTGTAGCCGACGTTGTCGAGATCATTGTGCTTGCCCCCGGCGCGCACGCATTTCTGCGCCGTGGTGGCGCGCCTGTAATCGCGGGTCTCGACGCCGGTAAAGAGATTCTTGAACTGCACCATGCCGGAATTGACGAACATCAGCGTCGGATCATTGCGCGGCACGAGGGGCGAGCTTGGCACCACCTCGTGATCGTTCCTGGCGAAGAAATCGAGGAAACTCGAGCGGATTTCGTTCAGACTCGGCATGTTTTCTGGCTCTTTGTCGGGGGTTTCTCTGGCTTTGCCCTGATTATCGCCAAGGCGGGCGGGTGTCCACAGGGAAGGAGAAACGCGAAAGGCCGGGCATGCGTGCCCGGCCTTCAATTGAGCGGAGCAAGGCGGCCCGGGCCTAGACCTCGAGCACATCCCCGCCGCCGGCCCCTTCCGCCTCGGGCGGGGGGGCATCGAAATCGAGCCCGTGGGCGGCGCGGATCCTGTCCTCGATCTCATGGGCCATGGCGGGGTGTTCGCGCAGGAAGGCCTTGGCGTTTTCGCGCCCCTGGCCGATACGTTCGTCGCCATAGGAATACCAGGCGCCGGATTTCTCCACCACCCCGGCCTTCACGCCGAGATCGATCAGCTCGCCCATCTTGGAGATGCCCTCGCCATACATGATATCGAATTCCACCTGCTTGAAGGGCGGCGCGACCTTGTTCTTCACCACCTTGACGCGGGTCGTATTGCCCACAACCTCATCACGATCCTTGATCTGGCCGATGCGGCGGATATCGAGGCGCACGGAGGAATAGAATTTCAGCGCATTGCCGCCAGTGGTGGTTTCGGGGCTGCCGAACATCACGCCGATCTTCATGCGGATCTGGTTGATGAAGATCACCATGCAGTTGGAGCGGCTGATCGAGCCGGTGAGCTTGCGCATGGCCTGGCTCATCAGGCGGGCGTGCACGCCCACGCTGCTGTCGCCCATGTCGCCCTCAAGCTCGCTTTTGGGGGTGAGCGCGGCAACGCTGTCCACCACCACCACCGAAACCGCGCCCGAGCGCACCAGCGTATCGGTGATTTCGAGCGCCTGCTCGCCGGTATCGGGCTGGCTGATCAGAAGCTCGTCGAGATCCACGCCGAGCTTGCGCGCATAAAGGGGATCGAGCGCATGTTCGGCATCCACGAAGGCGCATACCCCGCCCTTCTTCTGCTCCTCGGCGATCACATGCAGCGCCAGCGTCGTCTTGCCCGAGCTTTCGGGGCCGTAGATTTCGATGATGCGCCCCTTGGGCAGGCCGCCGATGCCCAGCGCGATATCAAGCCCGAGCGAGCCCGTGGAAGTGGCTTCGATCTCGGCAATGGGGTTTTCGCCGCCAAGCTTCATGATCGAGCCCTTGCCGAACTGCCGCTCGATCTGCGCCAATGCGGAATCGAGAGCCTTCTGCTTGTCGGGGTTACGTTTTTCGCTCATCTTCAGAACTTCCGCCATTGCCATCTTTCCATCCTTATTTCACAGCCGCCGCGAAACGGCAATCTCGCATGTGTTCTTATGTTGTTCTCTTGCGCCTTTATGGGACCAAAAAGAGAACATTTCAATATAATTTTACACATCCATCTTTATCGACGAGATTTTAACGAGTAGTTACCGATGAATATCCCCCTTCTTGCACCACAAGGGAGGCCGAATGCTGATCTTTCCCAAGGCGCGCCTGGTGCTGCTGGCAGTGCCCAAAACCGCAAGTTCGGCGCTCGAAAATGTGCTTGCGCCACATGCGGAGATTGCACTCACCGCGCCCCCACGCATGAAACACATGCCTCTGCGCAGATTCGAGCGCCATTTCCGCCATCTGCTCGAGGAGGAAAAATCTGGCCGGTACGAAACCGTTGCCGTGATTCGCAACCCGGAAAGCTGGCTCGCCAGTTGGTGGCGATATCGCTCACGCCCCGAAATCGCCGGAAGACCGCAATATGCCGGGGAACTGGATTTCGATGATTTCGTAAGGGATTATCTCCGTGAACCGCAACCGGAACATGCACGAGTGGGCTCCCAGGCGCGCTTCCTAGACGCCCGCCAGGGCAAGGCCGGGGTCGATCACCTTTTTCGTTACGAGACACTTGAAAGACTCGTGGATTTTCTGGCCGAACGCCTCGGCATGGAGATCTCTCTGCCGAACGTGAACGCCTCGCCTCCACGCACCGGCAGGCTTTCCCCGGAAACGGCGGCATGCCTGCGCACGGCCCTGCAGCCGGATTTCGAACTCTGGGAAAAGGCCCTGCACTGAGCGCGCGCAAGCTGCCCTCAGTGCAATTGCTGCTGCACGGTGCTCGTCAGCTCGCTCAGAGAGAACGGTTTGGGCAGGAAGACGGAATTCGGTATCCTGGCCTGGTTCTCCGAGAAATCATCCTCGGCGTAACCGGATACGAACACGACCTTCACCCCGGGGCGTTTTTCCAGCGCCTTTCGCACCCAGCTCGGCCCATCCATCCCCGGCATGATGACATCGGTCACGAATATGTCTACCGACAGATCGGATTGATCGAGTATCTTCAGGGCTTCTTCCGCACTTTCCGCTTCAAGCACCGTGAAGCCGCGCATCCTGAGAGCGCGGGAGGCGAAAGCACGCACCGGCGCCTCATCCTCCACCAGGAGCACAACCGCCCCGGCCTGCGCGCCCCGGTCCGCATCCTGATTACCTTGTTGTTCCAGGATTCCGGCCAGAGCACGCGAAACACACTCCTCTTCGCTTTTCTGGCCCTTCGCCATTTCGCCATGCGGGAGCATTCCGGATTTCACATCCTGGGCGGCACCGGCGGATTGCGCTCCCGGCGGCAGCAAGGCCGGCTGCGGCGGGCCTATTTCATAAGCTTCATCATCCGGCGGGCAGGCTGAAGAAGCATCTTCCGTATCGCTTTGCAAGGAAGCCGTTTCACTTTCGAATGCATCTTTCCCGCGATCGGCAAGATGGCGCGAAAACAATGCGATTTCCCCATCACCCGGTTCTTCTTGCCCCCGGCTTCCCTTCAAAGGTGGTGCCTCACTTTCCTCGCCTTCCTCTCTCCATTTGCCGCCCTCTACGGCAAACGCATCGGTCAGTACGAATGGCACATCTGCCGGTTCTTCCCCGCCGGGGGGCATTTCGGGGCCGGAGTCCATGGCTTCTGCCGGGACATGCGCCGGATCATCAGCCCCGTTCCGGGCCTGAGCCGGCCATTGGGAAAGTTCTGCGGATTTTGCCGAAAGATCTTCCGCAATCTGATCTCCCTCCGCCTGAAGGAGCCGGGCCTGCGGGCGCCCGCCATTTTCTTCAGGAGGGACAACCTCGGGGGAATCATGCTCTTGATCCGCGATCCCGGACAAGGGTGCCACGGCCCCCTCCCCCTCACAGGCAGGGAAATAGAGGGTGAAACAGGTGCCATTGCCCGGCACGCTGTCGACAAAGATGAAGCCCCCCGTCTGCTTGACAATGCCGTAAGCGGTCGAGAGCCCGAGCCCGGTGCCTTCGCCCGTGCGCTTGGTCGTGTAGAAGGGCTCGAAAACCTTGTTGATCTTGTCGGGCGCGATACCCACGCCCTGATCGGAAACCTTCACGACGACATAATTCCCCGCCGGCACCGTGGCACGATCGCGCTTCAGCGGCTCGCGCAGGGTGGTATCGAAGGTTTCGATGCGGATTTCTCCGCCCCCGGGCATCGCATCGCGCGCATTGACAACGAGATTCATCAGCACCTGCTCGAGCTGGCGCTTGTCGGCCCGGATCGGATGCAGGCCGGGATCGTGGGAAAAGGAGAGCGTGACCTTTTCCCCCACCAGACGATTGAGCAGATGGGTAAGATCGGAAAGTGTTTCGCGCAGATCCAGCATCTCGGGGCGCAGGTTCTGCTTGCGGGAGAAGGCGAGCAGCTGACCGACGAGGCTGGCCGCACGATTGGCATTCTGATGGATCTGCATGAGATCGGCATAATCCATGTCGTCCTGATCATGGCGCAGCAGAAGGAGATCGCAGTGGCCGGAAATCGCCGTCAGCAGATTGTTGAAATCATGGGCCACCCCCCCGGCCAGCTGGCCGATCGCCTGCATCTTCTGACTCTGCACGAACTGCGCCTCCAGAGTCTTCAGTTCGGTCGCATCCGTCAGGACGGCAACCAGCACCGGCTCGCCATCCTCGATCACCCGGCTGAGGCTGAACTGCAGGAAGATCTCCTGCTCGGGGCGCTTGGCCTGAAGAACCTCACTGCGACCGAGCCCGCGCCCCGAGGCCGCTTCGCGCAGCCATTCGCCGATCGGCCGGCCAAGCCCCTCCACGAGGTCGGAGAGATATACATCCTCCTCCCCCTGCCTCTCGTTGTAATCGAGAAGCTTGCGCGCCCGTCTGTTGGCAAGCAGCACCTTACCGCCCGGCGCGATCTTCATGAGCGGCACGGGAAGCTGATCGAAGAACTGCCAGCTTCCGTCATGCGAAAGCCCGCCCTCGCTTCCCGGCAGGAGATAGATCTCGCGCCGCCCGCACGGCCCCTCCAGCTCTGCCACCAGGGTGCGGATCGGGCCTTCCGCCGAGGCGATCACGTTTTCCTGGCCGTTTTTCACGGGCAGTTCGTTGAAGACCCGATCGAGCGTCTTCACCCGCCCGCCCACGAGCGTGCGCATGGCTTCGTTCATGAAGAGAATCGTGCCGGAGCGGCTTGCCGTCAGCATCGGCAGGCTGAGGGTCTCGGCACCGCGGCTGTTCATGTTGCGCAGCCCCATGTCTTCCAGCCGCCACAGGAAACGGCTTTCGCCCACCTGATGCACGGCCAGCCGGATGTGGCCGCGCCGGGTGACGATATCCTCGCGCGCGGCGCCTTGTGCGCCGGCGCGCATCTGGAGGCGGTAGATGATGGCGCCGGGATTGGCGAAATTGTCGCGCAGGGCATGGGCGAGCGTCCGGCCGATCTGATCGTCGAAGCGTTCACGCGCGGCTTCGTTCTGATAGCGGATCTCGCCTTCCGCATCGGTGAGGAAACCCGGGGACGTATCATGCTCGACAAAGCGCGTGAGCGCCGCCGCCTCACGCTTTTCCAGACGCCGTCGCCAGCCCGAAAGCGCAAGCGCGATCATCACCATGAACAAGATCGCCGCCCCGGATCCGAGGAGGATCATTGCCAGCATGGCGCTCTCCACGAACCAGGCCGCCGCCATCAGCCCCACACCCGGTATCGCGGCGAGAGCCGGGCGCGGGAAGAAGGCTGCCGGGGCACCCTGCCGATCATCCGCCCGGTTTTCAGCTGCCGCCGTGGAATTCGCCACCTGGACCCTCCCTTGCAAAACATGCCCTTGCGATTCGCGGGCAAGGACATTTCCGCGCGAAAACCTTAATCCAGGATTAACCCTCGGGCGAAAACAATGAAATCACAACTGAAGGTTGTTTCAAAATGTTTCTTTCAGCGTGGCTTTCGCACAAGCCTTGCGAGAAAGAAGCCGTCGCCGCCGGAAAGGGGGGAATAGCGGCGGCTTTCGCGGCATTCCCAGCCGGGATTGGCCGCCAGGAAGGCATCGATACGCGCCTCGTTCTCGCCGGTGAGAAGCGAGCAGGTGGCATAGGCGATCTCACCGGCCTCGGAAACGAGTTTTTTCGCCTTATCAAGGATTTCCGACTGGGTCTTCATCAATTCCTCAAGCCTCCCGGCATCCAGCCGCCATTTCCCCTCCGGGCTGCGCCGCCAGGCGCCGGAGCCCGAACAGGGCACATCGCACAGCACCAGATCGAAGGGCGCCGCCGCCCCGGCCTCGCCGGGCTTGACAAGCCGGACCTCGGCCCCGGCCCGTGCGGCGCGGATCGGCAGATCCTTCATGCGGGCGAAATCGGCGTCATGGGCAAGATACTGCCCCTCCGGCGCGCGGGCCGCGAGCGCCAGCACCTTGCCGCCGCCGCCGGCGCAGTAATCGAGCACCCGCGCCGCCCCGAGCGGAAGATCCGCGCAGAGCGCCTGGGAATTCAGATCCTGAAGTTCCACGCAGCCGGTCTTCCATGCTTCCGACTGCTTTATACGGCGTGCATTTTCAATAACTTCCAAGGCAGTTTTCACCCTTTCGGACGGGCGCGCCACAATCCCCTCCCGCGCCAGCAGCGCCCGCGCCTCCTCACGGCTGCACCGCCGCTCGTTCACCCGCAGCCAGACCGGCGCGCGGGCCTGAAACAGGCGGCAGACCTCCTCAAGATCCCCGCCGAGCGCGGCGGTGAGACCGGGCAGGAGCCAATCGGGCATGTCGAGCGCCTCGGCGCCTTCGGGCGGGCGCCCGGCCCGGCGCTCTTCGGGGGTGAGGGGCGCCGGGGCGTGGCCCTCGCCGGTGAAGACTTCACCCGGATCAAGACCCTTGCGGCGCAGAAGGCCGAGCATCAGCGCCCGCCCGCTCTCGCCGCCCCCGAGCGCGGCGCAGGAGCGGCGGCAGCGCAGCACGTCAAACACGTGATCGCGCACCGCCGCGCGATCCTTCGAGCCGGCGAAACGGCTCCGCCGCGCCCAGCCCGTCAGCGCCTTTTCCGCAGGCTCTCCGGCCTCGATGCGATCGAGAATTCCGATCGCGGCCGCGATGCGCGCGGCCGGCGTCATGCTTTCAGGGACGGGTGAGAAACGGGGCGCAACATGCTGTTATCACTAACCTATCCTGTAGTTCGGACTTTCGCGGGTGATCTGCACGTCATGCACATGGCTTTCCTTGAGGCCCGCGCCGGTGATGCGCACGAATTCGCATCCCCCCCGCATGCTCTCGATCGTTGCATGGCCCGTATAGCCCATGGCCGCGCGCAACCCCCCCACAAGCTGGTGAATCACCGCCCCCGCAGGCCCCTTGTAGGGCACCTGGCCCTCGATCCCCTCGGGCACGAGCTTGTCGCTCGCCGCATCCTTCTGGAAGTAGCGATCGGCCGAGCCGCTGGCCATGGCGCCAAGGCTGCCCATGCCGCGGTAGCTCTTGAAGCTGCGGCCCTGATAAAGGATCACCTCGCCGGGGCTCTCATCGGTGCCGGCGATCATGCTGCCGACCATGGCGCAATGGGCACCGGCGGCGATCGCCTTGGCGAAATCGCCGGAAAACTTGATGCCGCCATCGGCGATGACCGGCACGCCGCTTTCGCCCGCGCCGCGCGCGCAATCCATGATCGCCGTGAGCTGGGGCACGCCCACCCCGGCCACCATGCGCGTGGTGCAGATCGAGCCCGGCCCGATCCCCACCTTGACCGAATCCGCCCCCGCCTCGATCAGGGCCTGCGTGGCGGCGGCCGTGGCCACGTTGCCCGCGCAGATCTCGACGCGATCACCGAAGGCCCGGCGCGCGCGCTCCACCGCCTGCGCCACGCCCTCGGAATGGCCATGGGCGGTATCGATCACGATCATGTCCACCCCCGCTTCCACCAGCGCCTGCGAGCGGGCAAAGCCGGTATCCCCCACGGTGGTGGCCGCCGCCACGCGCAGGCGGCCGAGATCATCCTTGCAGGCCTGGGGGTTGAGCACCGCCTGCTCCAGATCCTTCAGCGTCATCAGCCCGGTGAGATGGCCCTTTTCATCGGTGATGAGGAGCTTCTCGATACGCCGCGCCTGCATCAGGGATCTGGCCTCCTCGAGATCGGCGGGCTCGCGCAGGATGGCGAGATCTTCGGATGTCATCATCACCGAAACGGGGGTGGCATCATCACTGGCAAAGCGCATGTCGCGGTTGGTGACGATGCCGAGCACGCGCCCCTTCTCGTCCACCACCGGGAAGCCGGTGACGCGGTAGCGCGCCTGCAGCGCCTTGGCGTCGGCCAGGGTCTGATCGGGGCGCAGCGTGATCGGCTTGTAGACCACCCCGCTCACGAAGCGCTTGACGCGACGCACCTCCTCGGCCTGTTCCTCGATGCCGAGATTGCGGTGGATCACCCCCATGCCGCCGGCCTGGGCCATGGCGATGGCCATGCGCGATTCCGTCACCGTATCCATGGCCGAGCTCAGAAGCGGGATGTTCATGGCGATGTTGCGGCTGGCGCGGGTGGTGGTATCGGCCGTGGCGGGCAGCACGGAGGACGCGGCCGGAACGAGCAGCACGTCATCGAAGGTGAGGGCCTCGCGAATTTCCATGGGGCGGCTCCTTTGAGAGCAAGGGGTGGAAGGTTCGTCTGGCACGCTCCTATCGCACGGATCGGGCGCGGGGGAAAGGGCGAAAGCTGCGAAATGGCGCGGGGCGCGCGCGCAGGCGTGGCGGGGTGCAGGGGCGCGCCCCGCCGCCGGCCCCGCAAGGCCCGGCAGGGCAGGATGCGATCGGCAGACCTCAGAAGGTGGTGCAGGTGGCGCCGCCGTCCAGAAGGATGTTCTGCCCCACGATGAAGCCCGCGTGGCGCGAGCACAGGAAGGCGCAGGCGGCGCCGAATTCCTCGGGCAGGCCATAGCGGCGCGCGGGGATGGTATCGGCGCGCCTTCTGCGGGCCTCATCGAGGCTGATCCCCTCGGCCTCGGCCACCGCGCGATCGAGCGCATCGGCGCGATCGGTGGCATGGATGCCGGGCAGGAGATTGTTGATCGTCACGCCAAAGGGCGCCACCTGGCGCGCCGTCCCGGCCACGTAGCCGGTGAGCCCGGCGCGGGCGGAATTGGAAAGCCCCAGCACCGGGATCGGCGCCTTCACCGCCACCGAGGTGATGTTGACAACCCGCCCCCAGCCCCTCTCCATCATGGCGGGCAGAAGCGCCGTCATCAGGGCGATGGGGGTGAGCATGTTGGCGTCAAGCGCGCGGATGAAATCCTCGCGCGTCCAGTCGCTCCACATGCCCGGCGGCGGCCCCCCGGCATTGGTGACGAGGATATCCACATCGCCCGCCGCCGCGAGCACATCCGCGCGCCCCTCTTCGGCGGTGATGTCGGCAGCCACCGTCACCACATCCACCCCATGCGCGGCGCGGATCGCCCCGGCGGCTTCTTCCAGAGGCCCCGGCGTGCGGGCGTTCATCACCAGATTGACACCCTCCGCCGCCAGCGCCTCCGCACAGCCCCGCCCGAGGCCCTTCGATGACGCGCAGACAAGCGCGCGCCTGCCGGAAATCCCGAGATCCATTGCGCCCCTCCCCTATTGCCACCATTCGCGACAATACCTAAGGCGCGCCCCCGTGAAGCACAAGCGGGCGCCTCAGGAGGCTCGGCAGAAGAATTCCTCGCGCACGATCCTGCCGCCGGCCACGTGGTAAACCGCCACTTCGCGCATCTCGAAGCTTTCGCCGCTCTCCTTCATCTTCCCCGCCACCTCGAAGATCACCGCGAAGCGGTCATCCCCGTGCAGCATCGGATCGCTGACGCTCGCGCGGCTCACCTCCGTGGCATTCTCCCACCAGTCATGCTTGCCGCGGATCGCATCAAGCCCCTGCGCCGCGCGCCCCATGCCCTTGTTATCCACCGCTTCCACCGAAACCGCATCCTCCGCATAAAGCCGGCCCAGATTTTCCTTCGCCCGGTTTTCGCGGCAGCCCGCCACAAGCTCTTCGGCAATTTCCTTCAGTTCCATGACTCAACTCCGATTTTGTTCACTATATGTTCACATTGGCGCGGCAAACTGATTCGATCCACCCCCCGGGCTCCCCTTTGGCTTGCCTCGGCGGAAATCCCCGCCTATACGCGCCCTCATGCCAGATACCGCCACCAACCAGCCCGCCCTGCCGCCCGAAATCGCCCGCCGGCGCACATTCGCCATCATCTCGCACCCGGATGCGGGGAAAACCACGCTGACCGAGAAATTCCTGCTTTACGGCGGCGCGATCCAGATGGCCGGCCAGGTGCGCGCCAAGGGCGAGGCGCGGCGCACGCGCTCGGATTTCATGAAGATGGAGCAGGAGCGGGGAATTTCCGTCTCCGCTTCGGCCATGAGCTTCGATTTCGATGGCCACCGCTTCAATCTCGTCGATACCCCCGGCCACTCGGATTTCTCCGAGGATACCTACCGCACCCTCACCGCGGTGGATGCCGCCATCATGGTGATTGACGGCGCCAAGGGCGTGGAAAGCCAGACGCAGAAGCTCTTCGAGGTCTGCCGTCTGCGCGATCTGCCGATCCTCACCTTCTGCAACAAGATGGATCGCGAGGCGCGCGAAACCTTCGACATCATCGATGAAATCCAGCAGAGCCTGGCGATCGACGTCACCCCCGCAAGCTGGCCGATCGGCATGGGGCGCGATTTCATCGGCTGTTACGACATGCTCAATGGCCGCCTCGAACTGATGGACCGCGCCGATCGCAACGTGGTGGCCGAGAGCATCCGCCTCGAGGGGCTGGATGACCCACGCCTTGAAGAGCACGTGCCCGCGCATCTTCTGGAGCAGCTGCGCGAGGAGGTGGAGATGGCGCGCGAACTGCTGCCGCCCCTGGACATGCAGGCGCTCCACGAAGGCACGCTGACGCCGATCTGGTTCGGCTCGGCGATCAACAGCTTCGGGGTGAAGGAGCTGATGCGCGGCATCGCACAATACGCCCCCCCGCCCCAGCCCCAGCGCGCCGAGCCGCGCCAGATCCACCCGGCGGAGGCGAAGGTGACGGGTTTCGTCTTCAAGGTGCAGGCCAACATGGACCCGAAACACCGCGATCGCGTGGCCTTCCTGCGCCTCGCCTCGGGCCATTTCAAACGCGGCATGAAGCTGATGCATGTGCGTTCGAAAAAACCGATGGCGGTCTCCAATCCGGTGCTCTTCCTCGCGTCGGACCGCGAACTCGCCGAGGAGGCCTGGGCGGGTGATATCATCGGCATCCCCAACCACGGCCAGCTGCGCATCGGCGATACGCTGACCGAGGGCGAGGCGCTGCGCGTCACCGGCATCCCCTCCTTCGCGCCCGAGCTTCTGCAGAGCGTGCGCGCCGGCGATCCGATGAAGGCCAAGCATCTCGACAAGGCGCTGATGCAGTTCGCCGAGGAGGGCGCGGCGAAGGTGTTCAAGCCGATGATCGGCTCGGGCCATATCGTGGGCGTGGTGGGGGCGCTGCAATTCGAGGTGCTGGCCAGCCGGATCGAGCTCGAATACGGCCTGCCGGTGCGCTTCGAGCCCTCGCAATTCACCTCCGCGCGCTGGATCACCGGCCCCGAGGATGTGGTCAATCGCTTCGTCAGCGCCAACAAGGGCCATGTGGCCTATGACAATGACGGCGATCTCGTCTATCTCACCCGCCTGCAGTGGGATATCGACAGGATCGAGCGCGATTATCCCGAGCTCACGCTGAGCAAGACCAAGGAAATGATGGTGTGATCTCTGCCCGAATGCGGGGATGCGGTAGCGTTGCAGCAGATTCGCTATGGCCGGCGCCGGGGCTGAAGGCGCGGTGCATTGGGCGAGCCGAACTCGCCGTCTGATTGATACTTTCCCGCAATACGTGAATAGTTCGCTTCCAAGCCAGAAAAGAATGGCATTTCTGGCCGGAAATGTGCGCTATTGCGCACGAATAAAGTTAAAAAGAAGTTAATGTTGTGTTAACCTGCCCCTGTTTGGTCCTGCTTCGATTTCCGACCCTGCTTGACGCAAATATCATTTCAACAGGAAAGCCGGAGCGGCGGGAGTTCATTAAGGTGGGAGTATATTTGAAATGCAGATGAAATCCGGAATCCTGGGCTGGAGCGCGCCGCTCTTCATGCTCGCAGCCGGAATGGCCAGCGCGGATTCGATCGATCCCGTTTCCTATTCCGATACGCTTGACGTGGGCGAAAGCGTCACCATTCAGAAAACCGTCACGGTGAGCGCCGGCGGGCCGACATCGGCGATCGTCGATATCGTGTTCCTCGCCGATGAAACCGGCTCGATGGGCGGTGAGATTGCCGATGTGCGCAATGCCGCGGGCGCGATCCTCACGGCCACCTCCGGCCTTGGCGATGTGCAATGGGGGGTGGGCGGCTACCGCGACACCACCGATGCCTTCACCTATCGCGAGCTTACCGATCTCACTGCCGATGACACCGCCGTGCAGGCGGCGATCGACAGCTGGTCGGCCAGCGGCGGCGGCGATTTCCCCGAGGCCAATCTCTACGCCCTTGATCAGGTGGCGACAGGCATGGAATGGCGCCCCGACTCCACCCGCATCGTGGTGTGGTTCGGCGATGCGCCGGGCCATGATCCGAGCAACGGCGTGACCGAGGCCGATGCGATCAACGCGCTTCTTGGCGAAAACATCACCGTACACGCGCTTGATGCCGGCTCGCTCGACAGCACCGGCCAGGCCACGGCCATCACCACGGCCACCGGCGGCACTCTCGGTGATCTTGGCAGCGGGACGGGCAACGTCACCACCGCAATTCTGGACGCGATCGACGCCACCTTCGCCAGCTACAGCACCGTTTCGCTGGCCGTGGGCGCTGGCGCCGATTGCGTGGACGTGAGCTTTGATCCCGCCAGCCACAACGGCAGCTTCACCCGCGATGTGGATCGCGATTTCACCTTCGACGTGACCTTCACCGGCACCACGCCGGGAAGCTGCAGCTTCGATATCAACGCGCTGGTGGATGGCGGCATCGTCGCTACCGAGAGCGACAGCTTCAAGGTGCGCGGCGGCCCGGCGCCGGTTCCGGTGCCGGCCTCGCTGCCGCTCCTGCTCGGCGCGCTTCTGGGCGGCGGGGCCTTCCTGCGCCGCCGCAAGAAGTGATCCGCGCCAATCGCGCAAGGGACATGAGGAAAGGAAGGGGCCCCGCCCCTTCCTTTTTCGTCCTGCGCCCCGGCGCCCTTGCGCTTCTGGCCGCGCTGCTGGTGCCGCTTTTCGGGGCCTCGCCCCTCACCGCGGCCACTTATGATCCAGAAAGTCTCGATCCCGAAACCGGTGATCAGTTCCTGCAGATCGCACCGCCGAAATCCGCGCCGATGCGCGAAATCCTCGGCCTGATCGAGGCGGGCCGGCCGGATGCCGCCATCGCCCGGCTGCGCGCGGAAATAGCCGAAGGGCGCGATGGCCCGGTGGTCCAGGAGCTTCTGGGCATCGCCCATGCGAAACTCGGGGAAATCGAAAAGAGCCTCGCCGCCTTCAGGGCCGCCCTCGCGCTTGATCCCGAAAGCCCCTCCGCCCATACCAACATGGCCCTGGTGCTGAAGGCGATCGGGCGGATCGGGGAGGCGGAGGCGCATTTTCGCAAGGCCCTTGCGCTTGATCCCGAAGATCGGCGCGCGCATCAGAATTTAGGCCTTATCGCCGAATCCCGCGGAGATGTGGCGGCCGCGATCTCCCATTTCGAGGCCGGCCTGCGCGGCACCCCCCCGGGCTATCTCGGCGTGAAGCTCGATCTCGCGCGCCTTTATCTCGCGCAGAACCGGCCTGAAGATGCGCTCGCCCTGCTCGGGCATTGGGAAGGCGATCCCCGCGCGCCGGAAAGCGTCGCCCTGCTGCTGGCGCGCGGCCATTTCGCACTGAACGCGCCGGAGACGGCGCGCGCCCTCCTTGCCCCCCGGCTTGAAAACGCGAAATCCCCTGCCCCCTTCATCGAGCTTGCCCGCATGGCCATGGCCGGGCGGGATTTTGAAAGCGCCGAGGCGCTCCTTGCGCGCGCCGATGCGGCCTTTCCCGGTGACGCGCAGATCGCCTTCGAACGGGGCAACCTGAGGGGCGCGCTGCGCCGCTACGAAGAGGCGCTTGCCTTCTACAAGAAGGGCCTCGCAGCTTCGCCCGGCAATCCCGCGCTCCTGCACGCCGCCGCCATCGCCAGCCAGCGCCTCGGCCGGCACGGGGATGCGCTCGCCTATGCCCGCAAGGCCAACGCCGCCAATCCCCGCAACGCCGGCACGCTCCTCCTGATCGCCACGCTTCATGAAAGGCGCGGACAGACGCAAGACGCCATAGACGCTTACGAGAAGGCCCTCCTGCTCGCCCCCGAAAGCTGGCTTGTCCGGAACAATCTCGCCGCCCTGCTCACGCCCCGCGATCCCGCCCGCGCGGTGGCGCTGGCGCGCGGGGCCGATGCCGCCTCGGGCGGAATGGATGAGGTGCGCGATACGCTCGGCTGGGCACTCTTCCATGCCGGGCAAACCGAGGAGGCGCGCGCGATCTTTGAGAGCCTCACGAAAAAGAACCCGGAAAATGCAAAGGCCTTCTTCCGCCTCGGCATGATCCTGAAGGCCGCAGGCGATGAAACGGGCGCACGAAAGGCGCTGCAACGCTCCCTGGCGCTTGCCCCTGAGGCCCCCTTCGCCCCTCAGGCCGAAAAGGCGCTCGCCGATCAGTGAGCCCTGCGCCCCGGACGATCACGCCAAGTTGAATTTACCGCGTTTCGCCGGGCTGTCAGGCTTCTTTCACGGTTTCACAGGGAGAGCCCGTGAATGTTCAGCAGGGTTGCAACCGCCATCGGGCGCAGGCTCGCGCATTTTCTCGAAAGGGAAAGGCCGGGCTACACGGCCTTTTCCGTCATCCCTCTCGATCGCCTCGAAGCTGCGCTGCGGCCGGGCGATGTGCTCCTTGTCGAGGGCAATTCGCGCATCTCTTCCGCGATCAAGTATCTCACCCATTCCACCTGGTCCCATTCCGCCTTCTATGCGGGGGGCGATGACCCTGCCGCAGTTCTGATCGAAGCCGATCTCGAAAACGGCGTGCAGGCGGTTTCGCTGGCGCGCCATGCACATCTCAATACCCGGATCTGCCGCCCCGTCGGGCTTGCGGATGCCGATTGCCGCAAGGTGATCGCCCATATGCGCCGGAGCATCGGGCGCAGCTACGATCTGCGCAACGTGTTCGATCTGATGCGCTACCTCCTGCCCAATCCGCCCGTGCCCCAGCGCTGGCGGCGGCGCATGCTCGAGCTCGGCTCGGGCGATCCCACCCGCGCCATCTGCTCGACACTGATCGCCGAAGCCTTCCAGAGCGTGCGCTATCCGATCCTGCCGGAGCTCGCCGAGGGCGCCTCCCGAAAAATGCGCGAGGAGGTGCTGCGCATCCGCCATCACTCCCTCTTCACGCCGCGCGATTTCGATCTCTCGCCCTATTTTCGGATCGTCAAACCCACGATCGAGGAGGGCTTCGATTATCGCGGCCTTCTCTGGGAAGATCACAAGGGCACGTCACCGGCAGCTTCGCCTTCGCCGCCGCCCTCGGGGCAAAAAGCAGGAAAACGGCTGCAAAACAGCCGGAAAACAGGGCCGCACGGCCTCTCAGGTTGACTCTTGGCGCCAAAAGCGTAAGACCACAGCTAATCGAAGGAAAGCATCGATCCGGATGCGGGGCCGCGAAGAAAAGCGGCAAGATGAAATGCCGTAACACGCGGAACCACATGACAAAATTTTCAGATCTCGATCTCGATCCCAAGGTCCTCAAGGCGGTTGAAGAAGCCGGCTACGAAACACCCACCCCGATCCAGGCCGGCGCCATTCCGCCCGCCCTCGAAGGGCGTGACGTGCTCGGCATCGCCCAGACGGGCACCGGCAAGACAGCCGCCTTCACCCTGCCCGTAATCACCCGCCTGCAGAAGGGGCGCGCGCGCGCGCGCATGCCCCGCTCGCTGGTGCTCGCCCCCACCCGCGAGCTTGCCGCCCAGGTGGCCGAGAATTTCGACATATACGCCAAATACACCAAGCTCACCAAGGCGCTTCTGATCGGGGGCGTCAGCTTCAAGGAGCAGGATCGCCTGATCGATCGCGGCGTGGACGTGCTGATCGCCACCCCCGGGCGCCTGCTGGATCACTTCGAGCGCGGCAAGCTCCTGCTCACGGGCGTGCAGATCATGGTGGTGGACGAGGCCGACCGGATGCTCGACATGGGCTTCATCCCCGATATCGAGCGCATCTTCAAACTCACCCCCTTCACCCGCCAGACGCTCTTCTTCTCCGCCACCATGGCCCCCGAGATCGAGCGCATCACCAATACCTTCCTCTCCGCCCCGGTGAAGGTGGAAGTGGCGCGCGCCGCCACCACGGGCGAAAACATCGAACAGGGCGTGGTGATGTTCCGCCCCGGCAAGCGCGATCGCGCCATTGCCGCGAAGGAAAAGCGCGCCCTCCTGCGCGCCCTGATCGAGGGCGAGGGCGAGGGCTGCTCCAATGCCATCATCTTCTGCAACCGCAAGGCGGATGTGGATGTGGTGGCGAAATCGCTGAAGAAGCACGGCTACAATGCCGAGCCGATCCATGGCGATCTCGAACAATCGCGCCGCATGGAGGTGCTGCAGGGCTTTCGCGATGGCACCATCCCCTTCCTCGTGGCCTCGGACGTGGCCGCGCGCGGGCTCGACATCCCCAACGTGAGCCATGTGTTTAATTACGACGTGCCGAGCCATGCGGAGGATTACGTGCACCGGATCGGGCGCACCGGACGCGCGGGGCGTTCGGGCAAGGCGCTGATGATCTGCGCCCCCCAGGACGAAAAGAACCTCGCCGCGATCGAGCGGCTGGTGAAGCAGGAAATCCCGCGCCTGCCCAACCCCCTCGAAGCGGGTGGCGGGAGCGATGCCGGCGGCAAGGAAGGCTCCGCGACCGAGGCATCCGGGCCCGAAACATCCGGGCCCGAGGCACCCTCAGCCGGTAGGGCGGGCGAAGAGGAACAGGGCGCGCGCAGGCAAAGGCGCAGGCGCCGCCCCCGCAGCCGGCGCAAAGACGATGGCGAGGCCAGGCCCGCCCATGAGCCCCCTCCCGGAGAGGAAACGGCAAACGCCCCGCGCAGGGAAAGCGGGGGCGAAGAAGGCGTCCGCCCCGCATCTCAAGGCGAACCGCCCCGCAAATCGCAGGATCGCGCATCACGAGGCAGGCAGAAGAAACGCGGGCGTGAAACCCGCGGAAGCGGGCAGCGCCAGGGCGGCGGCGGAAAATCCGTTGTCGGAATGGGGGATCACATGCCCGATTTCATCGCCCGCAGCTTCTCCGAACGCAACGAAACCTGATCCGGCTGGCCAGACTGCCGCCAGGAAAGCAGGATGGCCAGCCGGATGGGTCAGCGCTGGCCCATGCCCTGCCCTACCCCCAGTGCCATGTTCTCCAAGTGCCCCGGACACCCGCAAAATCCGGGCGACCCGAGACAGCCCCCGCACCCATCTGCCCGGTACCTGTCTTTTCCGCAAAGGAGCACCGATGGTTAGATCTGAGCCGACGCCTTGATACCGAACTACCCGCGTCGCCCAGACAAAAACCCTGGGGCCACAGGAATTTCCTGTCATTTCAGATAGCTGCCATGCCTGCTCCCGCCCGGGGCAGGAACTAAGGATCCCACAGCTCGTGCGAGCCGTGCTCTTCCCGTGCTCCATGTCCGCCCACCGCCGGTGCCAGAAGCCGGTCCGCATTCTCCCGCATCAGGAATGCTTCGCGCAGGTCGGGGATTTCAAGCGCCTGATTGCCGTTCTCCTGAAGCTGCCGAGAAACCCTGCTTGCCAGGCGATGAAAATCCTCGAGCGTCTGGCGCACCCGATCAAGCCCCTGCAATGCGATCACCGGCACCGCAATGTTGCCGGCATTGGCATCAAGGCATTCTCCGACAGCATGTTCGACCGTTCCCACAAGGATGCTCATCCGGCAGAATTCACCCGCCAGTCTCTCATGGAGCACCTCGAGACCGATCCGGTCAGGAGCCTCTTCAGAAAGTTCCGGGGCTCGTTCGCATTGCCTGGCCTCAGTCATCACAACCGTCCGACAACCGCTTCGATGCAGGCGCGAAGATCCTGTGGCGTGAACGGCTTCTTGATGAAGTTGTTCATGCCGAGTCTGCGGCCCGTCTCGATTGTTTCACGATCTGCCCGCCCCGTGATCAGGATGAAACCGGTGCCTTTCGTGGCCGCATTCTGGCGCAGATGCTGGAGCAGCTGGAGCCCGCTCATGCCCGGCATGTTGAAATCGGAAATCACCAGATGCACCGGAGAGCGCGCAATCGCCTCGAGCGCGGATTTTCCGTCAGCCACCGCTGCCACATTACGGATTCCGAATGCATCCAGCGCCTGGGTTATGAGCCCGCGGCTTGTGGACATGTCATCCACGACCATGATGCGCAATTGATCTCTGAGTGCCATGACTGCCTCTTCCGGTTCATGCTGTTTCGGTTGGTGAAAGGCGATAGGCCGTGGGGCCGGCAACGACGAATTTCCCGGCGACATCCTCCGAAAGACGCTCGGAATGGCCCAGTATCAGCCAGCCCCCGGGTGCCGTGTATTTTTCGAACTTTCGCCAGAGCGAATTCTGGGTTTCGGCATCGAAATAGATCACGACATTGCGGCAGAAGATCACATCGAACTGCCGCTTCATCGGCCATTCATGGAGGAGATTGAGCTCACGGAAGCAGACGATCCGGCGCAGGGGCTCGATGATTCTGACGGCTTCCTTTCCGTTGTCCTCGGCCGGCTGGAAATATCTCTCCCTGTATTCCTCCGGCACATTCGCCAGCTGACCTGCGTCATAGATGCCCGCCCGCCCTGTCTCAATGACGTTGAGATCAATGTCCGAGGCCAGTATACGGATATCCATCTGCAGATAATCCGGCTCCAGATCGGCGAGCACCATCGCAATCGAATAGGCCTCCTGACCGGAGGAACAACCGGCTGACCACAGGCGCAGGCGCTCTCCCCTTCTTGCCCCCTCCAGCAGGGGCGGAAGGATCTCGCCGCGCAGGAGATCGAAATGATGCGCCTCGCGAAAGAAGCTCGAGACATTGGTGGTGAGCGAAGAGATCATCATCCGCCGCTCCCGCGCCCCTTCCGGGCTCCTGAGCAGGGCACAATAGGCATCGTAACCGGGCAGCTTCAGGGCCCGGATGCGCCGGTTCAGCCTGGTGCGCACGAGCGGAGCCTTGCTCTCAGGGAAAACCAGCCCGGCCTCCTTGTGCGCCAGATCGGCGATGAAACGGAAATGCTCTTCGCTCATCTGCCGTGGATTGGGGGTGGACGCGATATCACTCATCTCAGGCCGCTTCGATTTCCGCCGCGGGCAATGCCGCATCAAGATCAAGGATGCGCACCATGCGCTCCTGAACGATCGTCAGGGCGTTGACGAATGTCCTCGGCCCCTCTGTCAGCATTTCCGGGGGAGGCTGCAGATCCTCGGCCGATACCGTCAGAATATCCGAGACGGCATCCACGAGGAGCCCGACAAGCTGCCTGCCGGCCTCGACAACGATGATCACGTTGCGCTCGCTGAATTCGATCGGCCCCATCCCCAGACGATCGGAAAGATCGACGATGGTGAGAACGGTGCCGCGAAGATTGATCACGCCTCGCACAAAGGGCGGCGCATGCGGAAGCGGGGTCGCATTCGTCCAGCCGCGTATTTCGCGCACGGTCATGATGTCGACCGCATATTCCTGCGTACCCACCCGAAAGGAGAGCAGCTCCGTCTGATCGGCCTTGGCCTTGTCCTCGGTATCCGTCATCCTGATCATCCTGCTAGTGAAAGATCCGCCTGCGTATTGGGCGCCTTGTTGCGGGAATTGGCAACGATATCGGCGGGGTCCAGAATAAGGGCGATCTTGCCATCCCCAAGGATCGTTGCCGCGGCAACGCCCGGCACGCGGCCGAACGTATCCTGAAGCCCCTTGATGACCACCTGGCGCTGGTCCACGATGCCATCGATCACGAGAGCCGCCCGGCTCTCATCCTCCAGTGCGACGAGCAGCACCACCTTGCCGGCAAAGCTCTCGAGGGGGGGCCTGTATCCCATCTCCGCGCCCAGATCGAAAAGCTGCACGAATGTATCGCGGATCTGGACCATCCTGGTCTCCGGGCCGAGAACCCGGATATCGCGGGCGCCAAGGGTCAGCGTCTCGGATATGGTGTTGAGCGGCACGACGAGGGTCTGACCGGCGGCTTCCACGACCATGCCGTCCAGAACGGCAAGGGTGAGCGGCAGACTGATGGTGAAGGTCGTGCCCTCGCCGGGGCGGGACTGGATGGTGATGCGTCCGCTCAGCGCCTGGATGGCGCTTCGCACCACATCCATCCCGACACCGCGGCCGGAAAGATCGGAGACCTCGTTCGCTGTCGAAAAACCTGGGAGGAAGAGAAGATTGTCGATCTCGTTGTCGGAAAGTTCGGCGTTTTCGGGGATCAGCCCCTTGTCAATCGCTATCCGGAGAACCCGCTCCCTGTTGATCCCGCCCCCGTCATCGGAAACCGTGATGACAACCCGGCCCGAGCGATGCCCGGCCGAAAGGGTGACAACGCCCTGGGCCGGTTTCCCTGCCGCCACTCTCTCTTCCGGGGATTCGAGGCCATGATCCACGGCATTGCGGATCATGTGCGTAAGCGGATCGGCCAGGTTCTCGATCACCGTCTTGTCAACCTCGGTGCCCTCGCCCTCGGTGCGCAGGCGCACGTTCTTGCCGACGGCCGCTGCACTTTCACGAACGATCCGCGCCATGCGCTGGAACAGCGATTTGACCGGCTGGGCGCGGATCATCATCACGCTGTCCTGAATATCGCGCGTCAGCTGCATGAATTCATTCAGGCCGCTGTCTATCTCCGGGTTGGTGAGCAGCCCCGCCTTTTCCACACTCTGCGAGATCATGGCCTGGTTGATGACAAGCTCGCCGACGAGATTGACCAGACGGTCGATCCGCTCCAGATCCACCCGCACGGTCGGCTTGGTCTTGACGCCGCCCGTCGCCTTGCCCTTGCCCGCAGCCTTGCTGCCGCCCTCATTCCGGCCGGATCCCACGCTCCTTCCGCCCGCCTTCCGTGTTTTCGGGGCCGAAGGAGGCGGGGAACCCTCGGCCTCAGGCTTTCCCGACGCAACCTCGCCGGATGATCCGGGGGCATCACCAGCCATGAGGGCCCCATCGCCGGCAGTTCCGCCCGGTGACACCTCTTCCCGCGCGATCGCCTCGGCATGGCGGACAAGCTCGGCCATGTCCTCTCCCGTCAGCGGCGAGATCGTCAGATCGCAGACATCCTCCACGAAATCGAACAATTCGCGTATCGCGTTTTCCTCTTCCGATGTCTCGAGGAAGATATCCCAGTGCAGATAGGATTTCTCGCAATCCATCTCGCCAAGCGGCGGGAGATCTTCCGCACGGCACAGGGTGGTCATCGTTCCCATTTCATCGAGCAGGCGCAGCAGGTGGAGCGGCTCGTTGCCGCTGGCAAAGAGCGCCGAATGGGGCCTGAAGCGGATACGGAAGCCGGTGCCGGCCGAGACGGGGGAGCCATCCGGGCCCGCCATGGGCCCGCCGGGCGCACCGGCCTCGCCAGGCGCGGCCGGAACATCCGATCCCGCAGCGTTCTCCTCCGCGCCTTCCCCCGCATCCAGAGGCCCGAGATCGAGCGAAAGGGCCATCGGCGCGAAATCCGCCACCTCCTCCTCTTCGGCCCCATCGCCATCGGGCCCATCCGCGCCGATCAGAGCATCAAGCGCCTTTCCCGCCTCCTCCGTAAGCGATGGATCGACCGCCTCGCCGTCACGCGCCGCGCTGACCAGATCGTTCAGCATATCGCCGGCGCGGAAAAGAACGGAAAGCACCTCGCCATCGATTTCCAGCTGATGCGAGCGCGCCGCATCGAGCACGGATTCGAAGCGGTGGGCGAAGCGCACCAGATCCTCGAGCCCGAAGGCCCCCGCCCCGCCCTTGATCGAATGCACCGCCCGGAACACGATATTGATGGTTTCGTCATCGGTGCCGCCCTCCTCCATGGCCTGCAGGCCATCCTGGAGCGCTTCGAGCAGTTCTTCGCATTCGATGAAGAACGTGGCCCGGATTTCCGCCATGGGATCGTTTTCAATGCTCATGATGTCACCCGGCAACCATCTTCAGCGCCCGCACGAGCCGTTCGGGATCGAAGGGCTTGACGATCCAGCCCGAGGCGCCGGTTTCGCGGGCGCGCTGCTTGAGTTCGGGCGCGCTTTCCGTCGTCAGCACAAGGATCGGCACGCTGCGGTGCCTGTCGCGGCTGCGCACGGCCTCGATGAAGCCGAAGCCATCGAGCCGCGGCATGTTGATATCGGTGATGATGACATCGGGCTCGGGATCGAGGCTTTCCAGCACCTCGAGCCCGTCCTGGCCATCCTCGGCGAGATGGGTGGTGAAACCGGCCTGCGTGAGCGTCAGATTGAGCATGTCACGCATGGTGCGGCTGTCGTCAACGGCCAGAATGTTGAGGCTCATGCGTTTCCTCCGGCGAAATTTTCCTGGGTGAGACCGAAATGGGCGAGTGCCGACAGCATGGCTTCGCTCGGATCCTTCAGGCGGAAGGCATTCCCGCTTCCGGCCCGCTCCCGTGCGGCGGCGAGGAGAACCTGCAGGCAGAGCGTGCCCAGATGGCCGACCTGGCTTGCGTCCACTTCGATATCCTTGCCGCGGCTGGAGAGGAATTCCATCTTCAGCGGCGCGGCCTCCTCAAGGCCGAGCCGCCTTGCGAGCACGATCATTTCCGCCATTGCGCCCCTCCCGAAGCTTCTCCTGTGCAGGATCCGTTTTCCTTGCGGTGCTGCATGTGCAGGCCCCTGTTTCGAATGTTTGCGGATCCGGTCTAGAGCCCCAGTATTAAAAAAACGCTTACGGCAAACGGGGGCCGGGCCTTCGTTCGTTAGAATTTTCGGGAATCGCCTTCAGGAAGGCCCCGGCACTCAGGCCAGGAGCTGCGGCTCGCGGCGCGCCGGACATCCCTCGATCGGACAGATGCGGCAGCCGGGGCCAACCTCGACGGGTGCAATCGGCTCTTGCGCCCGGCCCGGCAGCGCGCCGGCGACCTGGGGCGGGATGATGAGCATGGTGCCCCGCAGCAGGGGATCCTCGCCGACGGCGCCCGGCGCGAGGGGCTCGGCAATGGCGCAGATGCGAAAGCGCATGGCCTCGTTGCCGTGAAACGCAACCTCGCGCGCGAGGATCTGGGCCGGGCGGGAAAAGGCCAGATAAAGCGGCCAGCGCGGGCAGGCCGAGACAATCCCCGGCCGGGCGAAGGCCGGCACGGGCTTTTGCAGGAGCATCCCGCCCCCGCCATCGCAAATCACCAGCCCGAAGGGAGAAGCGCCGCTGCCCTGCGCCGCCTCCGCTCCCGCCGCCTGGCCCGGGGTGCCGCCGGCCTTCCCGCTGCCGGCAGGCGCCCGATCCCAGGGCACGAAGGCAAGCCGGCGCATCACCCGGCCGGTTTCGCAGCCGAAACGCGCGGCCAGTGCCGCGGGATCGAAATGCAGTTCGCGCGCGGCTTCGAGGAAGGGGCGGGCGGGCAGCGCGCGGGCATCCTGCGCGATCACGCCAAGCCATGTCCGGGCTTTCGCGCGGGCAGGCGCGGCGAGCCAGTCCGGCGCGGTGTCGAGCAGGCTTTCGATCAGGTTTTCGCCCCCGGGGCCGGGCTCCGCGCCGCCCTGCCCCTCGAGCGCGGGAAAATGCCAGCCATGCGCGGCGAGGAACCGCTCGAGCTGATCGAGATGAGAGAGCGGCTCGCGCTGGATGTTGGCGGCTTCCTCGAGGTAATCGGCAAGAGCGCGGGCGCGGGTGGCCAGGGTGCCGGCGTCTTCGTCGAGATTGCGCTGGAAGCGGGCCCGCCAGGCGGGATCGAGCCCCCCATCCGCACCATCCGCGCCATCGGCTTCGGCGAGGATGGCGGCCGTGGCCCTGATCGCCGCGGCGCTGGTAATCATGCCGTGCAGGATCCCCGAAAGCTGCGGATCGTTGGAGAGGCGATCGCCGAGGGCCTCGACCATCCTTTCCAGCGCCTCGATCCTCTGTTGCTGGCGGGAGATGACGAGGGCCCAGCCGGGAAAGCGCGCCATGAGATCATCGGCCCCCTCCACATCCCCCCGCACCGCGCCGCCATGCTGCTGCGCGGCCAGAGCGAGAAACTCCATGAGCGAGGCATCCGGCTCGGAGCCCAGAAGAGCGGGATCAATGCCGAGCGCCCTCGCGATATCGAGAAGCAGCCTGCCGCCGATTCTGCGCTTGTTGTGCTCGATCAGATTGAGATAGGCGGGCGAAATTCCGCATTTTTTCGCCAGTTCGGATTGCCTGATCCCCAGATCGAGGCGGCGCTGGCGGATGCGGGTGCCGGTAAGCCCCGCCCGGCCGGTGAATTTTCCGCGTTCTTTCATCGCCTTATGGTCCGCTCTCCGCCCGATCTGAAAAGATTTTTACTCTTTTACAAAATTACCTGTGCATATCTTTACAAAACTTCCCTGCAATAAAAAGGGATTGTTGCGATTTTTTCATTTCAGGCGCGATAATGGGCAGGCCTGAGGAGGCTTTCCGCGGCGCGAGGAGGCGCCGGGGATACCCGCAAACCGAAACCACGGGGAAATCGCGCACCACCCAAAGCGCGCGCCCCCGAAGGGAGGAAAGAAATGACTTCATCCAGATTCACACGCCGCGGCGTGCTCAAGACCGGCGCCGTGGCCGGCGCGGGCGTTGCCCTGCCCACCATCTTCACCGCCGGCTCGGCCTCGGCCTTCACCAACGAGCCCAAGGGCGATACCGTCACCTTCGGCTTCAACGTGCCGCAATCGGGCCCCTATGCCGATGAGGGGCTCGACGAGCTGCGCGCCCAGAAGCTCGCGGTGGAGCACATCAACGGCGAGGGTGACGGCGGCATGCTCAACAGCTTCTCCTCGAAGGCGCTCGACGGCACGGGGCTTCTGGGCAAGAAGGTCACCTACGTGACCGGCGACACCCAGACCAAATCCGACGCCGCCCGTGCCTCGGCCAAATCGATGATCGAGAAGGACGGCGTGATCATGATCAACGGCGGATCAAGCTCGGGCGTGGCCATTGCCGTCCAGGGGCTCTGCCAGGAAGCCGGAATCATCTTCATGGCCGGCCTCACCCACTCCAACGACACCACCGGCAAGGACCGCAAGAAGAACGGCTTCCGCCACTTCTTCAACGCCTACATGTCGGGCGCGGCGCTGGCGCCGGTGCTGGCCAAGGCCTATGGCACCGATCGCAGGGCCTATCACCTGACCGCCGACTACACCTGGGGCTGGACCCAGGAGGAATCGATCAAGGCCGCCACCGAGGCCGTGGGCTGGCAGACGGTGAAGACCGTGCGCACGCCCGTGGGCGCCGGCGATTTCAGCTCCTACATCACCCCGGTGCTCAATTCCGGCGCCGATGTGCTGGTGCTCAACCACTACGGCCGCGACATGATCAACTCGATCACCCAGGCCGTGCAGTTCGGCCTGCGCGACAAGATGGTGAACGGCAAGCAGTTCGAGATCGTCGTGCCGCTCTATTCGGAGCTGATGGCCGAGGGTGCCGGCGAGGCGATCAAGGGCGTCTACGGCTCGATGAACTGGAACTGGCAGCTCGACAACCCGGGCACCAAGGCCTTCGTCAGATCCTTCGGCGAGAAATACGGCCGCCCGCCCTCCAACTCGGCCCAGACCTGCTACGTGCAGACGCTGCTCT
>WFVA01000106.1 GCA_015491895.1 Albidovulum sp. | reverse complement strand
CTTCACGTAGTCGGCGTGGCCGGGGCAGTCCACATGCGCGTAGTGGCGCTTGTCGGTCTCGTATTCCACATGCGCCGTCGAGATGGTGATCCCGCGCGCCTTCTCCTCCGGCGCCGCGTCGATCTGGTCGTAGTCCTGGAAATCGCCGAAATACTTCGTGATCGCCGCCGTCAGCGTCGTCTTGCCGTGGTCAACGTGACCGATCGTGCCGATGTTCACATGCGGCTTCGTCCGTTCAAACTTTTCCTTCGCCATGATGGCCTCCTCTCATTCCGTCTGCGCGTCGATCACGCGTATTTCGCCTGGATTTCTTCGCTGATGTTCTGCGGCACCGGCTCGTAGTGGTCGAACAGCATGGTGAAGTTCGCCCGCCCCGAGGACATGGAGCGCAGGGTGTTGATGTAGCCGAACATGTTGGCGAGCGGCACGAAGGCGTTGATCACGATCGCGTTGCCGCGGGTTTCCTGCCCCTGCACCTGGCCGCGCCGGCTGGTGAGATCGCCGATGATGTTGCCGGTGTATTCCTCCGGCGTCACCACCTCGACCTTCATGATCGGCTCGAGAAGCTTCGGCCCGGCCTTCTTGATGCCTTCACGCATCGCCTGACGCGCGGCGATTTCGAAGGCAAGAACGGACGAGTCCACATCGTGGTAGGCACCGTCCACAAGCGCCACCTTGAAATCGATCACCGGGAAGCCGGCGAGCGGGCCACTGTCCATCACGGACTGTATGCCCTTCTCGACACCGGGGATGTATTCCTTCGGCACCGCGCCGCCGACGATGCGGCTTTCGAAGCTGTAGCCTTCGCCCGGCTCCGTCGGCTCGATCTCGAGCTTGACACGAGCGAACTGGCCCGAACCACCCGTCTGCTTCTTGTGGGTGTAATCCACCTCCGTCTTGTGGCTGATGGTTTCGCGGTAAGCCACCTGCGGCTGACCGATATTGGCCTCCACCTTGAATTCCCGCTTCAGGCGATCGACGAGAATATCGAGGTGAAGCTCGCCCATGCCCTTCATGATCGTCTGGCCCGATTCGAGATCGGTTTCCACACGGAAGGAGGGATCCTCGGCAGCAAGGCGCGCGAGGCCCTGGCTCATCTTCTCCTGATCGGCCTTGGATTTCGGCTCCACGGCGATCTCGATCACCGGATCGGGGAAGGTCATGGTTTCGAGCACCACGGGCGCCTTGGGATCGCAGAGGGTGTCGCCCGTGGTCGTCTCCTTCAGGCCCGCAAGCGCGATGATGTCGCCGGCGAAGGCCTCCTCGATCTCCTCGCGGTTGTTGGAGTGCATCATCATCATGCGGCCGATGCGCTCTTTCTTGCCCTTGGTGGAGTTGAGGATGCTGTCGCCCTTCCTCAGCGTGCCGGAATAGATGCGCGTGAAGGTTAGCGAGCCCACGAAGGGATCGTTCATGATCTTGAACGCAAGCGCCGAGAAGGGATCGTTATCATCCGCATGGCGGGCGATGTTGCGGGTTTCGCTTTCGTCACCCGGCTCGAAGCCCATGTAGGCAGGCACATCGAGCGGGCTCGGCAGGTAATCGAGCACCGCGTTCAGCAGCGGCTGCACGCCCTTGTTCTTGAAGGCGGAACCGCAGAGAACCGGCACGAAGGCCATCTCGAGCGTGCCCTTGCGGATCAGCCTGCGCAGGGTTTCGGCATCGGGTTCCTCGCCTTCGAGATAGGCTTCCATCGCCTCGTCGTCCATCTCGACGGCGGTTTCGATCAGCTTGCCGCGCCATTCCTCGGCCTGATCCTTCAGGCTGTCGCGCACATCGTGAAGCTCCCAGGAAGCCCCGAGATCGTCACCGGCCCAGACCCATTCCTTCATGGTGATGAGATCGACCACGCCCTCGAGCTCGTTCTCGGCCCCGATCGGGATCTGCACGGGCGCCGGGGTGGCCCCGGTGCGATCCTTGATCATGCGCACGCAGTTGAAGAAATCGGCACCGATCTTGTCCATCTTGTTGACGAAGACGATGCGCGGCACCTTGTAGCGATCGGCCTGGCGCCAGACGGTTTCCGTCTGCGGCTCCACGCCGGCATTGGCATCGAGCACGGCAACCGCGCCATCGAGCACGGCGAGCGAACGCTCCACCTCGATGGTGAAATCCACGTGGCCGGGGGTATCGATGATGTTGAGGCGGTGCTTGGGCGTCTGGGCCGACTTGCCATCCTCGGTGCGCTCCCAGAAGGTGGTCGTCGCGGCCGAGGTGATGGTGATGCCCCGCTCCTGCTCCTGCTCCATCCAATCCATCGTCGCGGCGCCGTCATGCACCTCGCCGATGTTGTGGGATTTGCCGGTGTAGTAGAGGATCCGTTCGGTGACGGTCGTCTTGCCGGCATCGATGTGGGCCATGATACCGAAGTTGCGGTATCTTTCGAGGGGATATTCGCGTGCCATTGTTTTGGGCCTGTGCCTGAAGGGTTACCAGCGGTAATGGCTGAAGGCTTTGTTCGCCTCGGCCATCTTGTGAGTGTCTTCGCGCTTCTTGACGGCGGCGCCGCGGCCGTTGACGGCATCGAGCAGCTCGCCGGCCAGGCGCTCTTCCATGGTATTTTCGTTGCGGTTGCGCGCAGCCTGGATCAACCAGCGGATCGCCAGCGCCTCGCGGCGCTCGGGGCGCACCTCGACGGGCACCTGGTAGGTGGCGCCACCAACCCGGCGCGAACGCACCTCGACGGCGGGCTTGATGTTGTCAAGCGCCTCGTGGAACACCTCCACGGGCGCGCGCTTGATCTTCTCCTCGATCCGATCCATCGCGTTATAGACGATCTTCTCGGCCACGGCCTTCTTGCCGTCGATCATCAGGTTGTTCATGAACTTGGAAAGCACACGATCGCCAAACTTGGCGTCGGGCAGGATTTCGCGCTTCTCGGCAGCGTGACGACGGGACATCTCGCTCTCTCCTTATTTGGGGCGCTTGGCGCCATATTTCGAACGGCGCTGGCGGCGATCCTTCACACCCTGGGTATCCAGAACACCGCGCAGGATGTGATAGCGCACGCCGGGAAGGTCTTTCACCCGGCCGCCACGGATCAGGACAACCGAGTGCTCCTGAAGGTTGTGGCTTTCACCGGGGATGTAGCTGATCACCTCGTAGCCGTTGGTAAGGCGCACCTTGGCAACCTTGCGCATGGCCGAGTTCGGCTTCTTCGGCGTCGTGGTATAGACGCGCGTGCACACGCCGCGCTTCTGCGGGCAGCCCTCGAGGTGGAGCGATTTCGAGCGTTTCACTTTGGGCTGCCGCGGCTTGCGGATCAGCTGTTGTATCGTTGGCATTCCGGTAATTCCCCGTGTTGCACCACATTCATTCCGTCGCGCGGGGGCACCCCCGCCATATTCAAAGCGCCTTGCCATATGCAAAGCGCAAAAACCGCTACGCCCATTTTCTGCTGGGCGAGGCGGTGGGTATCCAGAGGATCGGGGCCATTGGCCCGGATCATGACCACTACAGTTCTGATTCAGGCAATCGGGTGAAACCCCTGCCCAAGTGAGCGCCGTATATGGGGAGTCGCGCCCCTTGTCAACACCGCCGGGGCGGAAAGCTTCACCTCATGCCTCACGAACGCGCGCCCGCCGCGCCCGTGCCGCACGCCAGAGGGTGAAGATGCCCGTGGCCACCACGATCGCGCTTCCCGCAAGGGTCATCGCATCAGGCCATTCGGCGAAGAAGAACCACCCGATCACGAGCGCCCATATCAGGCTCGTGTAGCGAAAGAGCGTAACGAAGGCGATATCGCCAACCCGCATCATCATCACGCTGAGCAGCGAGCCGGCGATGATGAAAACCGTGGCGAGGCCGAGGAGGCCCGCCGTTTGATGATCGAGCGGCCGCCAATCCTCGAACAATATGCCGGCCAGCCCCGCGAGCCCCACGGCCGCCGTCGTCACCATTGCCACCAGCACCGAGGGCACCTCGGGTGCCATGCGCCGCACCGTCAGATCGCGCAGCGTGACGAAAAGCACCGATATCAGCGCATAGACGGAAAAGGCATTGAAGCCTTCAAGCCCCGGGCGCACGATCATCAAGACGCCAAGAAAGCCGATCACGATCGCCAGCAGCCTGCGCCAGCCGATGGGCTCGCGCATGAAGAGCGCCGCCGCAAGCGTCACCGTGAGCGGCAGGGCCTGGAGAATCGCGATCACATTCGCCAGCTCCATGTTGAACAGCGCCTTGAAATAGAAAAGCGCCGCCGCCGTTTCGGCAAGTGCGCGCAAACCCACAAGCCGCCACTGCCCTGCCGGGATGGCCATGCGAAAGGCCCCCATCCACCAGGCCATCACCGCGAGCGCGGCGGTCGTCAGCACACCGCGCAGGAACACCGACTCGAACAGCGGCAGCTTGCTGCCGATGGCCTTCATGCAGGCATCGTTGAGCGTATAGGCCGCCATGGTGGCCATCATCAGGATCGCGCCGCGGATGTTGTCTCGGGAGCCGGTCATGGCGCCGCGATACCAGCAACTGCGCGCGGGTTCCACCGGCATTTCCTGCTCGCCACGAATCACCACCCTTGATGGCTGCGGGCTGCCCGGGCCTCCGCCGCCGGGGTTTCCCCGTATCGTGCAGAGCAGGGGCGAAAGCCATGCCGGGCAGATCCCTGAAACCCGCCCGCACAAGCGAAAGGGCCCCGCGCAGGCGGAGCCCCTTCCATCCTTGTCAGCCCCTGAAAGCGGCGATCATTCCTCGCGGCTTTCCGGGGTATCCACGATGCCGCTGTCGATCTCGCCGGTATCGATCACGTCATCCGCCATCGCGGCGCCCTCCATCACGGCTTCATCCGCATCCGGCGCAGCCAGGGCCGCGGCGGCTTCGGCCTCGGCCTTGCGCGCCTCGATAACCTTCTGATCGCGCTTCTGGGCGATCCTGCGGATCTCCTGGGCCGCGCCACCGGTGCCGGCAGGGATAAGACGGCCGACGATCACGTTTTCCTTCAGGCCGATCAGCTTGTCGCGCTTGCCCTGCACGGCGGCTTCCGTGAGCACGCGCGTGGTTTCCTGGAAGGAGGCCGCCGAGATGAAGGAGCGCGTCTGCAGGCTGGCCTTGGTGATGCCCAGAAGCACGGGCTCGGCCTTCGCCGGACGCCCCCCCTTGGCGATCGCCCTCTCGTTGGCGGCATCCAGTTCGGACTTGTCCACATGCTCGCCCTTCAGAAGCGTGGTGTCGCCGCTGTCGAGCACCTCGTATTTCTGCAGCATCTGACGCACGATCACCTCGATGTGCTTGTCGTTGATCTTCACGCCCTGCAGACGATAGACATCCTGCACCTCGTCGATCATGTAATCGGCGAGCGCCTCGACACCGAGGATCGAAAGGATATCGTGCGGCGCGGGATTGCCATCCATGATGTAATCCCCCTTGTGCACGAAATCACCTTCCTGCACCGGGATGTGCTTGCCCTTGGGCACCATGTATTCCACGGGCTCGAGGCTCTCGTCCACAGGCTCGATGGTGATGCGGCGCTTGTTCTTGTAATCGCGGCCGTAGCGGATGTAACCATCGATCTCGGCGATGATGGCGTGATCCTTGGGCCGGCGCGCTTCGAACAGTTCCGCCACGCGGGGCAGACCACCGGTGATGTCCTTCGTCTTGGCCCCCTCGCGCGGAATCCGCGCCAGCACGTCACCGGCCTTCACCTGCTGCCCGTCTTCCATCGAAAGAATGGCATCGACAGACATCGGATAGGTGGCCGGATTGCCGCTCTCAAGGCGCACCGGCTCGCCGCTTTCGGGATCGACGATGATGATTTCGGGCTTCAGATCGCCGCCCTTTGCGGCCGAGCGCCAATCGGAAACGATCTTCTGGCTCATGCCGGTGGCATCGTCCATCTCCTCGCGCAGCGAAACGCCGGGGATCAGATCCACGAGCTTCGCAACGCCGTCCTTCTCGGCGATGATCGGCAGGGTGTAGGGATCCCACTCGAAGAGCTTGTCGCCCCGCTCGACCTTCTGGCCCTCCTTGACGAGCACCTTGGAGCCGTAGTTGAGCTTGTGGGATGCCAGCTCCTGGCCATTTTCGTCCACGATCAGGAGCTGCATGTTGCGGCCCATCACGATCTGCTCGCCATCGGCATTCTTCAGGAGGTTCGCATTCCTGAAGGTGATCTTCCCTTCATGCGAAGCCTCGACGAAGGATTGCTGGCCGCCCTGGGCGATCCCGCCGATATGGAAGGTGCGCATGGTAAGCTGGGTGCCCGGCTCGCCGATCGACTGCGCGGCGATGATGCCCACGGCCTCGCCCTGGTTAACCAGCGTGCCACGCGCCAGATCGCGCCCGTAACACATGGCGCAGACGCCCTCCTCGGCCTCGCAGGTGAGCGGGCTGCGGATGCGGATGCTGGCGATGCCGGCCTTCTCGATCGCATCGGCCTGATGCTCGCCGATCATCTCGTTCTGGGCCACGAGGATTTCATCGGTGCCGGGCACCAGAACATCCTCCGCCGCCACGCGCCCGAGAATGCGCTCGCTGAGCGAAGCCACGATCTCGCCGTCGTTCACCGCTGCCTTGGCGGTAATGGCGCGATCGGTGCCGCAATCATGCTCGCGCACGATGCAATCCTGAGCCACATCCACCAGACGGCGGGTGAGATAGCCCGAGTTCGCGGTCTTGAGCGCGGTATCGGCAAGGCCCTTGCGTGCGCCGTGGGTCGAGTTGAAATACTCGAGCACGGTCAGGCCTTCCTTGAAGTTCGAGATGATCGGGGTTTCGATGATCTCGCCCGAGGGCTTGGCCATCAGCCCGCGCATCCCGCCAAGCTGCTTCATCTGCGCCGGGGAGCCCCGCGCGCCCGAGTGGCTCATCATGTAGACGCTGTTGGGCTCGAGTTCGGAGCCGTCTTCGGCATAACGCACCGCCGACATCTCCTCCATCATGGCCGCGGCCACTTCATCGGAGCATTTCGACCATGCATCGATCACCTTGTTGTATTTCTCGCCCTGGGTGATCAGGCCGTCGAGATACTGCTGCTCGTATTCCTTCACCAGTTCGCGCGTCCTGTTGACGATCTCCCACTTCTTCTCGGGGATGATCATGTCATCCTTGCCGAAGGAAATGCCGGCCTTGAAGGCCTCGCGGAAACCGAGCGTCATGATCTGATCGCAGAAGATCACCGATTCCTTCTGCCCGCAGTAGCGGTAGACGGCATCGATCACCTCCTGCACTTCCTTCTTGCGCAGAAGGCGGTTCACCAGATCGAAGGGGGCCTTTGCGTTCAGCGGCAGGAGCGCTCCCAGAATGGCCCGGCCGGGCGTCGTTTCATAGCGCTTCATGACCACATTGCCCTCTTCATCCACTTGCGGGATGCGGGCCGTGATCTTCGCATGCAGATGCACATCACCGGCATTCAGCGCCTGCTGGATCTCCTCGATATCGGCGAAGGCCATGCCCTCGCCCTTCATGCCCTTGCGCTCCATCGTCAGATAATAGAGGCCGAGGATCATGTCCTGCGAAGGCACGATGATGGGCGCGCCGTTGGCGGGCGAGAGCACGTTGTTGGTGGACATCATCAGCACCCGCGCCTCAAGCTGGGCTTCCAGCGAAAGCGGTACGTGCACGGCCATCTGATCGCCGTCGAAATCGGCGTTGAAGGCGGCGCAGACAAGCGGATGAAGCTGGATCGCCTTGCCCTCGATCAGCACCGGCTCGAAGGCCTGGATGCCGAGGCGGTGCAGGGTGGGCGCGCGGTTCAGCAGCACCGGGTGCTCGCGGATCACCTCGTCGAGGATGTCCCACACCTCGGCGCGCTCCTTCTCCACAAGCTTCTTGGCCTGCTTGACGGTGGAGGAAAGCCCCTTCGCCTCGAGGCGGGAATAGATGAAGGGCTTGAACAGCTCGAGCGCCATCTTCTTCGGAAGCCCGCACTGGTGCAGCTTCAGTTCCGGCCCCGTCACGATCACCGAGCGGCCCGAGAAATCGACCCGCTTGCCGAGAAGGTTCTGGCGGAAGCGACCCTGCTTGCCCTTCAGCATGTCGGAAAGCGATTTCAGCGGGCGCTTGTTGGCGCCGGTGATGACGCGGCCGCGCCGGCCGTTGTCAAACAGCGCATCAACCGATTCCTGCAGCATCCGCTTTTCGTTGCGCACAATGATATCGGGCGCCCTGAGTTCGATCAGGCGCTTCAGGCGGTTGTTGCGGTTGATCACCCGGCGGTAGAGATCGTTGAGATCGGAGGTGGCGAAGCGGCCGCCATCGAGCGGCACCAGCGGGCGCAGCTCGGGCGGGATCACGGGGATCACCGTCATCACCATCCATTCGGGGCGGTTGCCGGATTCGATGAAGCTCTCGACGATCTTCAGCCGCTTGATGATCTTCTTGGGCTTCAGTTCGCCCGTCGCCTCGGCGAGATCGGCGCGCAGGCGCTCGGCCTCGGCCTCGAGATCGATCTGGCTCAGCATCTCGCGGATCGCCTCGGCGCCGATGCCGGCGGTGAAGGCGTCCATGCCATACTGATCCTGGGCGTCCATGTATTCTTCTTCCGAGAGCATCTGGCCGTAGCTCAGATCCGTCAGTCCCGGCTCGATCACCACGTAATTCTCGAAATAGAGAATGCGCTCGAGATCGCGCAGCGTCATGTCGAGCATGAGGCCGATGCGGCTCGGCAGCGATTTCAGGAACCAGATATGCGCCACGGGAGCGGCGAGCTCGATATGGCCCATGCGCTCGCGCCGCACCTTCTGGAGCGTCACCTCCACGCCGCATTTCTCGCAGACGACGCCGCGATACTTCATGCGCTTGTATTTGCCGCACAGGCATTCGTAATCCTTGATCGGGCCGAAAATGCGCGCGCAGAAAAGGCCGTCACGCTCGGGCTTGAACGTGCGGTAGTTGATGGTTTCCGGCTTCTTGATCTCGCCGAAGGACCAGCTCAGGATCCGCTCCGGGCTTGCCAGCGAGATCTTGATCTCGTCAAACACCTTGGGCGGGGTGAGCGGGTTGAACGGGTTGTTGGTCAGTTCCTGGTTCATCTTGGTATCCTCAAATCGGTGCAAAGGGGGAAGGGGGCGTTTTTCACGCCCGCCTCATTCTTCCTCCTCCGCATCCAAGAGTTCCATGTTGAGGCCGAGCCCGCGCACTTCCTTCACCAGCACGTTGAAGCTTTCCGGCACGCCGGCCTCGAAATTGTCCTCACCCTTGACGATGCTCTCATAGACCTTGGTGCGCCCGGCAACGTCATCCGATTTCACGGTGAGCATTTCCTGCAGCGTGTAGGCCGCGCCATAGGCCTCGAGCGCCCAGACTTCCATCTCGCCGAAACGCTGGCCGCCGAACTGCGCCTTGCCCCCGAGCGGCTGCTGGGTGACGAGCGAATAGGGGCCGGTGGAACGGGCGTGGATCTTTTCGTCCACCAGGTGATGGAGCTTGAGGAGATACTTCATGCCGACCGTCACCGGGCGGGCAAACTGCTCGCCGGTGCGGCCGTCATAAAGCACCGTCTGGCCGCTCTCGTCAAAGCCCGCGCGCTTCAGCGCATCGTTGATATCGGCTTCCTTGGCGCCATCGAAGACGGGCGTTGCGATGGCCACGCCATTGGTGGCGTTGGAGGCCGCTTCGAGGAGGCTTTCGTCGTCCATCTCCCTGATGGTTTCCTCATACATCTCCTCGCCATAGGCGATCTTCATCGCATCGCGCACCGGGCTCATGTCGCCCGAATGGCGATACTCGCGAAGCGCCTCCTCGATCTGCTTGCCGAGGCCGCGCCCGGCCCAGCCCATGTGGGTTTCGAGGATCTGGCCCACGTTCATGCGCGAGGGCACGCCAAGCGGGTTCAGCACGAAATCGACAGGCGTTCCATCCTCGAGGAAGGGCATGTCCTCGATCGGCATGACCTTCGAGATCACGCCCTTGTTGCCGTGCCGCCCTGCCATCTTGTCGCCCGGCTGAAGCTTGCGCTTCACCGCGATGAAGACCTTGACCATCTTCATCACGCCCGGGGGCAGATCATCGCCCCGGCGCACCTTCTCGACCTTGTCCTCGAAACGGTGCTCGAGCGCGCGCTTCTGCGCCTCGTACTGGGCGTTCAGCGCCTCGATATTGGCCGCGTCCTTCTCGTCGGCGAGCGCCAGCTGCCACCACTGGCCCTTGCTGAGGCTTTCGAGCAGCTCCTCGGTGATCTTCGATTTCGGCTTGACGCCCTTGGGCCCCTTCACCGCCACCTTGCCCAGAAGCATCTCCTTCAGGCGGGCGTAGGTGTTGCGATCGAGGATCGCCATTTCGTCGTCGCGGTCACGGGCGAGGCGCTCCACCTCCTCACGCTCGATCTGGAGCGCGCGCTCGTCCTTCTCGATGCCGTGGCGGTTGAACACGCGCACTTCCACCACGGTGCCGAAATCGCCGGGCTTCACCCGCAGCGACGTATCGCGCACGTCGGAAGCCTTCTCGCCGAAGATTGCCCGCAGGAGCTTTTCTTCCGGCGTCATCGGGCTTTCGCCCTTGGGCGTGATCTTGCCCACGAGGATATCCCCCGGCCCCACTTCGGCGCCGATATAGACGATCCCCGCCTCGTCGAGATTGCGCAGGGCCTCCTCGCCGACATTGGGGATGTCGCGTGTGATCTCTTCGGGCCCGAGCTTGGTATCGCGCGCCGCCACCTCGAATTCCTCGATGTGGATCGAGGTGAAGACGTCATCGCGCACGATGCGCTCGGAAATGAGGATCGAATCCTCGTAGTTGTAGCCGTTCCACGGCATGAAGGCGACGACGACGTTCTTGCCGAGCGCCAGTTCGCCGAGATCGGTGGAGGGGCCGTCGGCGATCACCTCGCCCTTCTGCACGCGATCCCCCACCTTCACCAGCGGGCGCTGGTTGATGCAGGTGTTCTGGTTGGAGCGCTGGAATTTGCGCAGGCGGTAGATATCCACCCCCGGATCGCCGGGCTCCAGATCCTCGGTGGCGCGCACCACGATGCGGGTGGCATCCACCTGGTCGATCACGCCCGAGCGCTTCGCCATGATGGCCGCGCCCGAGCCGCGCGCCACGACCGATTCCATGCCGGTGCCCACGAGGGGCGCCTCGGCCTGCAGAAGCGGCACCGCCTGGCGCTGCATGTTCGAGCCCATGAGCGCGCGGTTGGCGTCATCGTTCTCGAGGAAGGGGATGAGCGCCGCCGCCACCGAAACAAGCTGCTTGGGGCTCACGTCGATCAGATCGACCGTCTCGCGCGGGCTGAGCTGATATTCGCCGGCCTTGCGGGTGGAGACGAGATCATTGATGAAGCGGCCTTCCTCGTCGAGCTTCGCGTTGGCCTGCGCGATCACGTGGCGCTGCTCTTCGGTAGCCGACATGTAGACGACCTCATCCGTCACCTTCCCGTCCACGACCTTGCGGTAGGGGGTTTCGATGAAGCCGTATTTGTTCACCCGCGCGAAGGTGGCGAGCGAGTTGATCAGGCCGATGTTGGGGCCTTCCGGGGTCTCGATCGGGCACATGCGGCCATAGTGGGTAGGGTGCACGTCGCGCACCTCGAAGCCCGCGCGCTCGCGCGTGAGGCCGCCCGGGCCCAGCGCCGAGAGGCGGCGCTTGTGGGTGATCTCGGAAAGCGGGTTGTTCTGATCCATGAACTGCGAAAGCTGGCTGGAGCCGAAGAATTCGCGCACCGCGGCCGCCGCCGGCTTGGCGTTGATCAGATCCTGCGGCATCACCGTATCGATCTCGACGGAGCTCATCCGCTCCTTGATTGCCCGCTCCATGCGCAGCAGGCCGACGCGATACTGGTTTTCCATCAGCTCGCCCACCGAGCGCACCCGGCGATTGCCGAGGTGATCGATATCGTCCACCTCGCCGCGCCCGTCGCGCAGATCCACAAGCGCCTTCACGCAAGCGATGATGTCTTCCTTGTCCAGCGTGCGCTGGGTGTCGGGCTTGTCGAGATCGAGGCGCATGTTCATCTTCACCCGGCCGACGGCCGAGAGATCGTAGCGCTCGCTGTCAAAGAACAGCGTATCGAAGAGCTGCGAAGCGGCCTCCACGGTGGGCGGCTCGCCCGGGCGCATCACGCGGTAGATATCCATGAGCGCGGTTTCGCGGTTCATGTTCTTGTCCACCGCCATGGTGTTGCGGATATAGGGGCCGACATTGACGCCATCGATGTCGAGCACCGGAATATCGGTGATGCCGGCGTCGAGAAGCTCCTTCAGGGTGCCGCCCTTCACCTCGCCGTCCTTGTCCACCTCCCAGGTGAGCTCGTCGCCCGCTTCCACATAGATGGCGCCGGTTTCCTCGTTGATGATGTCCTTCGCGGCGAACTTGCCGACGATTTCCTCGAAGGGCACGAGGATTTCGGTGACCTTGCCCTCCTCGATCAGCTTCTTCACCGCGCGCGGGGTCACCTTCTTGCCGGCTTCGGCGATCACTTCGCCTGTCTTGGCATCGATGATGTCATAGGGCGGGCGGGTGCCGCGCAGGCGCTCGGGGAAGAATTTCGTGCGCCAGGCCTTCTTCTTCTTGTCGAGCTTGTAGTGCACGGTATCGTAATAGGCATCCATGATGCCTTCCTGATCGAGCCCGAGCGCGTAGAGAAGGGTCGTCACCGGCAGCTTGCGGCGCCGGTCGATGCGGGCATAGACGATATCCTTCGCGTCAAACTCGAAATCGAGCCAGGAGCCGCGATAGGGGATGATGCGGCAGGCGAAGAGGAGCTTGCCCGAAGAGTGGGTCTTGCCCTTGTCGTGATCGAAGAAGACACCGGGCGAGCGGTGCATCTGGGAAACGATGACGCGCTCGGTGCCGTTCACGATGAAGGTGCCGTTCGGGGTCATGAGCGGCATGTCGCCCATGAACACATCCTGCTCCTTGATGTCCTTCACCGATTTGGCGCCGGTATCCTCGTCCACATCGAAAACGATCAGCCGCAGCGTCACCTTCAGGGGCGCGCTGTAGGTCATGTCGCGCTGCTGGCATTCCTCGACATCGTATTTCGGCTTCTCGAGCTCGTATTTCACGAATTCGAGCACTGCCGTCTCGTTGAAATCCTTGATCGGAAAGACCGACTGGAAAACGCCCTTCAGGCCCTCGCCATCCATCGGCTCTTCCTGATCGCCCGATTTCAGGAAGAGATCGTAGGAAGATTTCTGGACCTCGATCAGATCCGGCATCTCCAGAACTTCGCGGATCTTGCCGTAATTTCTGCGGAGCCTCTTCTGGCCAGCGTTCGTATTCGCCATGCTTGAATTCACCTTTCAGCTTTTCGCGGGCACATCCGGCCGGGAAACCGGCTGCGCCGCACACGAAACAGTGCCTTTCCGGGATCCCTTCCTGCACGCCATCCCACCGGCCTGCGCCCGATCCCGCGAACCGCACCTTGAAAAACCCCCGCCCCCGCGGGGCCTTTCCAAGACGGGCTCGGCAGGAGGCGGGTTTTCCCGCCTCCTGCCTGCATCTTCATCCGGCAGGGCAGATCCGCCCCGCATGCCGGATCACTTCAGTTCGACCTCGGCGCCAGCTGCTTCCAGCTTGCCCTTGATCTCTTCGGCTTCCTCTTTCGAGACGCCTTCCTTCACGGCCTTGCCGCCGGCTTCCACCAGCTCCTTGGCTTCCTTGAGGCCAAGGCCCGTCAGCGCGCGGACTTCCTTGATCACCGCGATCTTCTGGGCGCCGGCCGACTTCAGGATGACGTCGAATTCGGTCTGCTCCTCGCCGCCACCGGCTTCGCCGCCGGCTGCAGGGCCGGCAACCATCACCGCGCCGCCGGCGGCGGGCTCGATGCCGTATTCTTCCTTCAGGATGTTTTTCAGTTCCTGCGCCTCGAGAAGGGTCAGCCCCACGATCTCTTCAGCAAGTTTCTTCAGATCAGCCATTTTACTGTTTCCGTTCTTTCAGTTGTGTTCCAACGCGAAGGCAATTGCCCGATGCGCCGGTCTCGTTTCCGGTTCAGGCCGCTTCCCGCTCTTCGAGCGTGGAAAGAATGCCTGCGATGTTGCTTGCCGGGGCACCGATGGCGCCAGCGATATTGCTGGCCGGTGCGCCGATGCTCGCCACGATCTGAGCGATGAGCTCCTCGCGCGAAGGCATCGCGGCAACAGCCTTGACCCCTTCAGCATCCAGAACCGTTTCGCCCATGGCGCCGCCCAGGATCTCGAACTTGTCGTTATCCTTGGCAAACCCCTGTGCCACCTTGGCGGCGGTCACGGGATCTTCCGAATAGGCGAGCACCGTCATGCCGGTGAGGAAGTCAGCAATGCCTGCGCAGGGCTTCCCCTCAAGGGCAATCTTGGCGAGCCTGTTCTTGGCAACACGCACGGATCCGCCCGCCTCGCGCATGCGCGCGCGCAGATCCTGCATCTCGGCAACCGTGAGACCGGCGTAATGTGCGACCACGATCACGCCAGAGCTTTCAAAGATCTGGCCGAGTTCCTCGACCACTCTCTCTTTTTGTGCTCTATCCACAGTTTCACTCCAAATTTGGAAGGCTTGCGCCCTCCGGCTCAGGTATGCCCCGCCGGGGCGGGGCGTTCGGGTCCAGTTTCAGGGTCCCGAGGCCAGATCGCCCGAGGTCTTCACCCCGTGCTCCTTTCTCGTTCCCCATCTCGGGAAGGACTTCCGGGCCCGGCTCGCGCCGCTCCCCGCCCTCCGTCTCGGACAGGACGGAGCCTTCCGGCCCCGCCATTCACCGGGCCCGAAGGCCCGGCAAATCTCTCAGTTTCCGGTGGCGGAATCGATATCCACCGAAACGCCGGGCCCCATGGTGGAGCTCACGGCAATCTTCTTCATGTAGGCGCCCTTCACGCCGGAAGGCTTGGCCTTCTGAACGGCATCCACGAAGGCGCGGAGATTTTCGGCCAGCTTCTTCTCGTCGAAGGAAGCCTTGCCGATCCCGGCATGCACAACCCCGGCCTTCTCCACCTTGAACTGTACCTCGCCGCCCTTGGCGGCCTTCACCGCCTCGGCCACATCCATCGTCACCGTGCCCACGCGCGGGTTCGGCATCAGGTTGCGGGGGCCGAGCACCTTGCCGAGCCGGCCGACGATCGGCATCATGTCGGGCGTGGCGATGCAGCGATCGAAATCGATCTTGCCGCCCTGAACCGTTTCCATCAGATCCTCGGCACCCACGATATCGGCCCCGGCCGCCTTGGCCTCCTCGGCCTTCTCGCCGCGGGCGAACACGGCCACGCGCACATCCTTGCCGGTGCCGTGGGGCAGCGCCACGACGCCGCGCACCATCTGATCGGCATGGCGCGGATCAACCCCGAGATTGACGGCAACCTCGACCGTTTCATCGAATTTCGCGGTCGCGGTATCCTTCACCAGCTTCACCGCCTCCTCGACCGAAACGTTTTCCTTCCCGGCGACGATCTCGCGAGCGGCCTTCATGCGTTTTCCGACTTTAGCCATGACCCTACCCCTTGACCTCGATGCCCATCGAGCGGGCGGACCCCATGATGATCTTCATCGCCGCCTCGATATCATTGGCGTTGAGATCCTTCATCTTCGCTTCGGCGATCTCGCGGATCTGATCCATGGACACGCTGCCCACGGTTTCGCGGCCCGGCGTATTCGCCCCGGATTTGATCTTGGCTGCCTTCTTCAGGAAATAGGACGCCGGGGGCGTCTTGATTTCCATGGTGAAGGACTTGTCCTGGTAATAGGTAATCACCGTCGGGCAGGGGGCGCCCGGCTCCAGATCCTGCGTCTTGGCGTTGAACGCCTTGCAGAATTCCATGATGTTGATGCCACGCTGACCAAGCGCCGGCCCCACGGGCGGGGACGGGTTCGCCTGACCTGCGGGCACCTGCAGCTTCATCGTGCCTGCGAGTTTCTTGGCCATCTGGCCTTCTCCTTCTTCTCACCACCGCCCGGGCGCGCCCCGGCGGCTTTGCGGTTGCGTGGTCCGGCCGGTCACGCGCGCGCGCCGCACCTCCCACGGGTTCACAATCAGGCTTCTTTCGTAACCTGATTGTATTCAAGCTCGACCGGGGTCGCCCGGCCGAAAATCATCACCGACACCTTGAGGCGCTGGTTTTCCTCGTCCACATCCTCGACGGTGCCGTCAAATCCCTCGAAGGGCCCGTCCGTCACCCGCACCTTCTCGCCCACGGTGAACGAGATCAGCTGGCGCGGCGATTCCTGGCCCTCTTCCACGCGGTTGAGGATCTGGTTCACCTCCGAATCGCGCATCGGGATCGGCTTGCCCTTGGTGCCGAGAAAGCCCGTCACCCGGTTGATCGAGTTGATCAGGTGATAGCCCTTGTCCGACATCTCCATGCGCACCAGCACATAGCCGGGCATGAAGCGGCGCTCGGTCGTCACCTTCTTGCCACGGCGCACCTCGATCACCTCTTCGGTGGGCACGAGAACCTCTTCGATTTCATCCTGAAGGCCGGCCTCCTCGGCGGCGTGTTTGATCTGCTCGGCGATCTTTTTCTCGTAGTTCGAGAGAACGCTCACCGAATACCACCGTTTTGCCATTGCTGCCTCAGCCTTCAGATCTACCCGGGAATCCCCGGAAAATTTCACGTTTTCAAGCGGTTACACCGCCACCGCCATCAACAAAAAACAGCGCGCAACCCGAATCATTGCACGCCTCTTTGGATGGTGCCGCCCGCATTAGCCCCGAAACCACGCGATTTCAAGCCTTTCCGGCGGCAAAATCATCAGCCGGCCATGTCAAGGATCATCTGCAGACCACCCTTGATGAGAAGATCGACCACGGAAAAGAACAGCGCCGTAAGCGCCGCCATGACGAACACCATGATCGTCGTCAGCAGCACTTCGCGCCGTGTCGGCCAGACGATCTTGGCCGCTTCTGCGCGGACCTGCTGGATGAACTGGAAGGGGTTGGTCTTTGCCATTGTCGCGGATACCTGCTGCATGCCTTGATAGGGATTGATGCCGATCCCGGGCAGATACGCCCAAACGCCGTCCATTTCAAGTGATGAAAGAGGCGCCCCCTTCCAGCCCCCCCCGCGAGTCATGTTC
>WFVA01000105.1 GCA_015491895.1 Albidovulum sp. | reverse complement strand
AGTTCAAGGTGGATCATGCGGTGATCGGCGCCTCGGCGATCGACGAGGAGGGCACGCTTCTCGATTTCGATCTGCGCGAGGTGCTGGTTTCGCGCGCGATCCTCGCCCAGGCGAGAAAGCGCATACTGGTGGCGGATTCGATGAAGTTCGAGCGCCGCGCGCCGGTCCGCATCGCCGGGCTTGAGGAGATCGACATCTTCATCACCGATCAGCCCCCGCCCGAGGGTATCCGCGCGCTTTGCGAAGCGGCGGGCACAAGGCTGATCGTGGCGGCTGAGCAGGCACAAGAGCACAAACGGGAAGGAGGGGCAGGATGAACGGCCAGGAAAATACACCCGAGCCGAAACGGCGCACATATGATATTCTGGTCATCGGCGGGGGCATCAACGGCGCGGGGATCGCGCGCGATGCGGTGGGGCGGGGCTACAGCGTCTGCCTTTGCGAGGCGGGCGATTTCGCGCGCGGCACCTCCTCGGCCTCCACCAAGCTCATTCACGGCGGGCTGCGCTATCTGGAATATTACGAATTCCGCCTGGTGCGCGAGGCGCTGAAGGAGCGCGAGGTGCTCTGGCGCATGGCGCCCCATATCATTCACCCGTTGCGTTTCGTGCTGCCCTATCACAAGGGGCTGCGCCCGGCCTGGATGCTCAGGCTCGGGCTTTTCCTTTACGATCACCTCGGCGGGCGCAGGCTGCTGCCGCCCACGAAAACCGTGAACCTCGCCCAAGGGCCGCTTGGCGCACCGCTGAAGCCGCTCTATTCCAAGGGGTTCGAATATTCCGATTGCTGGGTGGAGGATGCGCGGCTCGTGGTGCTCAATGCCATGGACGCCGCCGAGCGGGGCGCCGATATCCGTCCGCGCACGCGGGTTGTGAGCGCGCGCCGGACAGGCGATCCGTGGGAAGTGGAGATCGAGGCGGCGGATGGCGCGCGCGAGAAGGTGATGGCGCGGGCCATCGTCAATGCCGCCGGCCCCTGGGTGGATCAGGTGCTTGCGGATGTCTTCGGGCGCAGGGATGCGCGCAACGTGCGCCTTGTGCGCGGCAGCCATATCATGGTGCCGCGGAAGTTCGATCACGATCGCGCCTATATCTTCCAGAATGCCGATGGCCGCATCATCTTCGCCATTCCCTTCGAAGGAGATTTCACCCTGATCGGCACCACCGACGAGGATCAGGGCCACGAGCTTGGCGAGGTGAAGATCTCTCCCGGGGAGATCAGCTATCTCTGCGCGGCGGCGAGCGAGTATTTTGCCGAACCGGTGCGCGAAGAGGATGTCGTCTGGACATATTCGGGCGTGCGCCCGCTTTATGACGACGGTGCCAGCAAGGCCCAGGAGGCCACCCGCGATTACGTGCTGAAGCTCGAGGGCGGGGCGGGGGAAGCGGCGCTTCTCAACATCTTCGGCGGCAAGATCACCACCTATCGCAGGCTCGCGGAGGCCGCGCTCGGCAAGCTCGAAACGGTGCTTGGCGAAAAGGGCGCGCCCTGGACGGCTCAAAGCCATCTGCCCGGCGGCGAATTCGGCCCGCTCGAATTTGCAGATGAAGTGGCGCGGCTGATGGAGGATTTCCCCTTTCTCGGCCGCCCCCTTGCCACCCGCCTGACCCGCCTTTACGGCACCCGCGCGCGCCGGTTTCTCGGCCGGGCGGGGGCGCTTTCGGATCTCGGGCGCGATTTCGGCGCCGGGCTCAGCGAGGCGGAGGTGCGCTACCTGATCAATCAGGAATGGGCGCGCGAAGCCGATGACATCCTCTATCGCCGCACCAGGCTCGGGCTGCACATGACACCTGCGCAGCGTGAAGCCCTTGGCGCTTATCTCGCCGGGCAGGCGTGAGGGAGGCGGCGCGCGCGGGATTTCATGCCTCCGGCGGGGATATTTATCGACCAGTGATGATGGCGGGCTGCGCTCAGCCGAAGAGGCCGGGGTAATCGGGGCTGAAATCGGGGAAGACGGGGGCGAGATCGGCCGTGCCCATGTGGCGCGCCATCACCTCGGCCAGCACATGGCGGTAATCGGTGGTGATGGCGAGATCGGCGCCGTCGTCGAGCGCATCGTTCGATAGGCCCGGCCAGCGGCCATACATGCGCCCGCCCTTCACCTCCCCGCCCAGCACCATCATCGCATTGCCGTGGCCGTGATCCGTGCCGCCCGAGAGATTGGCGCGCAGCCGGCGGCCGAATTCGCTCATGACGACAAGGGTGGTGCGGGCGCGGTGGCGTCCGAGATCGCGCCAGAAGGCCATCAGCGCGCTTGAGAGCGTTTCCGTCTGGTCGGCGAACTCGCCCTGCTGATCGTAATGGGTATCCCAGCCGCCGAAATCGACGGTGGCGACCCTGAGCCCCAGATCCAGCTTCACCGCCTGGGCGACCATCATCAGGCTTTCCGAGAGGGGATTTCCTTCGGGATAATCCACATCCGGCACATAGGGGCCGAATTCCTCTGTTTCCTTGTTCCACAGCCTGTTTCCCAGGGTTTCGCTGAGCGCAAGCAGGCGTTCGATGGGCGCGCCGAGAAGCGGGTGATCGCCGAAACCCTGGCGCAGGCGGCGGCGCAGGAGAGGGGAGATCTCGTAGCCGGCGGCGAGGATCAGCTGTTCCATTTCCTCGGCCACGGCGACGATGCTTTCGGCCCCAGCCACGCTCTCGGGCGCCGCGGCGCCGACGGAGAGCGCGGGCAGGATGCCCTCGGGGCGCGCGCCATCGAGCCAGCGGCCGAGCCAGCCGCTGCCCCCGCCGCGCGCGGCGCGCTCCATGCGGTCCTCGGCGTCGAAATGGCTGCGGGTGCCATCGTCGAGGCCGGCGGCATGGATCACCGCAAGCTCGCCGGCGCCGTAAAGATCGGCAAGGCCCTCGGCCTGTGGATGGAAGCGGAAATCGGCATCCGCGATCGGGTTTGCGAGCGGGTGGCCGGCCTCATCTCCCTTGCGCAGCACGCGCAGGCCCTCGGGGCGGGCGGCGATGTAATCGGCATCTGCCGAGGGCGCGATCAGATTGAGCCCGTCGGCCCCGCCGCGCAGGAAGAGGATGATCAGGAGCGGTTCGTCCATTTTACTTCGCCCTCCCTAGCGAAACATGAATTCGGGCGTGAGCGCATTGGCCGCCACGAGCGATTGATTGAGCCATTCGATGGCGTCCTGATCGAAATCGATTTCCGCCGTTTCGTCGAGTTCGAAGAAATCGAGAACCGCGCGCCCGGCGCTTGCATCGGGCTGCATGAAGCGCGCCTGCCAGTGCCGGGTGAAATCGCTGATGCGGCTTGCGCCCGGGGGAAGGCGGCGCAGGATCGGCGCGGTGGCTTCCATCCATGGGTCATGCGCTTCGAGCGCGAGCCGGGTCATGGCGCTGAGCACATTGGTATTGGCCCAGTGGCGCGAGGCATCGGAATGGCCGGTGGGTGGGCGCACCTGATGCTGGGTCCAACCGGCGCGGGCCATCTCTGTATATATGTTGTCATTCCGCGGGGCCGTTTCGGCGCCGGTGGCGCGATAGAGCGCGGCCACGAATTCGAACGGGCGGCGCAGCTTGGCTCTCGGGGTGGCGGTGAATTCCGGGTGGAGGACGATGGCGCGCACGACCCGGGCGATCTGATCTTCGGCCCGGGCATTGGCCATGAAGGTTTCCGCCACCTGCTTCAGATAGGCGGGGGAGGGATTTTCGATCCCCAGCCGGCGCAGCATCTTGCGGCTGATGAAGCGGGCGGTGCCGGGATGGAAGGCGAGCAGGTCAAGCACGGTTTCGCCATCCTGCATCGGGGCGCTGTTGGCCGGAAGTTCGCGGCCGAGCACCCGCTTCTGATAGGGATCGTGCCAGCTTTCGGCATAGGCGAAGCGGCCGGTGCGCGGCGTGTGCTGGCCATCGTCGATCTCGCGGCCGTCGCCGATTGTCCAGCCGGTGAAGGCGCGCGCGACTTCATAGACATCCTGCTCGATATAGCCCTCCGCAAGCCCCTCGCGTGTGCCGGGCACATCCTGCCAGCGGCGATAGCGATCATCGAGATAGTTTTCCGCCCCGAGCGTGTGCAGCTCCATCAGCTCGCGGGCGTAGTTTTCGTTGGCGGGGCTGGCGCGGGATTCGTCATTGTTGAGATAGGCGAGCATGGCGGGCGAGCGCGCGACTGCGCCGAGCAGGGTGCGGAAATTGCCGAGCGCATGGCGGCGCAGCGCCTGATCGTGGGAAGGGAAGAAGACGGCCGTCAGTTCGTTTTTCAGGGCGTTGACGCTGAAATGCTCGTGCCAGAAGGCGGTGATCACCTCGCGCAGCTGCGCGCGGGCATGGACGGCGCGGATCAGCGAGGCGGCGATCACCTCCTGCGCCGGGCGCTCGCGCTCTTCAAAGGCGATCGGTTCTTCGAAATCGAGGAGATGCAGGAGATCTGCGGGATCCTCGAACATGACCCCCATGGGCCGGTATTCGGAGAGAGCCTTCCAGCGCCTGCCGTCATCCGTCTGTCCGGCGTCGTATTCGATCAGGAGCTTCGTGCCCCGGATGCGCGCTTCGGTTTCGGGCTCATCGGCGGGGAGGGAGAGCTGTTCGTCCAGCCAGGCTTCCAGGCCGAGGCGGCGGAATTGATCGAGGCTTTCGGGCGTGGCGCCGTGGGTGAGGCGATCGAGCATGAGGCGGGCAGGATCGCCGATGGCGGCTTCGGCCTTGCCGGGGGCGCGTGCGAGGCTATCGAGCGCGATCATCGCCGCGAGCCCTGCCATGCGCTTGTGAAACGCGCGCCGTGTGATCCCGTTAGCCATGGGGCGCGCCTCCTCTCTCGTTATCCGGCGGCTTTCCCGCCCTGCCGCCACGCTAGAGCTCATGGTGCATCGGCGCAAGCCGGGATTGGTTTGGCCCTGATTATCGGCCCATTTTCGCCATCCGCCGACCGGGCAGATGCCGGGCAGGTGGTGCGGGCTATTCCTGCGGCTCGAAGCCCTCAATAAGGTGGCGCAGGCCGAGCAGGGCGCCGGCGGCAATCGAGATCAGGGTGACGGGGGCGGACCAGGCCAGGGTGGCGAAGCCCGAAACCCCCTGTCCGATGGTGCAGCCCATGGCCACGATGCCGCCGATTCCCATCAGGGCCGCCCCGGTGACCTGCCGGCCGAGCTCGCGCGGATCCTCGCAGGCCTCCCACTGGAAATCCTGCCGGATCCAGGAGCCGATGAAGGCCCCCGCCATCACCCCGATGACGGAACCGACGGAAAATTCGAGCCCGCCGGCGGAGGATGTCATCAGATAGACGAGCGTGCGCCCGAGGGGGGCGACGAAGGTATGGCCCTGCACGAAGGTTTCGCCGAAGCTGACGTAGTGCAGGTAGCTCGTGCCCCAGAAGGCCGATACGATCGCGCCGCCCACCGCCATCGCCCAGAAGATGCGCGCCGGATCGCGCCTCAGCCCCTCGTGGGAAATTCCCCAGAGGAAGAAGCCGGTGGCGATGGCCATCGCGATCAGCAGGGGATTGAGGGGCAGGATGGCGGCAAGATCATGGGCGATGCTGTTGAGCTCCTCGGCGGGCTCTTCGGGAAAGAGCTGCAGGCGCAGGCGCGAGAGGGGGCCGTTCAGCGTGATGAAGCCGAAGACGGCCATCACCACGATCATCACCATCGCCCTCAGATCGCCGCCGCCGAAGCGGGTGAGGGCGCTGTAGCCGCAATTGCCGGCCAGGGCCATGCCGTAGCCGAAGATGGCGCCGCCGATGATGCTTGTGAGGGGATTCCATTTGAGCTGGTGGTAGATGGTGAGCGAGAGATCGATGCGCCCCGATGCGGCCAGCAGATAGACGCCGGCAATGGACACCCCGAGCACGATCCCCCACATCCTGAGCCTTGTCTGATCATGTCCGTAAACGGCGCTTTCAAGGGCTCCGAGCGTGCAGAAATGGGCAAGCCTGCCCGCAAGGCCCAGGATCAGGCCGCCGAAAAGGCCCAGAAGGGCGGCGGCTGTCTGGTGGGGCAGGAAATCCATATGTTCCTCCTGGCGCGGGCCAGAAGGCCCGGTTCAATCGCTGGTCTTCGTTTCTCCGGCCTGGACGCAGAACATGTGATGGAGAAGCTCTATCGTCTGGCGTGCCTTGCCGCTTGCCAGGGAATAGTAGATGGTTTTGCCCTCGCGTCTATAGGAAACGAGCCCCTCGAGGCGCAGGCGCGCCAGCTGCTGGCTTACCGAGGCCTGCCGCGAATGGAGGAGGCGCTCAAGCTCCGTGACGGATTTCTCGCCGCCGGCGAGGTGGCACAGGATCATCAGCCGCCCCTCGTGGCCGAGCGCCTTGAGGAAGGAGGATGCCTCTGCCGCATGGCCGCCCATGCTCTCGATATCGACGCTCCCGCGCGCTTCCGTGCCGGAGATTTCCCTGCCGGGGCGCAGGATCTGCCCGATGCCGTTCAGTATCGTGTCCATCTTTCTCGCTCCCGAAATTTGTGCCGGTTGAAAATTCCTGCAGCTATATTTGCGCCTCATCATGCGTTACAAAATGACATATATCATTATCTGATGATATTTTCCGCAAATGTGCCGCCGGTCGCCGGCGGGCGCTCCGGCTTTCCCTGGCGAAGGTTTCGCGCCTCATGATCGTGGATCCTTCCTCTTCTGCGCGGGCAGTTTCGCAATCATGCCGTCGAGCATCCACCAGAAAAGCTCTTCGCCCGGGTAGCCTTCGATCCGGGCGACCTCGGCGTTGTCGTCGAGGAGCACGAATGTCGGCGAAAGATAGGGGCGCGCCTTGAGCCTGATGTCGCCGGGGATAGGATCGTCGATATCAAGAATGGTGAGAGGCGCGATCCGCCCTTCCGGGGTCTTGTCGTAGGCGGGCATGATTTCGCTTTTCCAGCGCTCGCAGTAGTAGCAGCCTTCACGATCGAAAAAGATCAGCCGCACATCGGCAGCGGCCTGCGCCGCCATCAGCATGCAGCCGGCAATCGCGCCGGCGAGCGTCCTGGAAAAATGGGCCATTGACCTGCTCCCGTGTAACATAGCAATATATTAATGTGTTTCGGCCGCCGCCGCAAGGAAGCGGATACCGACAAGAAAGCACAAAAAGGTGAAGCCGCCGGTTGCCGTGCGGCCATGGCGCAAGTGGCATTACGCCAGCAAGGGCCTGAAACGAGCCAGAACCAGAAACGGACCAACTGCGAGATGATGTTTGATTTGTCATATGGCGGCGCGGCCCTTGCGGGGCTTCTGGCCTTCTTCACCCCCTGCATCCTGCCGATGGTGCCCTTCTATTTCAGCTACATGGCCGGAATATCCATGGCCGAATTGCGCGGCGCGGGGGCGATCCCGCCCGGTGCGCAGCGCCGGCTGGTGATCTCGGCGGTGATGTTCGCCCTCGGCGTGACGACCATCTTCACCCTTCTCGGCCTCGGGGCCACGGCGATCGGGCAGGGCTTTCGCGAATGGATGCCGGTGCTCAAATACGTGGCCGCGGCGCTGATCGCGCTGTTCGGCCTCCATTTCCTCGGCCTCCTGCGCATCCCGCTTCTGATGCGCGAGGCCCGCTTTCAGAGCACCGCCGATCCCTCCACCGTGCTCGGCGCCTATCTCATGGGGCTGGCCTTCGGCTTTGGCTGGACGGCCTGTGTCGGCCCGGTCCTGGCGTCGATCATGTACCTGGCCAGCACGAAGGAAACGCTCGTGCAGGGAGGCACGCTCTTGCTGGTATTCGGCCTCGGGATGACGACGCCTTTCGTTATCACCGCCTTCTTCGCCAGGCCTTTTCTCGCCTGGCTGCAGAAGCATCGCGCGGGGATGGCGCATGTCGAGAAGGTGATGGGGGTGATGCTGATCGTTTTCGCGATCCTGATCGCGACCGATTCGATGAATGAAATCGCCAATCAGCTGATTCGCTGGTTTCCCGCCTTTTCCGGCATCGGCTGATCGAAAAACGGGAGGTATGGAAAGATGCGACATATTTTATCAATCCTCGGCATGGTGGCCCTGGCCGCCTTTCCGGCTCATGCGGTGGAGCTCGGCGAGGACGGGCTGCACAAGCCGGAATGGATCCGGACCACCTTCAAGGACATGCGCGAGGATCTCGGGGAAGCCGGGGCCGAGGGCAAGCGGCTTCTGATCATCTGGGAGCAGCGCGGCTGCATCTACTGCACGAAGATGCACGAGGAGATATTCCCCGATCCCGAGATCGACGCGCTTTTGCGGGAGAAGTATTTTGTCGTCCAGATGAATCTTTTTGGCGATGAGGAAGTTACCGATTTCGATGGCACGACACTTCCCGAAAAGCAGATGGCGCAGCGCTGGGGCGTGGTGTTCACGCCCACGATGATGTTCATGCCCGAGAACGTGCCGGAGGGGGTGAAGGCCAGTGATGCGGCCGTGGCCACGATGCCGGGCGCCTTCGGCAAGCTCACCACGAAGGCGCTGCTCACATGGGTGCTCGAGAAGGGCTACGAGGGCGATGAGCACTTCCAGAAATACCTCGCGCGGAAGGTGGCGGAAGAGAAGGGATAGAGAAGGGATGGGGGGCGGGCTGCAATCGCCGGTTACATTCACAAAATAATATTTATTGTTGCAATGGCGGCGATGCTTTGCTTATGCTTGACGACGTAAAACTGAATTAGAGGGAGGAAACGCAATGAAGCGAGCTATGCTGAGCATGGCCATTCTGGTTGCGGGCACGGTTTCGGCCACATCTGCCGAGATCGCGCCGGAAGATGTTGTCTTCAAGGACGGTGCCGTCGAAACTCCGCTGACCGACAAGCCGGGCGATCCGGCCAACGGGCGCAAGGTCGTCGGCACCAAGAAGCTGGGCAATTGCGTTGCCTGCCATCAGGTCAGCGAGATGAGCGATGTGCCGTTCCACGGTGAAATCGGCCCCTCGCTCGATGGTGTCGGGGATCGTTACACCGAGGCGGAGCTTCGGGCGCTTCTTGTCGATGCGAAGAAGGTGTTTGACGGCACCATCATGCCCTCCTTCTACAAGACCGGCCCCTACATCCGCCCCGGCAAGGCCTTCACCGGCAAGGCACCCGATGGTCCGCTGCCGCCGCTGCTGACGGCTCAGCAGATCGAGGATGTCGTTGCCTATCTGAAAACCCTCAAGGAATGATGCCCTCGCGGGCGAGTTTTCCAGGAAAACCAGGAGAGAATACATGGAATTGACGAGACGCAATGCACTGATGATCGGTGCTGGCGCCTTTGCTGCGACGCTGCTTCCCGTCGGGGCGTTCGCAACCCCCGAAGATACGGAAAAGGCGATTGCCGAATTCACCGGCGGCGCGGAGGTGGGCGAGGGCGGCATCACGCTCACCACGCCGGAAATCGCCGAAAACGGCAATACCGTTCCGATTGCCGTCGATGCGCCCGGCGCCCTCGAGATCGCCGTGTTTGCCACGGGCAACCCCGAGCCGAAGGTCTGCCGCTTCAAGTTCGGCCCGCTGGCCGGCTCGCAATCGGCCTCGACCCGTATCCGCCTTGCCGGCACCCAGGATGTCGTGGCGGTCGCAAAGCTGCCCGACGGCAAGTTTGTCAAGGCTTCGAACACCGTGAAAGTTACCATCGGCGGCTGCGGCGGCTGATCCAGAGGAGATAGAAGAAAATGGCAAAAGGTGTGAAACCTCGCGTGAAAGTCCCGAAAAAGGCTGCGGCCGGGGATGTCGTCACGATCAAGACCCTGATCAGCCACAAGATGGAATCGGGGCGCCGGAAGGACAAGAAGACCGGCGAGCTCATCCCGCGCAACATCATCAATCGCTTCACCTGCGATTTCAACGGTCAGAACGTGATCGATGTCGATCTCGGTACGGCGATTTCCACGAATCCATACTTCGAGTTCGAGGCGAAGGTGCCGGAAACGGGTGAGTTCAAGTTCACCTGGTACGATGATGACGGGTCGGTCTACGAAACCAGCAAGAAGATCACCGTATCCTGACACAAGCGCGAACAGCAGGGAGGAATGACATGATGAAGAGGGTGACGCTGAGGGGCGCTTTCGGTGCGGCCGCGGCTGCGGCTGCAATCGCGGCCGCAGGCACGGCGCTGGCCGAAAATGATCCCCCGATCAAGGATCTGATCATCAACGGCGAGGAAAAGATGATCGTCGTGGCCGAACCGCAGCCGGGCGTTTCCGAGCTGGAGATGGAATACGACGGCTGGCTTTTCCGCAGTCCCGAAACCCAGGCCCTTCAGATGGACGATTTCGAAAATCCCGGCATGATCTTCGTGGAGCAGGCCGAGGAGATGTGGAACACCGCTGAAGGCTCGGAGGGCAAATCCTGTGCTTCGTGTCATGGTGATCCTTCCAGCATGAAGGGCGTGCGGGCCACCTATCCGAAGATGTCCAAGTCTCTCGGCAAGCTGGCCACCATCGAGATGGAGGTCAACAACTGCCGCACCGAGCGCATGGGCGCCGAGCCGTGGAAATACACGGGCGGCAAGATGGTGGCGATGAATGCGCTGATAACGCTGCAGTCGCGCGGCATGCCGGTTGACGTGAAGGTGGATGACGCCGTTCGCGCCAACTGGGAGCATGGCAAGGAGCTGTACTATGCCCGCACCGGGCAGCTGGAGCTTTCCTGCGCCAATTGCCACGAGCAGCATTATGGCGAGCGCATTCGCGCCGACATGCTGAGCCAGGGGCAGATCAACGGCTTCCCGGCCTACCGGCTGAAGAACGGTAAACTCAACGGCATCCATGCCCGCTTCAAGGGGTGCGTGCGCGATACCCGCGCCGAAACCTACAAGCCCGGCAGCCAGGAGTTCATCGATCTTGAGCTCTATGTGGCCACGCGTGGTAACGGGCTTTCCGTTACCGGCCCCTCGGTGCGCAACTGAGATCCGGCGCGCGCCCGCCATCGCGCGGGCGCGCGTCTTTCGCATTCGCCAGTCCCTTTCGTTAGTCCCTTTGAAAGAACCAATGCGCACCGGGGATCCTTTCTTCCGGGCCGTGCTGCTACATGAACCAGTCAGGAGAGAGACAACATGATATCGCGCCGTGATTTTCTGCAGGCAACGGTTGCCGCATCCGCCATCTACGGGGCTTCGGGCGTGGGCAACTGGGCGAAGCTCGCCGCCCAACAGGCGCTGACCCAGGATGACCTGCTGAAATTCGATACTTTCGGCAATGTCACCCTGATCCATGTGACGGACATTCACGCCCAGATGGTGCCGATCTATTTCCGCGAGCCGGAAATCAATCTCGGCGTGGGCGAGGCCAAGGGCAAGCCACCGCATGTGACGGGCGAGGATTTCCTCAGGATGTTCAACATCAAGCCCGGCACGCCGGAGGCCTACGCGCTGACCTATCTCGATTTCGTGGCCCTCGCGAAGGCTTACGGCAGGATGGGCGGGCTCGATCGCGTGGCGACTGTCGTCAATGCGATCCGTGCCGATCGCCCGGATGCGCTGCTGCTGGATGGCGGCGATACCTGGCACGGCTCCTACACCTGCCTCAAGACGAACGGGCAGGACATGGTCAATGTCATGAACGCGCTCAAGCCCGATGCGATGACCTTTCACTGGGAATTCACGCTGGGCTCCGAGCGGGTGCGCGAGATCGTCGAGGGGCTGCCCTTCCCGGCCATGGGCCAGAACATCTTCGACAAGGAATGGAACGAGCCCTCCGAGGATTTCGCCGATTACGAGATCTTCGAGCGCGGCGGTGCGAAGATCGCCGTGATCGGCCAGGCCTTCCCCTACATGCCGATCGCCAACCCGGGCTGGATGTTCCCCGAATATTCCTTCGGCATCCACGACGAGCGGATGCAGGAGATCGTGGATGAGGTGCGCGCCGAGGGCGCTGATCTCGTTGTGGTGCTGAGCCACAACGGCTTTGACGTGGATCGCAAGATGGCCAGCCAGGTGAAGGGGATCGACGTGATCCTCACCGGCCACACCCATGACGCCCTGCCCGAGCCGGTGCTGGTGGGCGAAACCATCCTGATCGCCTCGGGATCGAACGGCAAGTTCGTCAGCCGGGTGGATCTCGATGTGCGCGACGGCAGGATGATGGGCTTCCGCCACAAGCTGATCCCGATCTTCTCCGACGTGATCGAGCCCGACAAGGACGTGGCCGCCGCCATCGAGGCCGAGCGCGCGCCCTACAAGGACGAGCTCGCCGAAGTGCTGGGCGAGACCGACAGCCTCCTTTACCGGCGTGGCAATTTCAATGGCACCTGGGACGATCTGATCTGCAACGCCCTGATCGAGGAGCGCGAGGCCGATATCGCCCTCAGCCCCGGCTTCCGCTGGGGGCCGAGCCTCCTGCCCGGCCAGAAGATCACCCGCGAGGATCTGTTCAACGCCACCTCGATGACCTACCCCAACGCCTACCGCTCCGAGATGACGGGCGAGACGCTGAAGGTGATTCTCGAGGACGTGGCCGACAATCTGTTCAACCCCGATCCGTATTATCAGCAGGGGGGCGACATGGTGCGCGTCGGCGGCATGGGCTACCGGATCGACATCACCAAGCCCCAGGGCGAGCGGCTTTCCGATCTGACGCTTCTGAAAACCGGCGAGCCGATCGCGCCGGAGAAAACCTATGTGGTGGCCGGCTGGGCCAGCGTGCGCGAAGGCACCGAAGGGCCGGCGATCTGGGATGTGGTGGAAAACTACATCAAGCGGAAGGGGACGGTGCACGTCGATCCGAACCAGTCGGTGAAGGTCGTGGGCGCCTGAAGGGAACCTGCCTGAGCTGCCCTGCGGCATCGCGCGCATGGACACATTCAGGTATTGAAATGTAACAAAGGCCAACTTCGAAAAAGGAGGAGGAGGCAATGACAACAGACAGCAAATCAGGGACAACCCGCCGCGGCTTTCTGAAAGCCGGGCTGGCTGCCGGGGGCGCCCTTGCAGGCGGCACCACCGCCGCCCGTGCGGCCGGGCCGGATCCGACGATCACGGAGATCCAGCCGTGGAACCAGGAAAACGGTGATCCGGTCGATGCGGCGCCCTACGGCATGCCGGTGGAATACGAGAAGCATGTGAAGCGGCGCACGGTTTACTGGCTGACGGCCGATCCGGTTTCGTCGATCAACTTCACGCCGCTTCAGGATCTCGATGGCATCATCACCCCGAACGGCATCTGCTTCGAGCGCCACCATTCGGGCGCTGCCAATGTGGATCCCGCGAAGCACCGGCTGATGATCAACGGGCTGGTGGAGAAGCCGCTTGTCTTCACCATGGAAGATCTGATGCGCTTCCCGCGCTCAAACCACGTCTATTTCCTCGAATGCGCCGCCAATACCGGCATGGAATGGCGCGGCGCGCAGCTCAATGGCGTGCAGTTCACCCACGGCATGATCCACAACGTGATGTATACCGGCGTGCCGCTGCGCCTGCTGCTTGAGGAAGCCGGGGTAAAGACCAACGGCAAGTGGATCCTCGCCGAGGGCGCCGATGCCGCGGGGATGACCCGCTCGATCCCGATCGAGAAGGCGCTCGATGATTGCCTTGTCGCCTTCAAGATGAATGGCGAAGCGCTGCGCAAGGAGCAGGGCTACCCGATCCGCCTGGTGGTGCCGGGCTGGGAAGGCAACATGTGGGTCAAGTGGCTGCGCCGCATCGAGGTGGGCGACAAGCCCTGGATGCACCGCGAGGAAACCAGCAAATACACCGATCTCATGCCTGACGGGCGGGCGCGGATGTTCACCTGGGTGATGGATGCGAAATCCGTTATCACCAGCCCGAGCCCCCAGAAGCCGATCCTGCACGGCAAGGGGCCAACGGTGATCACCGGCGTTGCCTGGTCCGGCCGTGGCACGATCCCGCGCGTGGATGTCACCATCGACGGCGGCAAGAACTGGCACAAGGCACGCATCGATGGCCCGAGCCTCGACAAGTCGATCCACCGTTTCTACTTCGAGTTCGACTGGGACGGAAAGCCGCTCCTGCTGCAGAGCCGCGCGATCGACAGCACCGGCTACGTGCAGCCCACCAAGGACGAGCTGCGCGCCATCCGGGGCGTGAATTCCATCTATCACAACAACGGCATCCAGACCTGGTATGTGAATGAAAACGGCGAGGCAGAAAATGTCGAAATTTCTTGAGACAACACTCGCGGCCACCACGGCGGCGCTGGTCCTGGCCGCGCCCGCCTCGGCCGAAAAGTTCAACCTCGGGCGCGAGGCTCTTCCCGAAGAGGTCGCGGCCTGGGATATCGATGTGCGCCCCGATGGCCTCGGCCTGCCCGAAGGCAGCGGCACGGTGGCTGAGGGCGAGGAGCTTTTCATCGAGCAATGCGCCATCTGCCACGGTGATTTCGGCGAGGGCGTGGATCGCTGGCCGATCCTGGCCGGCGGGCAGGGCACCCTCACGGATGACCGCCCGGTGAAGACGATCGGCTCCTACTGGCCCTATCTCTCCACCGCCTGGGATTATCCGCACCGTGCCATGCCGTTCGGTTTTGCACGTAGCCTGAGCGCGGATGAAACCTATGCGATCACCGCCTATCTCCTCTATGTCAACGATATCGTTGACGATGAGGAGTTCGAGCTCAACCGCGAGAATTTCACATCCATCAAGATGCCCAATGCCGACGGCTTCTACATGGATGACCGCGACGAGGTCGAGCTGCCGAAATTCATCCGCGAGCCCTGCATGGAGAATTGCAAGCAGGGCGTCGAGATCACCGCGCGCGCGGCCGTGCTTGACGTGACGCCGGAAGAAACCGCGGCACGCGAGGCCGAAGAGGCGGCAAAGGCTGCCGAGAGCGAGGAGGAAGCCAGGGCGGAGGAAGCCGCCGCGGCCGAAACCGCGACTGCCGAGGCTGCGCCCGCAGCAGCCCCTGCTGCCGAAGCTCCGGCCGAAGCGGCGCTTGATCCCGAGCTTGTCGAGCACGGCAAGAAGGTCTTCAAGAAGTGCAAGGCCTGCCATCAGGTAGGCGAGGGCGCAAAGAACAAGACCGGCCCGATCCTCACCGGCATCGTCGGCAAGCCCGCTGCGAGTGTGGAAGGCTTCAAGTATTCCAAGGCGCTGCGGGCCAAGGCCGAGGAAGGGCTTGTGTGGGATGAGGCAGCGCTTGCGGAATTCCTCAGAAAGCCCAAGGATTTCGTGCCGAAAACCAAGATGAGCTTCGCGGGCCTCAAGAAGGAGAAGGATCTTGCCGCGATCATCGCCTATCTGAAATCGGTCGGACAATAACAAGGGTGCCATGAAGAAGCTGCGCGCGAACCTTCTTCCCTGGCTCGTCGCCGTCTGCTTTGCGCAGGCGGCGGGAGCCACTGACATCGGTGATGAAAAGCGTGGTGCGGATCTGTTCCGCAAATACTGCGCAAGCTGTCATCAGATCGGGGCCGGTGCGGTAAACCGCATCGGCCCTCATCTCAACGGCATCTTCGATCGCAAGGCCGGCAGCATCGAAGGCTTCCGCTATTCGAAAGACATGCTGCGCCAGGGGGCCGACGGGCTGGTCTGGAATTTCGAGAATCTGGATGTCTATCTCGAAAATCCGAGATCGCTGATCTCGAGGACCCGGATGAATTTCCGAGGCCTCAAGGATCCGCAGGATCGGGCCGACGTGATCGCCTACCTGCGCCAGTTCTCGGCCAATCCGGCCGATATCCCGGAGGCCGCGCCCACGGCATTGCCGAGCGAACATGTCGTTCCGCCCGAGATCCTCGCCATCAAGGGCGATCCCGAATACGGCGAATATCTCGCCAGCGAATGCCTGACCTGCCATCAGCGCAGCGGCGCTGACGAGGGCATTCCCTCGATCACCGGCTGGCCGGTCGAGGATTTCGTCGTGGCCATGCACGCCTACAAGGAAAAGAAGCGCCCGCATCCGGTGATGCAGATGATGGCCGGGCGGCTTTCGAACGAAGAGATTGCGGCGCTTGCCGCATATTTCGAAACCCTGGGTGAATAACCGGGGAAGAGCGATCAAGACACATTCACGAAAGGGAGACTGAAATGACACTCAACAGACGCAAGTTCCTCGGTACTGCCGCGGCCACCACCGCCGCCGCGCTCTCCGCGCCGATGGTGCGCGCCATGGGCAAGCCGCGGGTGGTGGTGATCGGCGGTGGCGCCGGCGGCGCCACGGTCGCGCGCTACCTCGCGAAAGACAGCAAGGGCGCGCTGGATGTCACGCTGGTGGAACCCACGCGCAAATATTACACCTGCTTCTTCTCGAACCTCTACATCGGCGGCTTCCGCGATTTCGAATCCATCGGCCACACCTACGGCAAGCTCGCCTCCGAATACGGCATCAACGTGGTGCATGACTGGGCCGTGGGCATCGACCGCGACAAGAAGATCGTAAGCCTCGCAGGGGGTTATGCGCTCCCCTATGACAGGCTGGTGCTGAGCCCGGGCATCGATTTCGTCGAGGGTTCCGTGCCGGGCTGGGATATTTCCAATCAGGATGAAATGCCCCACGCCTACAAGGCCGGATCCCAGACCCAGCTGCTGAAGGCGCAGGTCGAGAACATGCGCGAAGGCGGCACCTTCTGCCTTGTTGCGCCGCCCAATCCCTTCCGCTGTCCGCCGGGGCCCTATGAGCGGGTGTCGATGGTGGCGCATGTGCTGAAGGCAAAGAACCCGACAGCCAAGATCATCATCCTCGATCCCAAGCCGAAATTCTCGAAGATGGCGCTGTTCCAGGAGGGATGGGCCGAGCATTATCCTGGCATGATCGAATGGATCGGCCCCGATTTCGGCGGCGCCAATGTGGAGGTGCGCCCGGATTCGATGGAAGTCGTGGTGGATGGCGAAGTCACCAAGGTTGACGTGTGCAACGTGATCCCGGCCCAGAAGGCCGGCAGGATCGCCGAGATCGCCGGCATCACCAATGACAAGGGCTGGGCGCCGGTGGTGCCGGCCACGATGCAGTCGAGGATGGATGAAAACATCCATGTGCTCGGCGATTCCTCGCATCAGGGCGACATGCCGAAATCCGGCTTCTCGGCCAACAGCCAGGCCAAGGTCTGCGCCATGGCGATCCGCGGCGCGCTCCTGGGCAGCAAGGTGTTCCCGGCGAAATACAGCAATACCTGCTGGTCGCTGATCGATACCGATGACGGCATCAAGGTGGGCGCTTCCTACGAGGCGACGCCCGAGAAGATCGCCAAGGTGGACGGCTTCATCAGCAAGACGGGCGAGCCTGCCGAGCTGCGCAAGGCGACCTACGAGGAAAGCCTCGGCTGGTACGAGGGCATCACCAAGGACATGTTCGGCTGATCCGGCCACCGCGGCCCTTGCGGCCGCAGGAAAGGAGGGGGCGCCGCGCCTGCAGGCCGGCGGCCCCTTTTTCGTTCAGGTCTAGCGTTCCCGGCCGCAGAACAGGCCGTAAATGAGATCGATCATCATCCGGGCCCTGGAATCCGCCAGCCGATAATACATCACCTTGCCTTCGCGCCGGCAGGAGACAAGCCCCTCGGCGCGCAGGCGGGCAAGCTGCTGGCTCACCGCCGCCTGACGGGTGGAAAGAAGCTGCTCCAGCTCCGTCACCGATTTTTCGCCCGAGCAGAGATAGCACAGGATCATCAGCCGCCCTTCGTGGCTGAGCGCCTTGATGAAATCCGCTGCCGCCTCGGCCTGCTGCTGCATGGTATCGGCGTCAAGCTCGGTTGCCGTATCCTGCGTTTCGTCGCGAGCGGTGCTTTCCACGTGCTCTCTTCCCTTGCTGTCAATGCCGTTCGCTGGAGGTTTTATCAAATCCTTCCGGCGATAGCGAGGGCATCGCGAATTCGTGAGGGAAACCGTTGCGCTCAGGTTCCTTCGGTCACGGAGAGGGCGCCGAGCGCGCGGCGCAGGATCAGGATGCAGGTGCCGATCAGAAGCGCCGAAAGCAGGAAGGGTGCGCCGGGCAGGTGCAGGGGTGCGGCGGGGCTGCTGAAGAAGGCGAAGGTCTGTGTCATGATAAGCGGCGAGAGGATCATGCCGAGAGAGCCGATGCTCGCCAGAAGCCCCTGCAGCTCGCCCTGCTGATCGGGTGCGACCCGATGCGAAAGAATGGCCTGAAGCGCCGGCCCGGCGATGCCTCCGAGCGCGGAAAGGGGCGTGAGGGCAAGCACGATCAGCCCGTTCGGGATCAGCGCGATCAGGAGGAAGGAAAGGATTTCGATGGAAAATCCGAGGAAAACGGTGCCGCGTTCGCCGAGCCGGGCGAGGATCGGGCGGATCAGCCAGCCCTGCACGAGCACCATCGAAAGGCCGAACAGCGCGAGCGAGTATCCCACCATCGCGGGAGACCATCCATATCTTGCGCGGGTGAAATAGGCCCAGATCGAGGGATAGACGAAGAAGGCGATCTGATTGAGGAATACCACCAGAAGAAGGGGCCCGAGGCCGGGCAGGCGGGCGATATGGCGCAGGGCGCCGAGCGGATTGGCCCGGTGCCACTCAAAGGGGCGGCGCAGGCCCGCAGGCAGGCTCTCGCGCATCACAAGCCAGCCAAAGGCGAAATTGGCGGCAGTAAGAGCAGCCGCCGCAAGGAATGGCGCGCGCGGCCCGTAGCTTCCCAGCACCCCGCCCAGCACCGGGCCAAGCACGAAGCCAAGCCCGAAGGCGGCGCTGGTGAGGGCGAAGTTCTTCGCCTTTTCCGCCGGCGCCGAGACATCGGCCATTAAGGCGCTTGCGGTGGACTGGGTGGCGGTGGCGATGCCGCCGATGATGCGGGCGGCAAGCAGCAGCCAGATGGTGTTCGCCGTTGCCATCAGCAGGTAATCGAGCGTGACCACGAGGAGCGAGGCCAGAAGCACGGGGCGGCGTCCGAAGCGATCGGAGAGGCTGCCGATCAGCGGGGAGAACAGGAACTGCATCACCGCGAAAGAGGTGGCCAGAACCCCGCCCCAGATCGTCGCATGGGCGAGATCCGTGCCTGTCACGTCGCGGATCAGATCGGGCATCACCGGCATGATGATCCCGATCCCCATGGCGTTGAGCACCAGGGTGATCAGGATGAAATGGAAGGGCAGGCGGCTCTGCATGGGCGTTTCTCCCGTTCGCCCATGCCAGTAGCAAACTGAACCGATCAGTTCAAATACTTTTCGCGATCCGGGCGAAGGCTTCCGCCTCGGCCGGGGCCTGGCCAAGCTGGGCTTCGGGCGCGAGGCGGGCGGCGAAATCAATCTCCGGCCAGCGTTCCCGCGCCAGATCGAGGAGCGGGCGCCCTTCCTCTTTTGCCTGCATTGCCAATGCCTTGACGGCCGGCTGCGCTTCGGGCCTCGGCATATGCGCGGCCAGCGCGAAGGATAGCGCCTCGGCCAGCATCATGCCGCCGTCGGCCTCCAGATGGGCGCGCATCGCATCGGCGCAGGGGGAGATCCCGCCCGCCAGATCCTCCGCCGCCTGAAGCGCGCGCCCGGCGGCCATAACGAGCGGCGGCAGGCTCAGCCACTCAAGCATCCAGGCCGCGCCGTCGCGCTGTTCGCGGTGCGGCACGGCGGCGCGCACGGCACTCTCCTGCGCGGCGGTGAAGCGCGCCAGGGTGACCAGAAGCGAGGGCAGGACAGGATTGGATTTCTGTGGCATGGTGGATGAGCCGCCGCCCCCGGAAAGCGCCACCTCGCCGATTTCGCTGCGTGTGAGGATCAGGAGATCCTCGCCCATCTTGCCAAGGCTCGCAGCCAGCCCCGCGCACCAGCCGGCAAGCTCGCCGATGCAATCGCGCTCGCCGTGCCAGCTGCCCTCGGGGGGCTCCAGCCCGAGCGCCGAGGCCATCTCGCGCGCCACTTCCGGCCCCTTTTCGCCCAGCACCGAAAGCGTGCCCGCCGCGCCCGAGAGGCTCAGGCGCAACAGCCGCGGGCGGCGTTCGATCAGCCGCAGGCGATGGCGCAGGAGCGGGCGGCCCCAGCTTGCCACCACCGCGCCGAAGGTGGTGGGCGTGGCATATTGCCCCCAGGTGCGCGCCGCCATCACGAGGCGGGCGTGTTCCCCGGCAAGGCCGCCGAGCGCGCGAATGAGCGCCACGAGGCGGGCATCCATCTTCGCCAGCGCCTGGCGCAGCCGCAGGATCAGCGCGGTGTCGATGATATCCTGCGAGGTGGCGCCCCAATGGACGTATTGCGCATGTTCGGGCGCGTCCATCGCCTTGCGAAAGGCGGCAACCAGCGCCGGCACGCATACGCCCGAACGCCCCGTTTCCGCCGCCAGCGCCGCCGGATCAAGCTGGATCTCGAGGCTGGCGCGGTGGATGAATTCGCCGCTTTCAGGCGGGATGATGCCAAGCTTTCCCTGCACCTTGGCAAGCGTGCCCTCGACCAGCAGCATGGCGCGCAGCTCGGCGGTGTCGGTGAAAAGCGGGCGCAGATCGGGATCGGTGAAGAGATCGCGGTAAAGGGCGCTGTCAAACGGGGAAACGGCCATGCTCATGCGCCCCCGAGGCCGAGGATTTCACGCGCCTGGGCCGGGCTGGCCACGGTGCGCTCGTATTTTTCGCACAGATCAGCCGCGCGCTTCACCAGCGCGGCGTTGGAGGGGGCGAGGGTTTCGCGATCGAGGCGGATGTTGTCCTCAAGCCCGGTGCGGGTGTGCCCCCCGGCCCGGATCGACCACTCATTGAGCAGGATCTGCCCCGGCCCAACGCCCGCGCCGCACCATTCGGCATCGGGCTCGAGGCGCTTCAGCGTTTTCACGTAGAAATCGAACACCTCGCGATCCACCGGCATGGCGTTCTTCACCCCCATCACGAACTGCACGTAAAGCGGGCGTTTGAGGCGGCCCTCTGCGGCCATTTTCGAGGCCTGGAAGATGTGAGAAAGATCGAAGGCCTCGATCTCGGGCTTGACGCCGTATTTCAGCATCTCTGCCGCGAGCCAATCCACCAGATCGGGCGGGTTCTCGTAAACCCTGGTGGGGAAATTGTTGGAGCCCACCGAGAGCGAGGCCATGTCGGGGCGCAGAGAGAGCATCCCGCCGCGCGCCCTGCCGCTGCCGGAGCGCCCGCCGGTGGAAAGCTGGATGATCATGCCGGGGCAATGGGCGCGGATGCCCTCCATGAGGCGGGCGAAGCGCTCGGGATCGGAGGTGGGCGTGCCGTCATCCTCGCGCACATGGCAATGGGCGATGGCAGCACCGGCCTCGAAGGCTTCATGGGTGCTTTCCACCTGCTCGGCCACGGTGATCGGCACCGCCGGATTATGCGCCTTCTGCGCCACCGAGCCGGTGATGGCCACGCAGATGATGCAGGGTTTGCTCATGGTTCAGATATCCAGGAAAACGGTTTCGTCCGCGCCCTGAATACGGATGTCGAAGCGGTATGTCACGCCCTCTTCGCGCTCGATGCGCCGGGCGATGAGGGTGGCGCGCCGGCGCGGATCGGGGATGGCGCAGAGCACCGGATCGGCGGCATTGGCCGCCTCCTCCTCGGGGAAATAGAGACGGGTGTGGAGGCCGATATTGATGCCGCGCGCCACCAGCCAGAGCGCGATATGAGGCGCCTGAAGCTGGCCGCGTGGCCCCGGGACGGGGCCGGGCCTGATGGTATCGAACGCCCATTCGCCGCTCTCGAAATCGCTGATGACGCGGCCCCAGCCGCGAAAGCCGGGCTCGGTGGCGCGGCCATCCTCGGGGTGGGGGAAGTGGCCTTCCGCATTGGCCTGCCAGGCTTCGATCAGGGCGTCCCTGACCGGCGCGCCGGTGGCATCAAAAACGCAGCCGGTGACGCGGATGCGTTCGCCTTTCGCCTCGGGGCCGGCGATATCGGTGCCAAGCTCCTGTTCGTAGATGTCGAACCCCGCGGCGCGGGGCGCGAGGCCGATATGCACATAGGGCCCGGCCGTCTGCGAGGGGGTTTCTTTCAGGATCCGGGGTTTGTTCATGGCTCAGTTCCCTTCCGGGCGGTTTTCGAAATAGGTGGAGCGCCGCCCGCGCAGCACGATATCGAAGCGCCAGGCGAGCATGTCGAAGGGCACGGAATTTTCCATATCGAGCCGGGCGATCAGCATCTCGAGCGCCTGCGGATCGGGGATGCTCTGCGCGATCGGGCAGCGCGCGATCAGGGGATCGCCCTCGAAATAGGCCTGCGTTATCAGGCGCTGGGCAAAGCCCGAGCCGAAGATCGAGAAGTGGATATGCGGCGGGCGCCAGCTGTCTGTCGCGTTGGGCCAGGGGTAGGCGCCGGGCTTCAGGGTGCGGAAGAAGTAATAGCCCTCCGCATCGGTAACGGTGCGCCCGCAGCCGCCGAAATTCGGATCAAGCGGCGCGAGATAGCCATCGTTGCGGTGGCGATAGCGCCCGGCGGCGTTGGCCTGCCAGATTTCCACCAGCACGCCCGGCACGGGGCGGGCGTTTTCATCCAGCACCCGGCCGTGGATCAGGATGCGCTCGCCGATCGGGCTGCCGCCGTGGGTGTAGTTGGCGAGGAGGTCATTGTCCTGCGGGCCGATGTCTCTGAGTGAAAAAAGCGGGCCGGTGATCTCGCCGAGCCCCTGCTCGATGGAAAGCAGGGGCTGGCTCGGGGAGCGGGCGATGCTCGTCTTGTAATCGGGCCAGCGCGCGGGCGGATGGCGGGCGAAATCGCGGGCGAAGAAGGGGCCGGACGGGCCCTTGCGGTGGCTGTGTTCTGTCACAGGGATACCCCCATTTCCTCATAGGTTTGCCGGGCGATCTTCAGCGCCTTGTTGGCGGCCGGCACGCCAGCGTAGATCGCCACATGCAGGAAGGCCGCGCGCACCTCCTCAGGGGTGGCGCCGGTGCGCTTCGTGGCGCGGATGTGCATGGCAAGCTCGTCCCAATGGCCGCCAGCGGCGAGAAGGGCGAGCGTGATCAGCGAGCGATCGCGATCCGAGATCTCCTCGCCCGCCCAGACCGTGCCCCATGCGCCTTCGGTGATCAGATCCTGAAAGGGGGCGTCAAAGGCGCCCTTCGCGGCTTCGGCGCGATCCACATGCGCATCGCCCAGCACCGCGCGCCGCTTCTCCATGCCTTTCGCGAACCGCTCAGACATGGCCGATCTCCTCCAGGAACCGCATCAGCACATCGGCATATTCGCGCGGGCTTTCGACGCAAGGGATATGCCCCGCGCCGCGGATGAGGTGGAAGCGCGCGCCGGGGATCAGCCCGGCCGTTTCGCGCACCAGATCGGGCGGGGTGGAGCCATCCTCGTTGCCGGCGATGGCGAGCGCGGGCAGGCGCAGGCGCGCGGTGCTCTCGTAAAGGTCGGTTTCCCCGATCGCCGCCGAGCAACCGATATAGCCCGCGCGCGGGGTGCGCGTCAGCATGTGGCGCCAGCCGGTGAGCTCCTCTGCGCGCGCCTCATGGAAGCGGCGCGAGAACCAGCGCGCGAGGATGGTATCGGCCAGCGCCTCGATGCCGCCTTTCTTGACCATCTCGATACGCTCGCGCCAGATCTCGGGCGTGCCGATCTTGGGGGCGGTGTTGGAAAGCACCACCGCGCGCACCAGATCGAGCCGCTCGGCCGCCAGCCCCTGCGCGATCATTCCCCCGATCGAAAGCCCGACGAAGACGCATTCCCGCACGCCCAGATGATCCAGAAGCCGCGCCGCATCCGCCACCAGATCGCCCATGAAATATGCGCCTTCGGGGGCGTCCGTCAGCCCGTGGCCGCGGGTATCGTAGCGGATCAGGCGCAGATTCGCGGGCAGGAGCGGCACGAGATCGTCCCACAGGCGGAAATCGGTGCCGAGCGAATTGGAAAACACCAAGGCCGGCCCCTCGCGCGGGCCCTCATCGCTGAAATGCACATGGATATCGGCAAGCTTCGCGATCCGCATCAGTATGGCAACCCCACGTAGTTTTCCGCCAGCGCCTTCTGCGCCGCCGTGCTGTTTGCGAGATAGTCCAGCTCCGCCGCCTGAATCTTCAGATCGAAGCCCGATTGCTCGGGGAAGCGGTGGAGAAGGTTCGTCATCCACCAGGAAAAGCGCTCGGCCTTCCAGATGCGCGAAAGCGCGCGTGCGCTGTAGCCCGCAAGCTCCGCCTCATCGCCGCGATCATACCATGCGCCGAGCGCGCTGTGGAGATAATGCACATCCGACGCGGCGGTGTTGAGCCCCTTGGCGCCGGTGGGCGGCACGATATGGGAGGCATCGCCGCAGAGAAAAAGCCTGCCCCATTGCATCGGCTCGCTGACGAAGCTGCGCAGGGGGGCGATGGATTTCTCGATCGAGGGCCCGGTGACAAGCCGCTCGGCCACCGGGGCGGGCAGGCGGCGCTTCAGCTCATCCCAGAAGCGATCGTCGGGCCAGTCATCGGGGCTGTCGGAGAGCGGGCATTGCACGTAGTAGCGGCTGAGGTTTTCCCGGCGCATCGAGCAGAGCGCAAAGCCGTGCTCGGAGCAGGAATAGATCAGTTCGCGATTGGCGGGGGGCGTTTCGCTCAACACCCCCATCCAGCCGAAGGGATAGGCTTTTTCGTATTCGCGGCGCAGATTGGCGGGGATGGTGGGGCGGCTTGCGCCGTGGAAGCCATCGCAGCCGGCGATGAATTCGCAATCGAGCCGGCATTTCTCGCCATCTTTCGTGAAGGTCACATATGGCGCATCGCCGTCCGCGCCGTGGATCGCCACATCCTCGGCCTCATGGATGGTTTCGCCGCCGGCTTCATCGCGCGCGGCGTAAAGATCGCGCGTCACCTCCGTCTGGCCATAGACAACCACCGGGCGGCGCACCAGCTTCTGGAAATCGATGCGAAACATGCGCTCGCCATGGGCGATCTCGATGCCGTCATGGATGAAGCCCTCGCGCTGCATCCGCGCGCTGACGCCTGCCTGGTGCATGAGTTCCACAAAGCCCACTTCGAGCACGCCCGCGCGGATCCGCCCCAGCACATGGGCGCGCGTGCGCCGCTCGAGGATCACGTTGTCGATCCCCCGTTTCATGAGAAGCTGGCCCAAGAGCAGCCCCGAAGGCCCGCCGCCGATGATCGCCACTTTCGTGCGCATCCCGTTCCTCCCTTTGGCGGGAGTATCCGCAGGAGATATTGGCAATGTCAATCAGTTTGCGGCAGGCAGAGGCATGGTGCCGACCTTGGCCCATGTGGTGTCTGGGCGAATTTGCCCCGCCCGGGGCGCATGCCCGGGCGGTTGCATGCCCTCCGTTGGAGATTCTATCGAATCCGATCATACGGGATGCGCCCGAGCGCATCGTGAAACACATCCGCATCCACATTCCCGCCCGAGGCCACCACGATCACGCTTTCGCCCTCGATCTCTGCGGGGTGGAAAAGCGCCGCCGCCAGCGCCACCGCGCCGCCCGGCTCGAGCACGATCCTGAGATGGGCGAAGGCGAGCGCCATCGCGGCAAGCGCCTCGTCTTCGCTCACCACGAGGCCGGGGCCGCAGAGGCGCGCGAGGATGGGGAAGGTGATCACGCCCGGCGCGGGCGTGATGATCGCGTCGCAGAGCGATCCCGCCCTTTGCGCGTTCTCCTCGATCCGCCCGCTTTCGAGCGAGCGCGCCACGTCGTCAAAGCCCTCGGGCTCCACCGGGCGCACCAGCATCCCCGGCGCCTCCGCCTCGAGCGCCAGCGCGATGCCGGAGGTGAGCCCGCCGCCGCCGCAGGGCACCAGCACCTCGGCCTCGGCCACGCCCTGCTCGGCCGCCTGTTGCGCGATCTCGAGCCCCACCGTGCCCTGCCCGGCGATCACCAGCGGCTCGTCATAGGGGCGGATCAGGGTAAGGCCGCGCTCGCGCGCCAGCGCCTCGCCGATCGCATCGCGATCCTGCGTCGCGCGATCATACATCACCACCTCGCCGCCGAGGCCGCGGGTATTGGCGATCTTCGCCGCCGGCGCGTCCGAGGGCATGACGATCAGCGCCGGCGCGTCATGGGCACGCGCCGCCAGCGCCACACCCTGCGCGTGGTTGCCCGAGCTGAAGGCGATCACGCCCCGCCGCAGGGCCTTTTTCGCCAGCGCCGAGATCGCCGACCAGGCGCCGCGAAACTTGAAGCTGCCGGTGTGCTGCAGGCATTCGGGCTTCACCAGCACCTGCCGCCCGGCGATCTCGTTGAGGAAGGGCGAGGAAAGGATCGGCGTGAGGCGCGCCTTGCCTGCGAGCCGCTCCTCAGCGGCCAGGATCATCGCGTGGTCAACGGCTTCGCGGCTCATCGCACATCCTCCAGCACCTTTTCGATCACCCCGAGCGCCTCGGGTTCGTCCAGAAACGGCACATGCCCGCGCCCCGGCACCTCGGCGAAGGCCATGTCGGGGCGGCGGGCGCGCATCTGGGCTGCCGTTTCGCGCGAAAGAATGTTGGAATTCGCGCCCCGGATCAGCCCGAGCGGCAGCCCCTCGAGCGCATCGAACAGCGGCCACAGATCCGGCAGCGCGGAGGCATCCGCATCGGCGAAGGCTGCGGCGAGCGCCGGATCATAGCGCAGCTTCAGCCCTTCGGGCGTTTCCTCGTAGAGATTGCGCGCCTCCGCCTGCCAGCGCGCGGGCGGCACGCCTTCGAAACCGGGCAGCGCGGCGCGCGCCGTGGCCGCCTCGGCCAGCGTTTTCCAGGGCGGGGGTGTGCCGATATAGGAGCGGATGAAGGCGATCCCCTCGGGCGCGATCTCGGGGCCGATATCATTGAGGATCACGCCAGCGAGCCGCTCGCGCGCCGTGGCGGCGAGCGTCATCGCGATCAGCCCGCCGCGCGAGGTGCCGAGGATCGCGGTGCGCTCGATCCCGAGATGATCGAGAAGCTCAAGCGCGTCCTGCGCCTCGCGAGCCACCGTATAACTCGCCGGATCGGCCCATTGAGAGGCCCCGCGGCCGCGGTAATCCATGCGGATCAGGCGCACATTCTTCAGATGCGGCGCCACGAAATCGAAATCGGCGCTGTTGCGCGTGAGCCCCGAAAGGCACAATAGCGGCACGCCCGCGCGCGCGCTTCTCTCGTCGCGCCAGGCAAGCCGCACCCCGTCGGAGCTTTCGAAATACCGCATCATGCCTCTGCCGCCAGTTCCGGCACCGCGCGAAGATCCGGGAGGATGCGGTCGGGCTTCCAGGGCAGGCGATCGGCAGGCTCGCCGGCGCGATTGGCCCAGGCGCTCCGAAAGCCGAAGCCCTTCGCGGCCGCCGCGTCCCAGCCGTTGGAGGAGACGAAAAGCACTGCTTCCGGCGTGCAGGAAAAGGCCTGCGTGACCAGCGCATAGACAGCCGGGGCGGGCTTGAAGATGCCGACGGCCTCGACCGAAAGCACATCGTCAAGGAAATCGCCGATCCCGGCCGATTTCACCGCCCCTTCCAGCATCCCGGGGCTGCCGTTCGAGAGGATCGCCGTGGCCATCCCTGCCTGCTTCAGCGCCGCCAGCATCGCCGGCACCTCGGGATAGGCGGCAAGCTCCCGGTAAAGCGCCAGCAGGCGCTCGCGCAGATCGCGATCCTCGAGGCCGCTCGCCTCCATCGCCCAGTCAAGCGCCTCCGTGGTGACCTGCCAGAAATCCGCATGCGCGCCCGCGAGCGCCCTGATCCAGGTGTATTGCAGCTGTTTCGCGCGCCAGTCTGCCGCAAGGCGCGGCCAGCATTCTGCCAGCGTAGCATCTTCGCGCGCTGCCTCGCGCGCTGCGGCATTGACATCAAACAGCGTGCCGTAAGCATCGAAAACGCAAACCGATACAGCCATCCCTCCGCTCCTCCGTCTTCCGTGGCACAGTCGCACAGTTCACCGGAAGGGAAAAGCCCGGGGGCCCTTGTATCAGCTGTATCAGGCGGTGAGGGCGGGCGTTCGGGATCAGGCGCGGCGCAGGCGGATCACCACGTCAACCTTGCTGATCTCGGCGCCTGCGGGCGCATCCGGCAGGCGGCGGATTTCAAGCTCTTCTGCGGGGGCGTCCGTCAGCCGCTGATCCTCTTCCCAGTAGAAATGCGGGTGATCGGAGGTATTGGTATCGAAATAGCTCTTGTTGCCCTCGAGCATGATCTCGCGCAGCAATCCCGCCTCGCAGAAGGCGCGCAGGGTGTTGTAGACGGTGGCCAGCGAGACGCTCTCGCCCGCTTCGCGCGACGCCGCATAGAGGCTTTCGGCCGTGACGTGACGGTGCTTGCCGTCCCCGATCAGGAGCGCCGCCAATGCGAGGCGCTGGCGCGTGGGGCGCAGGCCCGCGCCCTCGAGCCATTCGCTGCTGCGTCTTGCGCTGATTTCGCTCATCATTCCTTTCCCGGCCTTCTGCAAGCTGGAACCATTATAATGAATGCCGCTCGCCCTTATCAATGGATTTTCTCCCGCCCGCGATGTGGGCTTTTCGCGCTATTGCCCTTGCATGAAGCCAGATGCTAGGGAGAGGCAACCGACATCAGCAAAGAACGGGGCAAGGCAGAATGGCCGATTTTCCGACCAGTTTCGACAAGGAAGAGCTTCTCAAATGCGCACGCGGCGAGCTTTTCGGCCCCGGCAATGCGCAGCTTCCCGAGCCGCCGATGCTGATGATGGACCGCATCACCGAGGTGAGCGGCGATGCGGGCGAACATGGCAAGGGCCATGTGCTGGCCGAGCTCGACATCACCCCCGATCTGTGGTTCTTCCCCTGCCATTTCCCGGGCAATCCGGTGATGCCGGGCTGCCTGATGCTCGATGGGCTGTGGCAGCTTACGGGCTTCAACCTCGGCTGGCGCGGCTGGCAGGGGCAGGGCTTTGCCCTTGGCGTGGGCGAGGTCAAGCTTTCGGGCATGGTCACGCCCGAGCGCAGGCTGGTGAGCTACGAGGTGCAATTCACCCGGGTGATCGACCGGCGCCTGAAGATGGGCGTGGCCGACGGGATCGTGCGCGCCGATGGTGAGATCGTCTGCGCCGTGAAGGACATGAAGGTGGGCCTTGCCGCCCCGAAGGAATAAGCCGCCGGTCTGCGGCCACGTCTGAAGGAGAACGAAATGCGCCGAGTCGTGATAACCGGGTTGGGGATCGTTTCCTCGATCGGCAATGATGCCGAAGAAGTCGCCGCCGCGCTGAAGGCCGGCAAGTCCGGCATCACCGCCAACGAGGACATGATCGAGCACGGATTTCGCAGCCGGGTCGCCGGCGCGCCGAAGATCGACATCAGGGAGCATGTGGAAAAGCGCGTGCTGCGCTTCATGGGGCCGGGCGCGGCCTATGCCCATATCGCCATGCAGCAGGCGATCGCGGATGCGGGGCTGGAGGAGAGCGATATCGTCAACCCGCGCTCGGGGCTGATCGCGGGCTCCGGCGGGCCTTCCACCTCGACCTTCTACAAGGCGCACAGGATCGTCATGGAAAAGGGCGCGCCCAAGTGGATCGGGCCTTTCGCCGTGCCCAAGTGCATGTCGTCCACCGTGTCGGCCAATCTGGCCACCGCCTTCAGGATCAAGGGCATCAACTACACCATCACCTCGGCCTGCTCGACGAGCCTCCATTGCATCGGCAGCGCGGCCGAGCAGATCATGATGGGCAAGCAGGATCTGATGTTTGCCGGCGGCGGCGAGGAGCTGGACTGGACGCTTTCCTGCCTGTTCGATGCCATGGGAGCGATGAGCAGCAAGTATAATGATACGCCCGAGCGGGCGAGCCGCGCCTTCGATGCCGATCGCGATGGCTTCGTGATCGCCGGCGGCGGCGGCATGGTGGTGCTCGAGGATCTGGAGCGCGCGAAGGCACGCGGCGCGAAAATCTACGGCGAGATCACCGGCTACGGCGCCACCTCCGACGGGCATGACATGGTCGCCCCCTCGGGCGAGGGCGGCGAGCGGGCGATGCGGCTGGCGCTTTCCACCCTGCCCGAGGATCGGCATGTGAGCTACATCAACGCCCACGGCACCAGCACGCCGGTGGGCGATGTGGGCGAGGTGGAGGCCGTGCGCCGGGTGTTCGGCGAAGGAACCACGCCGCCGATCAGCTCCACCAAATCCATGACGGGCCACAGCCAGGGCGCCACCGGCGCGCAGGAGGCGATCTATTGCCTTCTGATGCTGCGCGACGATTTCATCGCCCCTTCGATCAATGTCGAAAACCTCGATCCGGCGCTGAAACCGGGTGAAATCGCCACCGAACTGGTGGAAAACGCCGGGCTCGATACGGTGATGACCAACAGCTTCGGCTTTGGCGGCACCAATGGTTCGATGCTGATCTCGAAATTCCGCGATTGAAGCGGTTGCAAAGGCAGGGAGCAGGCAGATGGCTGAGCTGATGAAGGGCAAGCGCGGGTTGGTGCTGGGGGTGGCGAATGATCGCTCCATCGCCTGGGGCATCGCAAAGGCAATGGCCGACGAGGGGGCGGAGCTTGCCTTTACTTACCAGGGCGAGGGTTTCGGCAAGCGGGTGAAGCCCCTGGCCGAGAGCGTCGGCACGCCGCCGGAGCTGGTGATGCCCGCGGATGTGCAGGACGAGGCCTCGCTCGATGCGGTGTTCGATACCATCGCGAAGCAATGGGGAAAGCTCGATTTTCTGGTGCACGCGATCGCGTTTTCCGATAAGGAAGAGCTTACCGGCCGCTTCGTGAAGACCACGCGGCAGAACTTCCTCAATTCCCTCGATATTTCCTGCTACAGCTTCATCGATCTGGCGCGCCGCGCCACGCCCCTGATGGCGGATGGCGGCACGCTGCTGACGCTCACCTACATGGGCAGCCAGCGGGTGCAGCCCAATTACAACGTGATGGGCGTTGCCAAGGCGGCGCTCGAAAGCGCGGTGCGCTACCTTGCCAATGATCTGGGGCCGCAGGGCATCCGGGTGAACGCGATCAGCCCCGGTCCGATGAAAACCCTCGCCGGCTCCGCCATCGGTGGCGCGCGCAAGGTTTTCCGGGTGATCGGCGAAAACGCCCCGCTTGGCAGCAATGCCACGCTCGAGGCGGTGGGGGGCACGGCCGTCTATCTGGCATCCGATTACGGCGCCTTCACCACCGGCGAGATCATCCGGGTGGATGGCGGCTATCACATCCTCGGCTTGTTGCAGGAGCGCAATCTCTGAGGCACGCAGGCAGGCCCCGCAGGCCATCGCCGGAGCCGGGCCGGAAGCTTCTGCCGGAAGGAAAGAAAAGGGCCGCCGGATTCCCATCCGGCGGCCTTTCTGTTTCCCGATTGCTGCGGGGTGCGCTCCGGCCTACTCGCCCACGCGCTTGATCCGCCCTTCCACCTTTGCGGTGATCTTGCCGGTTTTCGCGATGTAATCCATCACGTCATTGGCCAGAAGATTGCCGTTGGCGGCATTGATGAGCACCCGGCCCCCGCCAAGCGCGCCATAGCCATCGCCACCGCGCAGGATGTAATCATTGGCGGCCACCTTGTAGAGCTTGTCGGGATCGACCGGCTCGCCGTTCACCTTCAGCTCCACCACGCGCGAACCGGGAGGCGCGGAAGGATCGAACACGTAAGTCATCCCCGAAACCTGCGGGAAGCGCCCGGCACCCTTCTCTACCTGGCTCACGCCGTTCTCGATCGCCGCCAGCAGCTGGCTGCCGGGGATTTCCGTCATCACCGTGGCATTGCCGAAGGGAAGCTCGGTGAGGATGTCGCGCCGGGTGATGGTGCTGCCCGCCTCATAGACGCGATCGCCCCGGATGCCGCCGCCGTTGGCAATCGCCACATCGGCGCCGGTGGCCGCGCGCATGGCATCGGCGATCAGGTTGCCCATGGCGGATTCCTCGCCCCGCACCACGTTGCGGCGCGAATCAAGCGGGCCTTCGGTTACACCAAGCGCCACATCGAGGCTCTCGTCGAGCTTCCTGTTGAATTCGTCCACCTTGGCCTGGGTTTCCGGGTCGGGCTCCACCATGGCCGTATCGATGAAGCGGAAGACCGGCGTCCAGCGCACCTTGCGCTTGCCGTCCTTTTCCTTCACCGTCACGTTGAGATCCAGTGGCGCGATATATTTGCCGTCAATCGAGGTTTCCACATAGGCGGTGATGCCGTCATAGGCGGTGGCATAGGAATGATCGTCGCCCGAGATGATCACGTCGAAGGCGTGGCTGTCGAACAGCTGCTTGTCATTGGTCTGATCCGTCTGCACCACCGCGATCACCAGATCGGCACCTTCGCCGCGCGCCTTCTCGGCGGCCTCGATGGCGGTATCCACCGTGGGCAGGAACACGAGATCACCGGTGCTCGATACCTCGGGGCTGGTATCCTGCGCCACCGGGATGAGCGCGATCTTCAGGCCCTCGATCTCCTTCCACATCACGCCGCCGAGGCCCTCCATGGGCATGCCATCCGGCCCGGTGATGTTGATCGCGGCCCAGGGGTATTTCGAGGCGGCCATCTTCTCGCGGAAATTCTCCACCCCGAAATCGAACTCGTGGTTTCCGGGCACGGCCAGATCGAAGGGCACGATATTCGTGAGATCAATGGTGTTCTGGCCCTTGTCGAAGCCCGAAAGGATGGAGGGCGAGAGCATGTCGCCGTCAAACACGTAGATCATGTTGGGATTGGCCTCGCGCTCGGCCTTGGCGATGGCGTTGAGGCGCGCGAAACCGCCGCGGCCCTTCTCGGCATCGAAATTGTAGATGTCGCCGATCCCGAGGATGGTGAGCTTGATGTTCTCTTCCGCCGCCGCTGGCAGGGCAACCCCAAGACTCGCCCCCATGAGCATAGCGGCAAGCAGTCCGTTTCTGGTGAATTTCATGTTTTCCTCCTGTCGCATTCAGGCTTGCGGCCCGTTGATTCATCTACCCTGCGTTTTCTGCGGTTCCCTGTAAAGCACCGAAGCACCGGGCACGGCAAGACAGATATCCCGCCCTCCCGTCGCGGATGCGAAAACATCTCCGCCGGAGGCATGAAATCTCCTGCACGGTCTCAGAACCACTGCCCCGGTTCCATCAGCCCCAGATCGAGAAGCTGGCGCGAATTCCATTCGAAACGGACTGAATTGCGCCACATGAAGCTCGTGATCTCATATCTCGAGCCCGGGTTCTGCTTCAGCGCCTTGGCGGTGCGGAAGGAGCAGACGGCGGCCGTGAGATTGTGATGCCAGGGGCAGGCATAGGTGTTGTATTCCTCGATGCTGAAGGTGTGATTCTCCCTCAGTTCCAGCCCCTTCTTCGCCCTGAAAAGGGCGATCCTGTCGATCTTGCGCCGCGCCGGGGAGATGTGCTCCTCGAAGCGCCATCTGAGGCCGCCGAAGAAATCGAGCTGGCGTTCCTTCGGCTGGCCGTCCTCGCCGTGGCGGGCAAGCGCGTAATAGCCGGAGCGATCGAGATGCGCATGCTCGAGCGATACGGCATCGGGATGGGCGGAGAGATCATCGGCGTAGAGATCGATCACGTAAGTGAGCATCGCCTCGCGCCGCTCCTCGCCGTGGAAGGCCAGCATCTCGCCCACGGAGCGGCTCTCGCAGAAGGGATAGAAGAGATATTCGGCGTTGAAGCCGTAATAGAGCCAGGTGCCGGGGCGGGCGGCGGCGATGATGGCGTTCAGCGCTGCTTCCCGCCCGCCCCGTGCAAGGAAATTGTGCGGGATGTGGTGGATATCCCGCGTCAGATCCGAAGGTATCTTCATTTCCGGGGGGGCCAGCAGCAGGATTTCGCGAAAGCCGATCTTCCGGTGGTGCTGGATCGTGCTCGAAAGCTCCACATCATCCTCGGCCAGCAGGATCGCCACCGGCCCCTTCGCCAGCGCCGCCTTTCCCCGGTTCAGGAAATCCTCCAGATTTTCGTATCGCACGCTTCCCCCGTTTCTGCACTGCCCTTTGCCAAGCGTCCTGCAATTCGCGCGGCTTTGCAAGCGTTGCGATTGCCCGCCCGAGGGTGTAGTGAGCCACACACTCCCGAAAGCATACGCAAAAGCACAGGCCCGCGATGAAGAAGCTCTATATCAAGACATACGGCTGCCAGATGAATGTCTATGACAGCGAGCGCATGGCCGAGGCGCTGGCGCGCGCGGGCTATGAGGAAACATCCTCCCCCGAACAGGCCGACATGATCCTGCTCAACACCTGCCACATCCGCGAAAAGGCGGCCGAGAAGATCTATTCCGAGCTTGGCCGCTACAAGGGGCTGAAGGCCGCAAGGCCCGATCTGCGCATCGGGGTGGCGGGCTGCGTGGCGCAGGCTGAGGGCGAGGAGATCATGGACCGCCAGCCATTGGTGGATCTGGTGGTGGGGCCGCAGGCCTATCACCGGCTGCCCGATCTGATGGCGCGCGTGGAGGCGGGCGAAAAGGCGCTCGATACCGACTTCCCGGCCGAGGACAAGTTCGATCACCTGCCCGCGCGCGCGCCGCGCGCCCAGCGCCCCACGGCGTTTCTGACCGTGCAGGAGGGCTGCGACAAGTTCTGCGCCTTCTGCGTGGTCCCCTATACGCGCGGCGCCGAGGTGAGCCGCCCGCCAGAGCGCATCCTCGCCGAGGCGCGGGCGCTGGTTGCAAGCGGCGTGCGCGAGATCACGCTTCTGGGCCAGAACGTGAATGCCTATCACGGCGAAGGGCAGGGCGGCGACTGGAGCCTCGCCCGCCTCATCCGCGCGCTGGCCGAGATCGAAGGCCTCGATCGCATCCGCTACACCACCAGCCACCCCAATGACATGAGCGACGATCTGATCGCCGCGCATGGCGAATGCGAAAAGCTCATGCCCTATCTGCACCTGCCGGTGCAATCGGGCTCCGATCGCATCCTCAAGCGCATGAACCGCGGCCACACGGCCGAAAGCTACATCCGCCTGATCGAGAGGATCCGCGCCGCGCGCCCCGATCTGCTGCTTTCGGGGGATTCCATCACCGGCTTTCCCGAGGAGACCGAGGAAGATTTCGAGGCGACGCTGGATCTCGTGCGCGCCGTCAACTACGGCCAGGCCTATTCCTTCAAGTATTCCCCGCGCCCCGGCACGCCGGCGGCCGAGCGCGATCAGCTGCCCGAGGAGGTGAAATCCGAGCGCCTCGCCCGCCTGCAGGCGCTGCTGAGCAAGCAGCAGCGCGCGGCGCAGGAGGCGATGGTGGGGCGCGAGGTCAGCGTGCTGTTCGAGCGCGAGGGCCGCGAGCCGGGCCAGATGGCGGGGAAAAGCGAATATCTGCACGCGGTGCATGTGGTGGCGCCCGATCTGGCGAAGGGCGATCTGGCGCGCGTGCGCATTACCGAAAGCCTGCCCAATTCGCTTTCGGGGGAGCTTGTCTGAGGGCTTTGCGCGGGCGGGCCGGCGGGCGGTTCGACCTGCAATAATAGATGTGAAAGCTGTTTTTTCCTTTGCCAGACAGAGGGCCGCGACTGCCTGGGCAGGTGCAGAATGCGCCTGCCGAGGGGTAGGCAGGCGCAGCCCGGGCCACGAGCGGCCCGGGCGGGGCTGGTGGCCGCCCCGCTTCAGATCTCGATCGCTTCCAGCACCTCGGGCTCGATCACGTCCACGCCGGGCAGGCCGGCCTTCAGCGCCTCGGCCGATTGCTCCAGCAGCGGGAAGGTGCGGTAGTGGCAGGGGATCACCGTCTTGAAATCGAAGTATTTCTTCGCCGCGTAGGCGGCGCGCTTCATGTCCATTGTGAAGAAGCCGCCGGCGCAGAGGATGCCGATATCAGGCCTGTGCAGATCGTTGATGATCTCCATGTCGGCCATCACGTCCGTATCGCCGGTGAGGTAGATCGAATGGCCCTCGGCCTCGATCACGTAGCCCGCCTCGTGGCCCGCATAGACCGGCCCCTCAGCCCCCTCGCCGGCGGATGAGGAATGGGCCGCGTTCACCATGGTGATGCGCGCCGCGCCGAGATCCACCGTACCGCCCTTGTTGAAGCCCACGGTCTCGATCCCGTGCTTTTCGCCCCAGAAGCTCATCAGATCGTAGATGCCATGCACGGGGATCCCGAGCGCGCGGGCGATCTCGGGCGCGTCCGCCGCGTGATCGCTGTGGCCGTGAGTGATGAAGATATGGGTGGCGCCCGCGATCGCCTCCGCCTGGCGCGCTTCGGGAAACATCGGATTGCCCGTAAGCCAGGGATCGAACAGCAGCGCCAGATCGCCGGTTTCGATGCGAAAGCCTGCGTGGCCGAGCCAGATGATCTTCATGGGATTGCCCTCCTCCTGTGGATCTCTCCTCAGAAGATAGGGACGGCGGGGGGATTTGTCATCGCCCCCGCCTCTCACCCGCCACTCACCCGCCCTTGCGGCGGGCGGGGCGGGGCGTTAAACGCATTTCAAACCGGCAATCAACCGTTACGGAGCCTTCGCACATGTCGATCGACAAGGAAACGGCCCGCCGCGTGGCGCACCTTGCCCGCATCCGGGTGGAAGAGGATCAGCTCGAGGCGCTCGCGGGCGAATTCAACGCGATCCTGAAATTCGTCGAGCAGCTCAACGAGGTGGATGTTGAGGGCGTCGAGCCGATGACGGCGGTGATGCCCATGCGCCTCAAGCGGCGCAAGGATGAGGTGACGGACGGCGGCTATCCCGAGAAGATCCTCGCCAACGCGCCCGACGCGCGTGAGGGCTTCTTCGCGGTGCCGAAAGTGGTGGAGTAGGGCGCATGGGGGATCTGAGCAAACTCACCATCGCTGAAGCGCGCGAAGGCCTGCGCAAGGGCGAATTCACCGCCGTGGAGCTGGCCGAAAGCTGCCTCGGCGAAATCGAGGGCGCGGGCGCGCTCAATGCCTTCGTGCACAACACGCCCGAGATCGCGCTTGATCAGGCGAAGGCGGCGGATGCGCGGCTGAAGGCCGAGGGTAGCGATGCCCCGGCCATGTGCGGCATTCCGCTCGGCATCAAGGATCTGTTCTGCACCCGCCATGTGCCGAGCCAGGCCGCGAGCTTCATTCTCGATGGTTTCCGCCCGGAATATGAAAGCACCGTCACCCGGAACCTCTGGGATGCCGGCGCGGTGATGCTGGGCAAGCTGAACATGGACGAATTCGCCATGGGCAGCAGCAACGAAACCTCCCATTACGGCCCGGCGGTGAATCCGTGGCGCCGGAAGGGCAGCGAAAAGCCGCTGACGCCCGGGGGCTCCTCGGGCGGCTCGGCGGCGGCGGTGGCGGCCGATCTCTGCCTCGGCGCCACCGGCACCGATACCGGCGGTTCGATCCGCCAGCCGGCGGCCTTCACCGGCATCGTCGGGCTGAAGCCCACCTACGGGCGCTGCTCGCGCTGGGGAATCGTGGCATTCGCAAGCTCGCTCGATCAGGCCGGGCCGATGGTGAAGAGCGTGCGCGACGCGGCGATCATGCTGGGCGCCATGGCCGGCCATGACCCGAAGGACAGCACAAGCATGGACATCCCCGTGCCCGATTTCGAGGCTGCCCTTGCGGGCGACATCAAGGGCAAGAGGATCGGCATCCCGAAGGAATACCGGATGGAGGGAATGCCGGGCGAGATCGAGAAGTTCTGGGAAGAGGGCGCGGCGATGCTGCGCGAGGCGGGGGCGGAGATCGTCGATATCTCGCTGCCGCACACGAAATACGCGCTGCCCGCCTATTACGTGATCGCGCCCGCCGAGGCCTCCTCCAACCTCGCGCGCTATGATGGTGTGCGCTACGGCCACCGCGCGAAGCTCGCCGAGGGCGAGGGCATCACCGAGATGTATGAGAAAACCCGCGCCGAGGGCTTCGGCCACGAGGTGCAGCGCCGGGTGATGATAGGCACCTATGTGCTTTCGGCGGGCTTCTATGATGCCTACTACCGCCGCGCCCAGCGGGTGCGCACCCTGATCCGGCGCGATTTCGATGCCGCCTTCGAGGCCGGGGTCGATGCCATTCTTACCCCCGCAACCCCTTCCTCCGCCTTCGCCCTTGGCGAGATGGACGATGCCGATCCGATCCGCATGTATCTCAATGACGTGTTCACGGTGACGGTGAACCTCGCCGGCCTGCCGGGCATCTCGGTGCCGGCGGGGCTGGATGAAAAGGGGCTGCCGCTCGGCCTGCAACTGATCGGCCGGCCGTGGGAAGAGGGCGAATTGCTGAAAACCGCACAGGTGATCGAGGATGCGGCCGGGTTCGTTTCCAAACCGGAAAAATGGTGGTAACAATGGCCGCAACAGGTGCAAAGGCAGGGTGAGAAGATGCGATACATGGTGGTTTCGGGAGTGATGGCCCTCGTGCTGGCAGGCTGCACGCCGCCGGTGCCCGATACCGGCGCCGGGCAGGGTGCTGGGTTCGAGAGCTATTCCGATTACCTCGCCCGCCGCAGCGCCGAGCAGCGCCGTGCCGAACTTCAGGGGAGGGTTGCCGTCCTGCCGCCGAAGCGCGAAGGAGAGGCTTCCGGCGAAGCCGCCACCGGCCTGCCCGCCAGCGGGCAGGCGCCGGCGCCGGCAGGCACGCCCCTGAGCCCGGAGAATCCCGATAATGTCGGCCTTTCCGACGAGCAGGATTTCGAGGCGGTGACGCAACGTGAAACCATCGAGAGCGACAAGGAACGCCTCGCCCGCCAGCGCGCCCAATACAAGGTGATCGCGCCTTCGGCCCTGCCTTCGCGGCCGGGCTCGGTGGGGCCAAATATCGTAGAATATGCGCTTTCCACCACGAATGACGTGGGCGAGCCGCTCTATCGCCGCTCTGCGCTGTTTGCGAAATCGCGTTACCAGCGCAATTGTGCAAAATACCCCTCGCCCGATCAGGCGCAGATGGATTTCCTGCGCCGGGGCGGACCGAAGAGGGATCCCCTCGGGCTCGATCCCGATGGTGACGGCTTTGCCTGCACATGGGATCCCCGCCCCTTCCGCATGGTGAAGGCGCGCCGCTAGGCGCACTGCCGGGCGATGCGCATATGCTCCCATCCCTCGCCGAATTTCGGCGAAAGGCGGGAGGGCAGGGCGCCCGAACTGATCGTCATCCACTACACGGCGATGGCAAGCGCCGAGGCCGCGCTCGCGCGCCTCTGTGCGCCCGAACATGAAGTTTCGGCGCATTACCTCATCTGCGAAAGAGGGGGCGTGTTCCAGCTTGTCGCGGAAGAGGCGCGCGCCTGGCACGCGGGTGCGGGAAGCTGGGGCGGGGAAGGGGATGTAAATTCCCGCTCCATCGGCATCGAGCTTGCCAATCCCGGCGACGCACCCTTCGCCGCGCCGCAGATGCGCGCGCTCGAGGCGCTCCTTGCAGAGATCATGGCCCGCCACGCGATCCCGCCCCGGGGCGTGATCGGCCATTCCGACATGGCGCCGGGGCGCAAGATCGATCCCGGCCCGCGCTTTGACTGGCGCCGCCTTGCGCTGCAGGGGCTTTCGGTGTGGCCCCGGGGGGCAGGGGGCTGGGCGGCTGTGCCCGATCCAGCCCGTTTCCGCGCCGCGCTGATCCGGTTCGGCTATGATCCCGGAACCCCGCCAGAAACGCTCCTTGCCGCCTTCCGCCTGCGCTTCAACCCGGCCGGGCGTGGCGCGCTTACCCCGCGCGAAACCGCGATGGCCGCTGAACTCGCCGCCCGCTGGCCCTTCTCCGGCCCTCCTCTGCCCCGCCGGCCCGTTGACCGCAACGCCCGGAATACCTAAATGAATGATGCGCGGATGGCCGGATGGCCGCGGGGTGGCAACGCTCCGAGGAAAGTCCGGACTCCACAAGGCAACGGTGCCGGGTAACGCCCGGCCGGGGTAACCCGAGGGAAAGCGCCACAGAGAACAGACCGCCCGCGGCCCGCCGCGGGCAAGGGTGAAACGGTGCGGTAAGAGCGCACCGCGGGGCTGGCAACAGCCCCGGCATGGCAAGCCCCACCGGGAGCAATGCCGAATAGGGATCTCGCGCGGGGGAGGTCGGCGCGCAAGCGGCGAAACCGCCCCGCAGGGCCGCCTTGGCCCCGAAGATCCGGGTTGGCAGCTGGAGCCGCGTGGCAACATGCGGCGCAGATGAATGGCCATCCAGGGGGGCTGAGCCCCCCGGACAGAATCCGGCTTACAGGCCGTCCGCGCATTTCATCTCTCCTCTGCCGTCAGCGGGCGCCACGTTTTCGTGAGTTGACCTGCATGCGGCAAGCGGCTCTGTTCTCGGGCGATGGAGGCAACATTTTTCACCCTGTTTCTGCTGCCGGCGGCGCTTGGGCTTCTGGGATTCGTGGAGCCCTGCACCATAGGCGCGCATCTCCTGTTTCTCGATACCCAGAAAGCCCGCACGCGGGCCGAGAAATGGCGCGCGGTAACGGTTTTCGTGCTGGTGCGCACACTGGTGGCGGGGCTGTTCGGCGCTGGCGCGGCCTTTCTCGGCCCGCGGCTGATCGAGGCCCAGACGGGGCTCTGGCTCGTCTTCGGCTGGCTTTATCTCGGGATCGGACTGATCTTCCTCGCCGGGCGGGGTGGATGGATCAAGCAGCGCCTCGAACCGGCCCCGGCCGCCTGGAAGCGCGCAACCTCGCCGCTCGTGCTCGGGGCGGCCTTCGGGCTCAATGTGCCGGCCTGCGCCGCGCCGATCCTTTTTGCGCTCCTGGGCATGGCGGCCGGCAGCGGCGCGGCGCTGACAGGTTTTGCGCAAATGGCGCTGTTCGGCCTGTTCCTTTCGTTGCCGCTGGCGCTTTTCGTCCTGTTTCCGGGGCTTGTGGGAGGGCTGGAGCGCTTCGGCCGCCGGTTCTCCAGCACGGGCAGGGTATTGGGCGCGGTATTCATCCTGCTCGGGCTGTGGTCGATCTGGTTCGGGCTTCATGTCGATCCGGCCGATTGGGCCGGCGGGTGAGCGCGAATATGGAGTCCGCGGGCTGCAGGCCCGCTTCCCCAACAGCGCGGGAGCGGGGGCGTTCCGGGCGGGTCCGGCGGCGCCTGGGTCGGGGCGCCATCATGCCGGCGCCGGCGCAGTTCGTGATGCGGATCCGGGCGGGGGAAGCGAGCAGCAGCGAATAGCGGTTGACTCGGGCGGCCACGGCGCTAAAAGGCGGGCTTCAAGGATTGCACCGGGCGGCCCCGCGCCACCCGCTCCGAGGAGAGAGACCATGGCGAAGCCGACCACCATCAAGATCCGCCTCAATTCCACCGCGGACACGGGCTATTTCTACGTGACCAAGAAGAACGCCCGCACCATGACCGAGAAGATGGTCAAGCGCAAATACGATCCCGTCGTGCGCAAGCATGTGGATTTCAAGGAAGGCAAGATCAAGTGATCCGGGCGGATCCCGCCGGGGGATCCACCGATCCGATCTAGATGTAGGGCCGCGCCAAAGCGCGGCCTTTCGCATTGGCTGGCGGGTGATGCCTGCGGGCGTCGCATCCGGCGCAGCCCTGTGGCCTGCCGTCGGGGCGTGCCTGTGATCAGGCGCAAATGCGCGCCGCCTCTCAGCCCTCAGCCTTCAGCGCCGGTGCATGGCGCCGCTGACTCCGGTTTCGCTATCGGTAAGGCGCAGCCGCCCTTCCGAACATTCATAGCGATAGATCTTTTCCTTCCAGGAGGCATCGGCGGGCATGTTCCTGCGGGTCGTGCGGCTGCGCCCGCCCGCGCTCACGGTGGTCGTGATTTTCACCCCCTGCGGACAAAGCAGCAGGCGGCCGCCGGATGTAGCCCAGCGCGCCGTGCCCCGAGCCTGTATCTCGGCCTTCATGACGCGATCCGCGCCGCGGATCTTCACCTCGGTAGTGACGATATCGCTTTTCGGAGAAAAGGTGATGATCGGATCGCCGATTTTCAGCCTGCCCCCTGCCGCAGGCGCTCTCGCGGCCAGCGTGTCCATCCGCCGGCGCAGATCGCGGGTGATCACCCTTTCCGTATCTTCCCAGACCCCGGCGAGGCAGGCGTCCCGGTTATCGGGGATGTTCCTGCATGAGAGCTTGCAGGGATCCCCTTTCTTGCGCGCCTTCAATACGAAGGGCGGCGAGCCTTCGGCGCTGCCGAAGCCCACAAGTGCAAAATCGCGCTCCTCCTCGCAGGGCACGGAAAGGGAAAGCGCGCCGCCTGCCGCGCTGATCTCCGTCCAGTCGGGGGCGGGATCGCCGCCCCCTTCCGGCATGGGGGCGAGATACATGGCGCCATCGGATTCGGTGGAAAGCTCCCAGTCGCCAGGGTGGAGGGTGATGCGGTAGCGCTCGAGCGCCCCGGTGCGCCGGCGAAAACGGTAATCCCGCGCGTCTCCGATCTCGGGCAGGGTGATATTGGTAACGGGCAGGCGCGCGCGCGGGCGCGGATCCACGGGCACCCGATCGGAAACCCTGATCTGATAGGCCGAATAGGCGCGCGCGAAGCTGCTCCACTCCTCGGGCGTCAGCAGCCGGGCGACGGTATTGGCGTCATGCCGGCCTCCAGGCATGCGCTTCAGGAGCCGCATCACCGCATGGGCGTTGCCGTGCTCGTTTGCATACCAGGCGAAGAACGGCCAGAGCGAATAGGGGAACCTGTTCAGCGTCTTGCGATGGCTCTCGCGCTCGAACTTGTTGACCGATTTGGAATAGGTCTCGACCACAATAAGGGGCTGCGCGATATGGGCGAACCAACTCGCGGAGCTTTCGATCCACCAGTCTTCCGAATCCGTCGTCCGATCCAAGTCGCGGACACTGTAATTCTGCACGCAGTGAAAGAGCTCATGGGCCATGACGAAGCCAAGGGCACCATCCTCGCCGAGCAGTCTGAGGGTTTTGGGCAGGATCACGAGATAGCAATCGCCGTCAATGAAATCCGCAAATGCGCTGGTATTCGGATATCGCCGGAGATTGGTGCTCGAGAGGATCACGAAAACCTTCTTGCGCTCGTAGAGAGAGGAGCCAATGGGGCGCTCGCGCCCGGTTATGCGGGCATCGCTCCCGAGCTTCACAAGCGCGGCATCGGCGATCAGAAGCCCCTTTTGCACCTGATCGATCCAGAGCCTCAGCCGGGCCGGATCGGTGCGCGCGGCATGGCGGACCTCGACCGCGATTTCATAAGGGACGCCGCTTTCGGGCAGGGTGCCGCGCCCGGCCTCTTCGCACATGCGCCGGGCGATGGTTTCGACATCGTCCGGCCCGCCGCGAAGATAGCGCTCATACAATCTTTCATTGCAGCGTGTTGCCGTGGATTGCGCCTCGATGCGGGCGGGAATGGCGGCGAGGAGGAAGAGGAGAAGAGCTGAGAAGGCGGCAAGGCAGAGGGGATCTTTTCTGGTCATGGCGTCAAGGAAAAGGCAGATGAAATTGCGGATCACGTCCAATATGCGGCGAAACTAGCATCAAAAGCGCAGGCCGCCAAATGAAAAGGCCCGCAGCGGAAAGCTGCGGGCCTGTTGCTTTCAGATCATGCGATCCTGCTTACTCGCGATTGCCGAGGAACTGGAGCAGGAACATGAACATGTTCACGAAATCGAGGTAGAGATTGAGCGCGCCCATGATCGCGGCCTTGCCGATCCACTCCCGATCGCCATGCTGCACATGCTGGAGATACATCACCTTCAGCTTCTGGGTGTCATAGGCGGTGAGGCCGGCGAAGATCAGCACCCCGAGCACCGAGATCGCGAAATGGATCGCGGGCGAGCCGAGGAAGATGTTGATGATCGAGGCCACGATCAGCCCGATCACCCCCATGATCAGGAACGAGCCCCAGCCCGAGATATCCTTCTTCGTGGTATAGCCCCAGAGGCTGAGCCCGGCGAAGGAGATCGCGGTGACGAGGAAGGTCTGGGCGATGGAGATGCCGGTGAACACGGCGAAGATCCAGCTGATGGAAAGGCCCATCACCGCCGCGAAGGTATAGAAGAAGAGCTGGGCACCGGCAGCGGAAAGGCGATTGATCATCGCGCCCATGGTGAAGACCATGATCAGCGGTGCAAACATCACGATCCAGCCGAGGATATTGGGCCTCAGCGTCATCGGGTCGCGCAGGATCGCGAGCAGGGCGTCATTCGTGCCCACGGCCCATGCAACCAGCGCCGTTACCAGCAGACCGACGGACATCGTGCCGTAGATCTTGCTCATGTAGGCGCGCAGGCCTTCGTCGATTACCGCGGTCCGTGCGCCAGTCGTCGCGATACGGGCCGTTTTGTATTCTGCCATCAGGTGCCTCCGTTATTCACACGTTTCCTCGCGATTGGTGCCTCCAATCACGCCTCCGCTATGAAATATGGGGGGGAGCGCCATTATTTCAAGGGTTTTCTGCGCGTCTTTCGCATTCCGGCCGGATCGGGATCATTCGCGCCAGTTCCGCGGCACATCCCATATCGGGCGGCTGGCCTCGGTTTCGGCTTCGTGCTTCGTCATGCCGATATCCCGCAAGGTGGATTCGCCCAGTCGCCCGAGAGCGCGGCGGCTGCGCCGGGCGGAAAAGGCGAGCGATATCAGCCTGATGAGGGGCGTCTTGCGGCGCGCGGAGATGCGCTGTGCGGCATTGCAGCGGGTGCTGTTCATGGCGGTTTCCTTTCCGTTCGTGATGAATCGGGCTTTCGCATCAATTTGCTTGATGATAATGTGGGAAAAGGCAGCATCATGGAAATGAATGTTTGATTGTCTCTCCATAAGGATTATTGATATGCCGAGAAATCTGGATCTGACCTCCCTGCGCTCCTTTGCCGCTGTTGCCGAGGTGGGCGGCGTAACGAAGGCGGCCGGCTTTCTCAATCTCACCCAATCGGCGGTTTCGATGCAGATCAAGCGGCTCGAGGAGGCGCTGGGCCTCTCGCTCTTCGAGCGCAGCGGGCGCGGTGTGGTGCTGACGGCGGCGGGGGAGCAATTGCTCGGCTACGCGCGGCGCATGATCGAGCTCAATGATGAGATCTACACCCGCCTCACCGATTGCGCGGTCATCGGCGAGATCACGCTGGGCGTGCCCGGTGATATCGTCTATCCGGCGATCCCGCAGGTGCTGAAGCGCTTCAATGCGCTCTATCCGCAGATCAAGGTGCAGCTCGTTTCCGCCAACACGATCGAGCTGCGCGAGATGTTTCGCCGCGGCGAATGCGATCTGATCCTGACGACGGAAGGGCAGGCCGATGCCAATGGCGAAACGCTGATCACGCTTCCGCTTGTCTGGGTCGGGATGCCGGGTGGCAATGCCTGGCGTCAGCGCCCGCTCAGGCTGGCCTTCGAGCATAGCTGCATCTTCCGCAAGAGCGTGCAGCAGGCGCTCGATGCGGCCGGGATACCCTGGGAGATGGCGGTTGAGGCCGATGCCCATCGTGCAATCGAAGCCAGTGTTTCAGCCGATCTTGCCGTGCATACCCTTCTCGAAGGCATGATTCCGCCCCATCTCGAAGCGATCTCCCATGGTGGCGCATTGCCCGAGCTGATGCACAAGCAGATCAACCTATACGTTTCCGATCTGGCCCGTGGGCCGATGATAGATGAGCTGACGGAGCTCCTGCGCCATGCCTATGCCTCGCTCCAGGCGCGCCGCAGCCGCCATCCGGCCGCTGCAATCGAAAGTTGATTCGCTTTGTCCGGCGGTTTGCGGCTTTTCCCCTTTCCCGCATATTGATCTGGCGTGATTGCCGCTTGTGTGTTAACAATTCGCCGTCGGCGCAGCCATTGGTGCGCTCATCCTGAGATTGAACGGAGATTACATAATATCAGGCCGAATCGTCGAATTGCTGGCTCGAACCTTCTGTCATTACACGTTTCAGGTGTTTTTATGCGCCGCTCATGTGTTCGGGGTTGTCCATAAAGACAGCTATACCCAGACGGGAAATTGCGTAGGGTGACGGCAGTAATCAGGAGTATGCATATGAAACACCCAGTCGATGTTCACGTTGGAAAGCGTATCCGTCACCGCCGCTGGCTCGTTGGCAT
>WFVA01000104.1 GCA_015491895.1 Albidovulum sp. | reverse complement strand
GCCGAGGCCTGGGCGGTGGTGGCCGGGCTCAACGGGCTGAAGCCGCCGAAATCGGTGCGCGCGCGGCTCTCCGATGAAGCCGCGCGCATCGCTTTCGGCCGGTAGATCGGCCGTCACACAAAGCTTCCGTTCACCGTGAGCGCGCCTGCGGTGCCGCGATTGGTGCCGGCGTTCCAGTCGGCGAGCGTCATGTCCTCGCCGAGCACGGCATGGCCCACGGGAAGATCGAACACCGGCGCGCCGGCGGTGAAGAACTTCGCCACATCCGCCGCTTCCGTCGGCCCGTCGATATCCACATGCGCGACCGGATCGACGAACACCTGCGAAACCTCCGTGAAGCCGCAGGAGGCACCGCCCGCGCTGGTGGCAAACAGCCGCGGCGCGGGGCCGAAGTTGAAGGCCTGGGTGATCGGCTGATCGCCCTGGCTCACGCCATCAACCCAGAGCCGCGCCTTGCCCTTGGCCACATCAACCACCAGAAGCACATGCTTGCGGGTGGTGAGATCGGCGGCGGCGCTCCATGTGTTGTTGAACACCACATTGCCGGCTGCATCCTTGAACACGCAGCGGATGTCGCCGTTGTTGTAGGTGCGCACGCTGCAACTGCCGTTCGCGATCAGATAGCCATAGGCGACCGGATAGACGGAGGTGGCCGAGAAGGCGACTGTGAGGGCGTTCATGTCGGCCGTCGCCATGTCGGGCAGCAGCACATTCACGGTATTGGCGTGCTGGTTCACATATGTGATGGTGCCGCCGCCGCCGGAGATGCCCGAAAGCGTGAATTCCGGCGTGGCAGGCCAGGGCTCGGCCCAGAGCCCCGGCGCACCGGCCCAGCCGGGATCGAGCAGCGGCCAATCCTTGCTGATCTCGTTCGGCCCGTCCACCGGCGGCTTCATGAAGCCCGAAGCGCCCCCGCCGCCGAAGCGGATCCTGTGGCCATCGGCGAAGGCCGTGGCGGGCGTGATGCGGATGATCCGGTTGGCGGCATCCTGAATGGAGGCGGTAAAGCCCGAAGGCAGATAGCCCGCGCCCTGATCGATCTCGAAGCCGGCAAGCCCGGTGTAATGGGCCTCGCCCGTTGGCGGGGTCTCGCCGGCCTGCGCGCGCCGCGTGGTGAGCGTGCCGCTCCCGGAAAGCTGGAGATCCACATATGCCCCGGCCGGATCCGTGGCCAGCAGCGAGAACGCGGGGCGCGAAAGCGCAAGCGCGCCCTCGGCGATCAGGATGTTGCGGGCAAAGCCCTCCGTCATCAGCTTCGTGCCCTCGGAGCTGGGCGGGTTGGGGTGACGATCGCTGATCCAGTCGCCCGCGCCGTCCGAGCGCCCCATCAGCGGATGGGTCCAGGGCATTAGCCCCTTGCCGTCCGTCAGTTCGATGGTGCGCGTGTCGGCGTGGAAATCGGCGTAGGACTGGCGCAGATTGCGATGCGTGATCTCGGCCGAGGCCGGCGCGCCGCCCACTTGCGTTTCCGCATTCTCGAGATCGTAATTCGGGATATGCGGCAGCGGCGGGAACTGGGCGAAAAGCGTCTCCGATCTGGCGAAAAGGCCGCGCCCGCGCTGATCGGCCGGGGCGTCGAAATCCCACAGGCAGTGATCCACCTTGCCGGTGGTGTGGATGTTGCCGAGCGTGAAGCTGGTGCCGTCAGCAAGCTGGCCGAAGTAGAACGGCGCCCAGGCATCGAGGAAGGGCTGGCTCCCCATGTCGGCCACGAACCACATCTCTGCCAGCATTCCGATTTCCGAGCCGTTGGCGCGCACCCAGTCCACCACCTGCTGCAGCACGCTCCAGCGCCGCCCGGTGACCGGATCGTTCAGGCTGTCGTCCATCAGCTCATAGCGCCCGGTGCCCTCGTGATGACCGTCCACATAGAGATACTTGCGCCCCGGCGCGTGCGCCGCCAGCACGTTCGAGAATACCGCCACGGCGCGCGTCAGAGCTGCTTCATCGGTGATGAAGAAATGCTGCACCTGCGGGGAGGCGGCTTCGTCGTTGTCGATCTTCACCACCTGCAGCGCGTCCGGGTCGGCCACGGTGATCGGGCCGGGCATGGAACTGCCGCCGAAGGCCATCAGCATGTAATCCAGTTCGGATTGCCCGAACATCATGAACACCGTGCCGGGCGCAAAGGTGCTGGTGGTGGCGGCGGTGACGGCGGGGGAGGATTTCAGGCGCACCTGCGCCTGCTGGAAGGCACCGTCGTCATTGGTAGCGAGAAGTGTGCCGGCCCAGTTCCCGGCCCCGTCCGCCGTGGCGATGTCGGCCCAGGTATCGGTGCCGCGATCATAAGCCTGCACCACCTCGCCGGGCGTCGCCGTGCCGGAAAGCGCAACCTTCGCCTGTCCGCCGCCCGTGCGCCCGATGCGCGCATCGATCACCATGCGATCGCGCGGCAGATCGTTGACGGTGAGGGTGAGCACCACGGCCTGCACCGGCCCGAGCAGGATGCTGCGCTGCCGGCTGCCCGGCGCGGTGCCGCCGGTTTCGGTCGCCGTCTCGACGCAGGCCAGCATCCTGCCCACATCTCCCGCCCCCGGCGTGAAGCTCGTGCCTGTTGCCACCGCCACGCCATCAAGCTGCCATTGCACGGAAACCGAGACAACACCGCCGCCGCGCGCGCCGTAGCTGCCGGGTGTGTATGTCACGCTCACGCCCTCCCGGGCCTCCATGGGGGTAACGCTCGGCGCGGTGAGCATCAGCGGCCCCGTCTGCGGGCCTGCTCCTGCCGGGGCCGCCCGCCCGCCAAGCCCGATCGCAAATCCGATCATCAGGTCAGCCCCACGATATCCGCCGCCGTGGTGCCGGTCGCCAGAACCTTCACCACGCGCAGGGGATAGAACACGCCGCCCTGCAGGTTGCGGAAAATCAGGGTCTCGCCACCCAGCATCTCGACACTCACATCCCCTCCCTGCCCCACGTAGAGAGCGCGCGTAGGAGTGGAAAGCAGAGCAGTATCGCTCGGCGTGACGGCCTCGCCGTGGCTGGCCGGGGCGGTCAGGCTCGGCGCCTGGTTCTTGAACGGATCTTGCATGATTTTATCCCTTCCGGTGGCGTTTGAATATCCGGCACGGGTTTAGCCCCTGGGGGTTAAGGTGCCTCTATCCCTGCGCACGCTCCACCACGCAGGAGCGCAACGGGCAGGCAACGCAAAAGCAATCGGGGCATGCGCAGGGTTCGTCTTCCTGCGCGCCGCAGCGGCCCAGCCCCGCATGCAGCGAAACCCGCGGCACATGCCCGGAAGCCAGCCTGCATTAAATCCCCCTTAAATCCTTTGCGGCAACACTCCCCTGCAACGATGCCTTTGAAACGTCTTTCGGGAGAACGGGCCGGTGGTCGGATTTTCGCATGTCATCACCTTTTCAGGCGAGGCCCTGCCCTTTGCCACCGGTATCCGCGATCTCGTCATCCGCCCAGAGGGCGGTAACGCCCGCCTTTATGCCGGCAATGGTCAGTCCGGCGGGATGATGAGCTTTGCGCTTGCGGCCAATGCCCCGGCGCTGTTTTCCGGCCAGCAGGCCTATGGTCCGGAGCAGTTTCCCCTGGCCACCACCACCCTGTTCATGCTCGAACAGGGCGCGACAAGCTGGATCATCCCGCTCGGCCGGCAGGATACGAGCCTTGGTGGCTATGCGCTTTCTGGGGGCAGCTTTGGCGCACCCACGCAATTTTCAGCCGGATATGGCAGCATGGATGCCGCGGTGGCGCTTACCGTCGGGGGGCAGCAGATGCTCTATGCAAGCCTGGCCGGCAGCGGCGGGCTGACCCGTTTCACCATAGCCGCAAACGGCAGCCTCACCGCGGCCGGATCCATCGCCGACACGGCCCAGACCTACACGGGAGACAGCGTGGCCCTGGCCACCGTCAACGCCGGCGGCCTGGATTACGTGATTTCCGCCTCAAGCACCGAGCACGGGATCACGGCCCATGTGGTGAAGCCGGGCGGAGCTCTGGTGGCCGTGGCCTCCATCGGCGCCCGGGAGGGCCTTGGCATAGCCAACCCTTCGGCACTCGAAACCATCAGCACCGGCGGGCAGGAATATCTCGTTCTGGCTTCGGCCGGCACATCCTCGCTTTCGGTGATACAGGTGCAGGATGATGGCGGCCTGCTGCTCACCGATCATGTGCTTGATGGGCTCGATACCCGTTTCCAGACCGTCTCGGTGCTGGAAACGGTCGAGATCGGTGCCCGCGCCTATGTGATTGCGGGCGGCGCGGATGACGGGCTTTCGCTCTTCACCCTCTTGCCCGGCGGACGACTCTTGCAGCTCGCCAGCATCGCCGACAGCGCCACAACCACGCTGGCCAATGTTTCGGCCCTTGCGGCGACGGTTCTGGGCGGAGTGATCCAGATCTTCGCCGCCAGCGAAAGCGAGCCGGGCCTCACCCAGTTCAGCTTCGATCCCGGCCCGGCGGGGCTGGTGCTCGAGGGCAGCGATGGCATGAACACGCTTTCGGGCCAAAGTGCGAATGACGTGCTTTCGGGCGCAGGTGGGGATGACACGCTTTCGGGCGGTGGTGGAGACGATATCCTGATGGACGGCCATGGCAGCGATACCCTCATCGGAGGAGCGGGCGCGGATGTGTTCGTGCTGTGCCGGGATGGCCAGACAGATTACATACAGGATTTCGAACCGGGCAGTGACAGGCTCGACCTTTCCGCACTCCCCATGCTGCACGACATTTCCCAGCTTTCCTTTCAGAGCACCGCACAGGGTGTGCGCATCAGCTATCGGAGCGAAGTGTTGGAAATCACCTCCGCGTCCGGTCAGCCGCTCTCGGAATCCGATTTTACCAATGCTGACATCCTCGGCCTCTCCCGCCCCGCCACCGGCTCGGTGAGCTATATGCAGGTTCTGCAGGGGGGCGACAGCAACGATCAGCTGAATGGCCAGAACGGGGATGATACGATCTGGGGCGCGGCGGGCAACGATACCCTTGCGGGCGGTGGGGGCAACGACACGCTCCAGGGGGATGCGGGCAATGATGTTCTGTTCGGCCAGTGGGGATTTGACACCCTGCACGGGGGCGATGGCAACGATGTGCTGCATGGCGGCGCGCAG
>WFVA01000103.1 GCA_015491895.1 Albidovulum sp. | reverse complement strand
GCTCATGTGTTCGGGGTTGTCCATAAAGACAGCTATACCCAGACGGGAAATTGCGTAGGGTGACGGCAGTAATCAGGAGTATGCATATGAAACACCCAGTCGATGTTCACGTTGGAAAGCGTATCCGTCACCGCCGCTGGCTCGTTGGCATGACCCAGCAGCAGCTTGCCGAGAAGGTGGGGATCAAGTTCCAGCAGATCCAGAAATATGAAACCGGCATGAATCGCGTCAGCGCGTCCCGCCTCTGGGATATCGCCGAGGCGATGGGCGTGCCGGTCAGCTTTTTCTTCGAAGGTCTGGAGAGCGCCAACGGCGAAGCCGCCCCGGCGGAGCGTCAGGTCCAGGGCGATATCCTCTCCGACAAGGAAGCGCTCGAACTGGTGCGCTCCTATTACGCGATTCCCGAAAATCAGCGCCGCCGCCTGTTTGATCTGGCGCGCGTTCTGAGCAACAGCTGAGCCCTTGACGCCAGGCGGATGCGCAGGCTAGCTGCCTCCTGAAGCCCATTGCGGGGCGTATCGGGATCAGGGGCGGCGAATGCGGGAATTTTCGCAGGGCGATCGGCGTGAGATTTTGGAATGCGCCATCGAGGTGGCAAATGCCGCGGGCCGGGAGGCGCTGCGGCATTTCCGTCTCCCGGCTCTGGATGTGGAGAGCAAGGGCGAGAGCGGCTTCGATCCCGTCACCATCGCCGACCGCATGGCAGAAGAGGCGATGCGCGCGATCATTGCCCGCCGCCGCCCGCAGGATGGCATCCTCGGCGAGGAATTCGGCCACAGGGCGGGCGAAAGCCCCTGGACCTGGGTGCTTGATCCCATTGACGGCACCCGGGGCTATATCTGCGGCACCCCCACCTGGGGCGTGCTGGTGGGGCTTCGCGATGCGGATGGGCCGATCCTCGGGGTGATCGGCCAGCCCCATATCGGCGAGATCTTCATCGGCGGGCTCGGCGAGGCGCGCCTTGAAGGCCCCCGCCCCCAGCCCCTTGCCACCAGGCCGCCGCGCGCGCTCGGGGAAGCCACTCTGCTCTCCACCTTCCCGGAAGTGGGCACGGGCGCCGAGGCGGCGGCCTTTCAGGCCCTCTCACGCCAGTGCCGCCTGACCCGCTACGGCATGGATTGCTACGGCTATGCGCTGCTGGCGCTCGGCCAGGTCGATCTTGTGGTGGAGGCGGGGCTGCAGGAATATGACGTCGTGGCGCCGATTGCCGTTGTCGAGGCCGCCGGCGGGATCGTGACCAACTGGCGCGGCGGGCCCGCCCATGAGGGCGGGCGGGTGATTGCCGCGGCCAACCCGGAGATCCACGCCGCCGCGCTCGAGGTGCTGGCGCAGGCCGAAGGCGGCTGAAGAATGGGCGCGATCCTCATTCGCAACGCTGACACCATCCTGACGATGGATGATGATCGCCGCGAACTCGAAGCCGCTGATATCCTGATCGAGGGCGGGGTGATCGCGGCGATCGGGGCGGGGCTCGAACTGCCCGAGGGGGCCGAGATCGTCAATGCCGCGGGCTGCGTGGTCACCCCCGGCCTCGTCAACACCCACCATCACCTTTACCAGACTCTGACGCGCGCCGTGCCCGGCGGGCAGGATGCGCTGCTGTTTGGCTGGCTGAAGGCGCTCTATCCGATCTGGGCGCGATTCGGCCCCGAGGAAATGCGCGTCTCCGCAATGGTGGGGCTTGCCGAACTGGCGCTCTCGGGCTGTTCGCTCACCTCCGATCACCTCTACCTCTTCCCCAACGGCAGCCAGCTGGAGGACACGATCGAGGCGGCGCGAGAGGTGGGCCTGCGCTTCCACCCAACGCGCGGCGCCATGAGCATCGGCGAAAGCGATGGCGGCCTGCCGCCCGATGATCTGGTGGAAAGCGAGGCGGCGATCCTCGAGGACTGCATCCGCGTGGTCGATGCCTTCCATGATCCGGCTGAAGGCGCGATGCTGCGCGTCGGGATCGCGCCCTGCTCGCCTTTCTCCGTCAGCCGCGACCTGATGCGCGAAGCGGCTCTGCTCGCGCGCGACAAGGGCGTGATGCTGCACACGCATCTGGCGGAAAACAAGGAGGACATCGCCTACAGCCTCGAGAAATTCGGCTGCCGGCCGGGCCAATACGCTGAGGATCTGGGCTGGACGGGGGATGATGTCTGGCATGCCCATTGCGTAAAGCTCGACGGCGCCGAGATCGATCTCTTCGCCCGAAGCCGCACCGGGGTTGCCCATTGCCCCTGTTCGAACTGCCGGCTGGGGAGTGGTATCGCGCCGGTGCGCGCGATGCGTGATCGCGGCGTGCGTGTCGGGCTCGGGGTGGATGGATCGGCCAGCAACGACAGCGGCAACCTGATGCAGGAAGCCCGCCAGGCGATGCTGTTGCAGCGGGTCGCTCATGGGGCGGACAGGATGAGCGCGCGCGAGGCGCTGGAGATCGCCACCCGCGGCGGAGCCGATGTGCTGGGCCGCCCCGATTGCGGCCGCCTCGCGCCGGGAAGGCGCGCCGATATCGCGGTCTGGGATGCAAGCGGCATCGAAAGCGCCGGCAGCTGGGACAAGGCGGCGCTCCTGCTCGCCGGCCCCTGCAAGGTGCGCGATCTGTTCGTGGAGGGGCGCCAGGTGGTGCGCGACGGCGGACTGACGACGGTGGACCTCCCCCATCTGATCGAGCGCCAGAACGCCCTTGCCCGCGCTCTTGCGCAGGGCTGAAGGGCTCTTTCCCACGCCCCGGTCACTGGTCTGGAAATATCCCCGTCGGAGGCAAGAAACTTCATGCCTCCGGCGGGAGTATTTCGGCCAAGATGAAGCTCAGAGCGCGGATTTGCCGTTGATCCACACGGCCTTCACGGCACGCTCGTCGCCCATCATGATGGTGGGAAAGAGCGTTTCCCAGAAATCTTCGGCGCGCCGGGCACGCTGGGCGATGGCGGGGGTGGAGGCGAGATCGAGCACCACCAGATCGGCCTCCATCCCGGGAGCGAGATTGCCGATCATGCCGTCCATGAGAAGCGCGCGGGCCGAGCCTTGGGTGGCGAGCCAGATCAGCTGCGCCGGGTGCAGGGCCATGCCGCGCAGCTGGGCGATTTCGTATGCCGCGGCCATGGTGCGCAGCATGGAGAAAGAAGAGCCGCCACCGGTATCGGTGGCAAGCCCGATGCGCTGGCCCTCGGCGGTGAGCCCGGGCATATCGAACAGGCCGGAGCCGATGAAGGTGTTGGAGGTGGGGCAGTGGATGAGGCTTGCACGGGTTTCGCGCAGGCGGGCGCGTTCGCGCGTGGTGAGGTGGATTGCATGGCCGAAGAGGGCGCCCGCGCCGAGGAGGCCGAAGCGTTCGTAGGTATCGAGGTAATCGCGTGCATCGGGGAAGAGCGATTTCACCCATTCCACCTCTTCCTTCTGCTCGGCGAGATGGGTCTGCATCAGGCAGGAAGGGTGTTCGGCCCAGAGCGCGCCGAGCGCTTCGAGCTGTTCGGGGCTCGAGGTGGGTGAAAAGCGCGGCGTGATGGCGTAAGAGATACGCCCCTTGCCGTGCCAGCGGGCGATCAGGGCCTTGCTCTGGTCATAGGCGCGTTTGGCGGTATCGCGCAGACGCTCGGGGGCGTTTCTGTCCATGCAGGTCTTGCCGGCCACCACCCGCTGGCCGCGCCGCCCGGCTTCCTGGAAGAAAGCCTCGACGCTCACCGGGTGGATGGTGCAGAAGCTCGCGATGGTGGTGGTGCCGCAGGCGCGGGTGAGATCGAGGTAGAGGCGCGCGGTATCGCTTGCATGAGCAGGATCGCCAAAGCGCATTTCCTCGGGGAAGGTGTAGGTTTCGAGCCAGTCGATCAGGCGCTTGCCCCAGCTGGCGATGATGCCGGTCTGGGGATAATGGGCATGGGCATCGATGAAGCCCGCGCAGATCAGCGCATCGCCGTAATCCATCAGGCGCGCATCGGGATGGGCGGCGCGCATTTCATCGGCGGGGCCGGTGGCGATGATGCGCCCCGCCTCGATCACCACGCCGCCGCGGCTTTCATGGCGCGCCGCTTCGGTGGGGGGCGCATGAAAGGGATCGGCGGTGAAGGCGAGGGTCTGGCCGATCAGAAGATCCTGCTCTGGCATGATGGCTCCGATTGTGGCGGATATGCTGCCTGCACGAGAATAAGAGCTTGCAATATGCCCGTAAATCGCGGATTGCACCTGCTCAGTCGAAAGCTGTTTCTGTAATCCCGCGGGAATGGTCGGGGGCGCGCGATGAGTGTTGAGATCCAGGCACGGCAGGATCTGGGCGATGACGCCTACGAGCTTGACGAGAAGCTCGTGGAGGAGATTCGCGCGGCCGTGGAGGCGCAGGACGGCGATCTTCTGGAGGCGCTGCTCGAGCCCCTGCACCCGGCCGATATCGCCGACCTTCTGGAGCAGATAGGCCCCGCTGAGCGGCGCGGGCTTCTGCGGCTGTGGCACGGGGGGGAGCTTGAGGGCGAAGTGCTCGCCGAGCTCGATGAAGCCCTGCGCGAGGAGGTGATCCGCGATCTCGATCCCGAGGCGCTCGCCGAGGCGGTGCGCGATCTCGAAACCGATGACGTGGTAGACATTGTCGAGGATCTCGACGAGCCCGAGCAGGAGGAGGTGCTCTCCGCTCTGCCCGATGCCGAGCGGGTGGCGGTGGAGCAGGCGCTTTCCTATCCCGAGGATTCCGCCGGCCGCCTCATGCAGCGCGAGGTGGTGGTGGCGCCCGAGCACTGGACGGTGGGCCAGACGATCGATTTCCTGCGCGCCGCCGATGACCTGCCCGAGCAGTTCTACCATGTGATCCTCGTCGATCCGAAGATGCGCCCCACTGGCTACGTGACGCTCGGCAAGCTTCTGGCCAGCAAGCGCGATACCCCCCTCAAAGCGATCACGGAGGAGAGCTTCCGCACCATCCCCGTCGATCAGCCCGAGGAGGATGTGGCCTATGCCTTCAACCAGTATCACCTGATCTCCGCCCCGGTGGTGGACAAGGACGGCCGGCTTGTCGGCGTGATCACCATCGATGACGCGATGGAGGTGCTCGACGAGGAAACCGAGGAGGACATGCTCCGCCTCGCGGGCGTTTCCGAGGAGGAAAGCCTTTCCGATACGGCGATCGACGTTTCGCGCCAGCGCATCCCCTGGTTGATGGTCAATCTCATCACCGCAATCCTCGCCTCGCTGGTGATCGCCCTGTTCGAGGATGCGCTTTCGCGGGTGGTGGCGCTTGCCGTGCTGATGCCTATCGTGGCCTCGATGGGCGGCAATGCCGGCACCCAGGCGCTCACGGTGGCGGTGCGCGCGATCGCAACCCGCGATCTCACCAGTGCCAATGTGTGGCGGGTGATCCGGCGCGAGGTGCTGGTGGGGCTCATCAACGGGCTTGTCTTTGCGGTGGTGATGGGGGTTGTCGGGTGGCTGTGGTTCGGCATGCCGGAGATCGGGCTGGTGATCGCGCTGGCGATGGTCGTCAATCTCGTCGTGGCGGGGCTTGCCGGCGTTCTCGTGCCGGTCGCGCTCGAGAAGATGGGCGTGGATCCGGCGCTGGCCTCCGGCACTTTCGTGACGACGGTAACCGATGTGGTGGGCTTCTTCGTCTTTCTGGGGCTCGCCTCGCTCGTGCTGCTGTGAGCGGCGGGGGGGAGGCAGCCCGCGCGAAGGCCGAGGCGCGTGCCGAGGCCGAGCGGCGGCGCGCCGGGGCGCAGGGAGCCGTGCGCGAGCGCCGCGCCCAGGCCGCGCTCCTCGATTTCCTGAAGTCTCTCCGGGGCCGCGTGCTCTCGGGCTACATGCCTATCCGCAGCGAGATTTCTCCTCTGCCGGTGATGGAGGCGATGGCCGCATACGGGCCCCTCTGCCTGCCGGTGGTGGAGGGGGCGGGCAGGCCGCTGTCCTTTCGCGAATGGGTGGCGGGCGGGCCGCTTGTGAAGGGGGCCTTCGGTGCCCTTGTGCCGGCAGAAGGGAGGGTGCTCGTGCCCGAGGTGCTGATCGTGCCGCTGCTTGCCTTCGATGCGGCGGGCCACCGGCTCGGCTATGGCGGCGGCTTCTATGATCGCACGCTGGAGATGCTGCGCGCGCGGGGGGATGTGCTTGCGGTTGGGTTTGCCTTCGCCGCGCAGGAGATGGAGCGCCTTCCCGCAGAGCCCACCGATCAGCCGCTTGATGCGGTCGTCACGGAAAACGGCGTTCTGCGGCCAAGGGCGTGAGAGCATCGGCGCCCCAGGCTGTTCGGCTGAAAACGGGGGAAATGGTGCTGCTGGAGAGAATTGAACTCTCGACCTCTCCCTTACCAAGGGAGTGCTCTACCTCTGAGCTACAGCAGCCCTTTGCTCGTGGCCGGCTGATTACGCGGAAATTTCCCCTGACGCAAGCGCAATCTGGACCCTTTTTCCCCCGTGCGCTAGAGAGGGCGCATGACGCGAAGCGGCAAATCGAAACCGGGCGGAAGAACGGCTGAAAGCCGGGAAGAAAGGCTGAAGGCGGCGCTGAAGGCCAACATGGCCCGGCGCAAGGCGCAGATGCGCGCCCGCAAGGGCGGGGCTGGGAAGACAGGCGTGTCCGAATCGGGCCAAAAAGGGCAGTAACGAGCAAGGCGGGGCAGAAAACATGGACAAGATCATCGTAACCGGCAACGGGCCCTTGTCGGGGCAGATCCCGATCGCCGGGGCCAAGAACGCCTGCCTCGCGCTTATGCCGGCCACGCTTCTGAGCGAGGAGCCGCTGACGCTCACCAACGTGCCGCGCCTCTCGGATATCGCCACCATGAGCGAGCTTCTGCAATCACTGGGCGCAGAGGTGAGCACGCTGGCCGATGGCCGGGTGGTAGCGATGGCCAGCCACAATGCTGAAAACCACGTGGCGCAATACGATATCGTGCGCAAGATGCGCGCCTCCAATCTGGTGCTCGGGCCGCTGCTGGCGCGCCACGGGCGGGCGGTGGTTTCGCTGCCGGGGGGGTGTGCCATCGGCGCGCGGCCGATGGATATTCACATCTTCGGGCTCGAGAAGATGGGCGCCGAGATCGAGCTCAGGGAGGGCTACCTGCACGCCACCGCGCCGGGCGGGCTGAAAGGCGCGAAGATCGCGCTGCCCTTCGCATCGGTGGGGGCGACCGAGAACATCCTGATGGCGGCGACGCTCGCGCGCGGCACCACGGTGATCGAAAACGCCGCCCGCGAGCCCGAGATCTGCGATCTCGCCGCCTGCCTCTCCGCCATGGGGGCGAAGATCGAGGGCGCGGGCACCTCCACGATCACCATCGAGGGGGTCCATCGCCTGCACGGTGCCACCCATCCGGTGATCGCCGACAGGATCGAGCTTGGCACCTACATGATCGCCCCCGCCATCGCTGGCGGCGAGGTGGAGCTTACCGGCGGGCGGGCCGATCTCCTGCCCGCCTTCATCGAAAAGCTTGAGGAAGCGGGGGTAAGCGTGGAGGAAACGCAGGGCGGGCTCAAGGTCGCGCGGCGCAACGGGCGCATCCGCGCGGTCGATGTGCGCACCGAGGTATTCCCCGGTTTCCCCACCGATCTTCAGGCGCAGATGATGGCGCTTCTGTGCACGGCGGAGGGCGAAAGCACGCTCGAGGAAACCATCTTCGAAAACCGCTTCATGCACGCGCCCGAGCTGATGCGCATGGGGGCCGAAATCGAGGTGCACGGCGGCACCGCGCGCGTGCGCGGGGTGGAGCGGCTGAAGGGCGCGCCGGTGATGGCCACCGATCTGCGCGCCTCCGTCTCGCTGATCCTTGCGGGGCTCGCGGCGGAGGGGGAAACCATCGTTTCCCGCGTCTATCACCTTGACCGGGGCTATGAACACGTGGAAGAGAAGCTCCGGGGCGTCGGCGCCCGGATAGAGCGGGTGAAGGAATGAGCGAGCAGACGAAACAGCAGTTGCGCGATGCCACCTTCGCCGAAGGCGCCGAGCAGCCGCTCGCGCTGATGGCGGCGGATACGGACGATCTCGCCGTGATCGCGGCGCTTCTTCAGGATGCGGTGTTCCCGGCGAGCGAAATGAAATATCTGCCGCGCGAACGCCGCTTCGCGCTGCTGCTCAATCGCTTCCGCTGGGAGGATTTCGAGGCCGCGCGCCGCCAGAACCGCCCCTTCGAGCGGGTGCAGACGCTTTTCATCGCCGATGACGTGATGAAGGTCGCCTCGCAGGGGGTGCGGCCGGGTGATCCCGATCTCGTGCTCTCCCTTCTCGACATCACCTTCGCGCCGGCCGAAGACGGCGCCGGCAGCCTCATCCTCACCCTCGCCGGCGATGGCGCGATCCGCCTTGACGTGGAGGCCATCAACGTCATGCTGAAGGATGTGACCCGCCCCTACATCGCCCCTTCCCGCAAGGCGCCCCAGCACCCGGAGTAGCCGCCGATGCCGCTTTTCCTCAGCACCGAAGATCCCGGTTTCGAAGCCGCCTTCGCCGCCTTCCTCACCACCAAGCGCGAGGATGCGCCCGATGTGGACGAGGCCGTGGCCGCGATCATCGATGATGTGCGCGCTCGCGGCGATCAGGCGCTGATCGAGCTCACGGCGAAATTCGATCGCCTCGCCCTCACCCCCGAAACCCTCGCCTTCGCGCCCGAGGAGATCGAGGCTGAATGCGCGCGCGTTTCCGAGCCCGAAAGGGAGGCGCTGGCGCTCGCCGCGCGCCGGATAGAGGCCTATCACGCCCGCCAGCTGCCGCAGGATCAGATCTGGCAGGATGAGGCTGGCGCCACGCTCGGCTGGCGCTGGGGGCCTGTGGAGGCGGCGGGGCTCTACGTGCCGGGGGGGCTTGCGTCCTACCCTTCGAGCGTGCTGATGAACGCCATCCCCGCCCGCGTTGCCGGTGTTTCGCGCCTCGCGATCTGCGTGCCCACACCGGGCGGCGAAACCAATCCTCTCGTGCTCTACGCCGCCCGCCTCGCCGGGGTGGACGAGATCTACCGTGTCGGCGGCGCCCAGGCCATCGCCGCGCTGGCTTACGGCACTGAAACCATCCGCCCGGTGGACAAGATCACCGGCCCCGGCAATGCCTATGTGGCGGCCGCCAAGCGCCGGGTGTTCGGGAAGGTCGGGATCGACATGATCGCCGGCCCGAGCGAGATCCTGGTGATCGCCGATGGCGATAACGATCCCGAATGGATCGCGCTCGATCTCCTCAGCCAGGCGGAGCATGACGAAAGCGCGCAATCGATCCTGATCACGCCGGATGCCGATTTCGGCCGCGCCGTGGCCGAGGCCGTGGAGCGCCGCCTCGAAACCCTCGAGCGGCGCGAGATCGCCGCGGCCAGCTGGCGCGATTTCGGCGCGGTGATCGTGGTGCGCGATCTCGATGAAGCCGCCCGGCTTGCAGATCGCATCGCGCCCGAGCACCTCGAGATCTGCACCGCCGAGGCGGATGCGCTCGCCGAAAGGATCCACCACGCCGGCGCCATCTTCCTCGGCGCCTGGACGCCCGAGGCCATCGGCGATTACGTCGGCGGGCCCAATCACGTGCTGCCCACGGCTCGCTCGGCCCGCTTCTCCTCCGGCCTCTCGGTGCTCGATTTCATGAAGCGCACCACGCTCTCGCGCATGAGCCCGGAGGCCATCGCCGCCATCGGCCCCGCCGCCGAGCGCCTCGCCATTTCCGAAAGCCTCGAAGCACACGGCCTCTCCGTGCGCGCCCGGCTCGACAAGCTCAACCGCCCCTGATCCGCTATGAGCACAGCGAAGAACCGCATCGCCGCAATCGAGATCGACGACAGCGCCCTGCCGCCCCCCACCCCCGAGATCGAGCAGGAGCGCAAGGTGGCGATCTTCGATCTGCTGGAAGACAACAGCTTCACCCTGCCGCCCCGTGCCGGCCGCCAGCCGCCCGAGGGCCCCTATCACCTCACGCTTGCCATCCGCGATCGCCGCCTCGTGTTCGATATCCGCACCGAATCGGGGGCGCTGGCGGGGGAGTTTCACCTCGCCCTCGGCCCCTTCCGCCAGGTGGTGAAGGATTACTTCCAGATCTGCGAAAGCTATTTCGACGCGGTGAAGAAGCTCCCCCCGAGCCAGATCGAAACCATCGACATGGCCCGGCGCGGCATCCATAACGAAGGCTCGCGCGTGCTGATGGAGCGCCTCGAGGGCAAGGCCGAGGTGGACGAGGATACCGCGCGCCGCCTGTTCACGCTGATCTGCGTGCTCCATTTCGGCAACGGCGGATGAGCGGCGCGCGCCCCACCTCCGTGCTGTTCTGCTGCGATCACAACGCGGTGCGCTCCCCCATGGCCGAGGGCATCATGAAGAAGCTCTACGGGCGGGAAATTTACGTGCAATCGGCCGGCGTGCGCAACGATCTCGAGATCGACGGCTTCGCCATTGCGGTCTGCGAGGAAATCGGCGTGGAGCTTTCCCGCCACCGGGTGCGCTCATTCGACGAGATGGAACAATGGGGCGATGATCTCTCGGGTTTCGATCTGATCGTGGCGCTTTCGCCCGCCAGCCAGCGCCGGGCGCTGGAGCTTACACGGGTCCACAGCCTCGAGGTGGAATACTGGCCGGTGCTCGATCCCACCGGTCTTGGCGAAACCCGCGAACAGAAGCTCGAAGCCTACCGCCAGACCCGCGATCAGATCTTCGCGCGCATCAGGGAGCGCTTCGGCGACGCGACGGGCGATCAGGGCGGATAGTGCCCCCAAACCTTCGCCCCTTCGCCCTCAGATCACCCCCTTGCGGGCCAGTTCCTCGATTTCGCTCTCCGAAAGCCCCAGCAACCGGCCATAGATCTCGCGGTTTGCCTCGCCCAGTTCCGGCCCCGTGTGGCGGAGCTTGCCGGGCGTGCGCGAAAGCCGGGGCAGGGGGGCGGGAAAGGGCAGGTGGCCGATCCCCGGC
>WFVA01000102.1 GCA_015491895.1 Albidovulum sp. | reverse complement strand
TTCTACGATATAGAAGCCCATTCGATGCTCGAGCTCGATGCCCCGCGCCACCCCCGCCTGCGCGCCCTGGTGCTGCGCGCCTTCACCTCGCGGCGCATCGGCGAACTGGCCCCCGAAATCGCCGCCATCGCCGAAGAGCTGCTCGCCGCCCTGCCCGCAGGCGAAACCGATCTCATCACCGGCTACTGCCAGCCGATTCCGGTGCGCGTGATCGCCCGCCTCCTCGGCGTGCCCGAGGAAATGGCGCCCGAGCTTCTCGCCTGGTCCAACGCCATGGTCGCCATGTATCAGGCGCGCCGCACAAGGGCCGAGGAAGATGCCGCCGTCAGCGCCGCGCGCGAATTCGCCGATTTCATGCGCGCCTATGTGGAAAAGCGCCGCCGCAGCCCGGCCGATGACCTCATCACCCATCTGATCGCGGCCGAGGAGGACGGCGAAAGGCTCAGCACGGACGAGCTCATCTCCACCTGCATCCTGCTGCTGAACGCCGGCCACGAAGCCACCGTCCACGCCCTCGGCAACGCCGTGAAATGCCTGCTCGAGCACGAAACCCCGCCTGCCGCCCTCGCCCCCGATGCCATCGATGCCACCATCGAAGAAACCCTGCGCTTCGATCCGCCCCTGCACATGTTCAACCGCATCGCCAGGGAAGATGTGGAAATGTTCGGCCACCGTTTCAGCCGCGGCGATCAGGTGGCCTGCCTGCTCGCCTCCGCCAACCGCGATCCGGCCCTCTGGCCCGATCCCGAAATCTTCGATCCCGCGCGCCCCGTCGCCACCAACGCGAGCTTCGGCGCGGGCGCCCATTTCTGCGTCGGCGCGCCCCTTGCCCGCCTCGAGATGAAGATCGCCCTTCCCGCGCTCTTCGCCCGCTTCCCCGGCCTGCGCCTCGCCGGCAAGCCGAAATACGCCAATCTCTACCATTTCCACGGGCTCGAGGCCCTGCGCGTCAGCCCCTGATCTTCATCTTGGCCCAAATACTCCCGCCGGAGGCGCCCTACCCCGCCACCGGCAGGGCGCCCGCCTCCCTGATCTCCTGCATCGAAAGAAGCGCCGTCACGTTGAACACCTTCACATCCGCGATCAGCGCCTGGTAGAAATCGTCATAGGCGCGGGCGTTCTTCACCCGCACCTTCAGGATGTAATCGATATCCCCCGCCAGCCGGTGCGCCTCCACCACCTCCGGGCGCGCCAGCACCGCGCGCAGGAATTTCTCCTGCCACTCCGCCTCATGCTCCGAGGTGCGGATCAGCACGAAGAAACAGGCCTCGAGCCCCAGCTTCTCCGCGTCCAGGATCACGCTTTCGCGCCGGATCACGCCGGCCTCCTTCATCCGCCGGATCCGGTTCCAGACCGGGGTCCTCGAGGCCCCCACCCGGCGCGCGATCTCCTCGAGCGGCAGGCCTGCATCCTCCTGCATCACCGCAAGGATCTTCCTGTCGATCGCATCAAGCTGGCCGGCCATTCCGATTTCCTCCCGAAATCATGATATCTTCCCGCATAACTGCAACTAAAAGGTAACTTATCCTTATTTTTCACAAATACTAGCAAACAATGAGGATAATTTCCTATTGTCATAGAGAGCGAATGACAACCCCGGACCCAGAGAGGACCATCCCGATGTCCCGCGCCTTCCGCCCCTCGATCCTCACGGCGAACGATCTTCTCACCGGCGCGGTCGTCTATTGTTCCCGTGACGGCTCCTGGTCGCGTGACATCGCCGCCGCAAGGCTGCTTGAGGATGAAGCGCGGGCAAGAGCCGCCCTTGCGGCGGCCGAGGCCGAAGCCGAGCAGGGCGGGATCGTCGCGCCGTTCCTCGCCCCCGTCGATCCCGCCACCCTGCGCCCGCTCGCCACCCGCGACATGATCCGCGCGCGCGGCCCCTTCACCCTGCCCCGCGCCCGCAAGGCCGGCACACGCAAGCCCACCCGCCAGCAGGAGCCCCGCCATGTATCAGCCTGACAATTTCGATCACGCCTTCCTCGCCCACCGCTCCGCGCAGTTCCGCTCGCAGGTGGCCCAACGCCTCTCCGGCGCGCTGACGGAGGAGGAATTCAGGCCCCTGCGCCTGATGAACGGGCTCTATCTGCAACTGCACGCCTACATGCTGCGCGTGGCGATCCCCTATGGCACGCTTTCCGCCCGCCAGATGCGCGCGCTCGCCGATCTCGCCG
>WFVA01000101.1 GCA_015491895.1 Albidovulum sp. | reverse complement strand
GCCGCGCCGATCAGGAGGCGCTGCTGCACGCGCTGATCGATCCGGGCGCGGGCGATGGCATCGGTGAGGCTGACGCGCTCCTTCGCTTCCGCCTCGAGCGCGCGCAGCTCCTGGGAGAGCGCGCGCTGGTAATCGCGGATGTCGATCTCCGTATCCCCGACGCTGCCGATCGCGCGCACGGAACTGCCGAAATTGGTGACCCCGTAACCGCCGAGCCCCAGCAGGACAAGGACCAGTATGATCCAGACCAGTGCGCTCGATATCTTCTTCGTCATGCTCTCTTGTGCCATGCGGCGCCTCGCCTTGCGGGGTTGTTGAATGTTCAGGGTTTCTTAGGCGCTTATCAGGCGCGGGGCAAGGGCAGGGCGGCGAGGCGGGAAGCGAGGGCGGCGATACCTGTGCCGTCGATATTGGCGAAGGCGATCCGGACCTCGCGCGCACCCGCCGGATCGCCCTCGGGGCGAAACATCGTGCCGGGCAGCAAGAGCACCCCCGCCTCGCGCAGAATGACCGGCGCGAGCTTGTCGGATGGCAGGGCGAAAGGGTGCTCCGCATAGGCGAAATAGGCGCCCGCCCCGAGAAGCTTCCAGCCCCCGAGCCCCGCGATCGCCTCTGCCATGGCCTTGCGCCGGGCGAGGATCTCGCGCCGCTCGCCCGCCAGCCATTCGCCGAGATTGCGCATGCCGAAGAGGGCCGCGCGCTGGGCGAGCTGATTGGGGCAGATGGTGACGGTATCGAGGAATTTCTCCACCTCTGCGAGCCGCGCCGGCCCGGCGATGAGCGCGCCCACGCGATGGCCCGTCAGCCGGTAGGCCTTGGAGAAGGAATAGAGCTGGATCAGGGTTTCCTCCCAGCCAGCCCGCGCGAAGAGGGGGTGCGGCGGCTGTTCGGAGGAATGGAAATCGCGGTAGGTTTCATCGAGGATGAGCGCGATCCCCCGCGCGCGGGCCAGATCGAAGAAGGCTTCCATCAGGGCCGGCGGATATTCCGCGCCGCCCGGATTGTTGGGGGTGACGAGCACGATGGCCCGGCTGCGCGGCGTGATCAGCTGCGCGGCGGCTTCGGGATCGGGCAGGAGGCCGGCTCCGGTCGCCAGCGGCACGGTGCGGATGCCCTGCATGTCGAGCCACATCTTGTGATTGAAATACCAGGGGGTTGGCAGGATCACCTCATCCCCCGGCGCGGCCAGGGCCTCGACCGCCGCCGCGAAGGCCTGGTTGCAGCCCGAAGTGATGGCCACATGCCCGGGGCGGATGGGGGCGCCGTAGCTTTCGGACCACCGCTTCGCCACCTCCTCGCGCAGCTCCGGCAGGCCGAGGACGGGGCCGTAGAGATGGGCGGCATCATCATCGAGCGCGGCCTTTGCGATGGCTTCGCGCAGGGGGGCGGGAGGCGGGGATACCGGCGCGGCCTGGCTGACGTTGATCAGCGGGCGATCGGGCGGGAAGATCACGCCTTCGAGCCAGCGGCGCGCCTCCATCACCGGCGGCGCGATGGTGGCCGCGATATTGGGGTTGACCGGGCCCTGCGCCGCCATCCGGCGCCTCAATCGGTGCCCCGGTAGGGCTCCACATATTGCAGGGCCATGTCCCAGGGGAAGAAGATCCAGGTATCCTGGCTGACTTCGGTGATGTAGCTGTCCACCATCGGCTTGCCCTTGGGCTTGGCATAGACGGTGGCGAAATGGGCTTTCGGGTAGAGCTTGCGCACCACTTCGAGGGTCTTGCCGCTGTCCACCAGATCGTCGATGATCAGCACCCCCGAGCCATCGCCCATCACCGCCGCATCCGGGGCCTTCAGGATCTTCGCCTCCGATTGCTTCTGGTGATCGTAGGATTTGATGCTGATCGTGTCCACGACCCGGATATCAAGCTCGCGCGCGATGATCATCGCCGGGGCCATGCCGCCGCGGGTGATCGCCACCACCGCCTTCCAGGCGCCATCCACAGGCCCCTGGCCATCGAGCCGCCAGGCCAGCGCGCGGGCATCACGGTGGATCTGATCCCAGCTGATGTGAAAGCCCTTTTCGTGGGGGAGGCGGGTCGTCATTTTTCGGCTCCGGGTCTGGCTCCGGGTTTGCGGCCCGTAACCACATCTATATCAGGCGCGTCCACCGCCTTCATCCCCACCACGTGATAGCCCGCGTCTACATGGATGTTCTCGCCGGTGATCCCGGCCGCGAGATCCGAAAGCAGGAACATCGCCGTGTTGCCCACCTCGTCCTGCGTCACGTTCCTGCGCAGCGGCGAATTCAGCTGATTCCACTTCAGGATATAGCGGAAATCGCCGATGCCGGAGGCGGCGAGCGTCTTGATCGGGCCGGCGGAGATGGCGTTCACGCGGATGTTGTTCTTGCCGAGATCCTCGGCGAGATATTTCACGCTCGCTTCCAGCGCCGCCTTGGCCACGCCCATCACGTTGTAATGCGGCATCACCTTTTCGGCGCCGTAATAGGTGAGCGTCAGCATCGCGCCGCCGGATTCGGGCATCAGCTTCTCGGCGCGCTGGGCAACGGCGGTGAAGGAATAGACGGAAATATCCATCGTCATGCGGAAATTCTCGGGCGAGGTATCCACATAGCGCCCGCGCAGCTCCTCCTTGTCGGAGAAGCCGATGGCATGCACCACGAAATCGAGATGCCCCCATTTGTTACCGATCTCGAGGAAGGCGGCATCGAGCGAGGCGGGATCGGAAACATCGCAATCGATCATGAGATCGCAGCCGAGCTTCTCTGCGAGCGGCACGGCGCGCTTGCGGAAGAGTTCGCCCTGATAGGAGATCGCAAGCTCCGCGCCCTCTGCCGCGCAGGCACGCGCGATGCCCCAGGCGATGGATTTGTCATTTGCAAGCCCCATGATCAGGCCACGCTTGCCCTCGAGAAGTTTCACTGGCCCCGCTCCTTGTCAGATGGACGTCGTTTCAACCTGTTGCAGGTTCCGGGTTTATGCGAAAGCCGCCACCGCATCAAGGCAGCCGCGGCACGAACCGCAGACTTGCCAGAATGGACAGCAACCATAAGGATAGCTTGCAGGCGAGAGCCGGCCGCAATAGGGCAACGGCAGGGATGGTGCCGCCGGCTGCATCAGGGATCGGATGAGAGATGAGCGAAAGAAGCGGAATATTCGCCGGGGAGGACCCCTTCGAGATCGTCCGGCGCTGGATGAGCGAGGCCGAATCAAGCGAGCCAAACGATCCGAACGCGATGGCGCTGGCAACCGTGGACCGCGACGGCATGCCCAATGTGCGCATGGTCCTGCTGAAGGAAATCGAGGACGACGGCTTCGTTTTCTATACGAATTACGAAAGCGTGAAGGCCGAAGAGCTTGAAGCGAGCGGCAGGGCCGCTTTTGTGATACACTGGAAATCATTGCGCCGGCAGATCCGGGTGCGGGGGCTCGTTGAAAGGGAGGATGGCCCCGGGGCAGATGCCTATTTTGCATCGCGATCCCTGAAAAGCCGGTATGGCGCCTGGGCTTCCAGGCAGTCGCGACCATTGAAATCGCGCGCGGAGCTGATGGCCAGGGTCACCCGCATCGCCGCAGAAAAGGGATTGAATCCGCCGCGCCCGCCATTCTGGGGCGGCTACAGGATCAGGCCGCTGGAGATCGAATTCTGGGCAGACGGGGCTTTTCGTCTGCACGATCGCTTCAGATGGTTCAGGGAGGCGCCGGATATGGCATGGCAGGTGGAGCGACTGAGCCCCTGAGGCAACGAAAAATTCACGTCACGCGAATGACAAGGCCGTAATATTTGTAGTTTTTGCGCTTGCAACCGGCGGCAATGTGTCACAAAAACCGCAGTGGGGATGAAAACATGACACGTATTGGGTGCGCTTGGGGATGACGGAACAGAACAACGAAAAAGAACCGGTACAGGGCTGTGTGAAATGGTTCGATCCGGCGAAGGGCTTTGGCTTCATCATCTCGGATGAGGGAGGGCCCGATATTCTTCTGCACGCCAATGTGCTGCGCAATTTCGGGCAGAGTTCGGTGGCGGATCGCGCTCGCATCACAGTTTATGTGCAGGAAACCGAACGCGGCCTGCAGGCCACGGAGGTGCTGAAGATCGAACCGCCCGCCGATGACGAGCATCCGCAGGAGGATGATTTCATCATCCCCGGCGTTGAGGTGGACATGTCCGCCCCGCTCGAGCCGGCGCGGGTCAAGTGGTTCGACAAGGCGAAGGGATTCGGCTTCGCCAATGTGTTCGGCCGCCCGGAGGATGTGTTCCTGCACATCAAGGTTCTGCGCCGTTCGGGGCTGGCGGATCTGCAGCCGGGCGAGGCGGTGGGCCTGCGCTCCGTCGAGGTGGAGCGTGGGCGCATGGCCTGCTATGTTGCCGCATGGGATGCGGCCATCGAGGAAAAGAAACAGCAGTGAAGCCCTGGCGGCGCCTTGCGCGCGCCGCTCTTGCGGCGGTGATGCTGGCCGGTGTTTTCGCCGGACGGGCGGCGGGCGGCGAATGCGCGCCGGACCGGATCGATCTGCGCGGGCCCTGGGGCGAGGCGCATTTCCGGGTGGAAATCGCCGACGAGCCCGAGGAATGGGCGCGGGGGCTGATGTTTCGCCGCGAAATGGCCCCCGATGCGGGGATGCTCTTCGTTTACCCGAGCCCGCGGCGCGTCAGCTTCTGGATGAAGAACACGCTCATCCCCCTCGACATGCTCTTCATCGACAGGCTCGGGCGCGTGCGCGCGATCCATGAAAACGCCCGCCCGCATGACGAAACACCGATTCCGGGCGGCGAGGATGTGCTGGCGGTGCTCGAGATCAATGCCGGGCGCGTGGCCGAGCTCGGCATCACCCCCGGCACGCAGGTGCGCCACCCCGCCTTTCGCGGCCGGCCCGCGCTCTGGCCCTGCCGGCCCTGATCCCTCCCGCCGCCGCCTGCATCTTGGGCTTTTCTTTGCGCCGCGCAGGCGTTAGGAAGGCGCGGATCGGGGCGTAGCGCAGCCTGGTAGCGCGACGGTTTTGGGTACCGTAGGTCGCAGGTTCAAATCCTGCCGTCCCGACCATCCCCTTCCTGCGACGCAGGCCTGTTCCGGCGCATGTTGCATCCATGCAACCCGGTTCCGGGGCGCGGATGCAGTAATGCGCGCCGGGACAATCCCGGCACCGGCGGGCCCGAATCACGCGCCCGCGCCGCCGGGCCTGCAGCTTTTCTTCAGCCTTTCGCCATAAGTCCGCCAGATGCTGGGTTTTCTTGCCGTCAGCCATGCTCGCGCCCGAAGCGCGGCTGCCCGCTCCTTCGTCACGTCAAGCGAAAAAACAGCGGCCGGGCTCAAATTTTTTCGTTGACGGCCGGCCTCTCCATACGCCAATTTGTGCAGGCCGACCGAGGGGCCACAAGATTTAGTGGCCTCGCCTTCGGGGAGGAACGAAAAGAAGCTGTACATCATTCCCGCATCGCAAGCGGGCAATTTCGGCAAAGGGCTGGATTTGCCGATGGGTGTTCTTTGCCTCTTCCGGGGTGGTTGGTGCGTAATGGTTGGGTGCAAACGGCTGAAAGAGACCGGGCACCGGGAAAGACGGGACAGAGGCAGAGATGAAGATAGAACGCAGATTCACCACCGAAGAAACAGGCGCCTACGGGGCTGTCGAGTTCAAGATCACCAGCTCGGAGATTCGCAATCCCGATGGCACGGTGGTGTTCAGGCTGGATGAATGCGAGGTGCCGGCCGGGTGGTCGCAGGTGGCGTCTGACGTGATCGCGCAGAAATATTTCCGCAAGGCGGGCGTGCCGGCGCGCCTCAGGCGCGTGCGGGAAAAGGGTGTTCCGAAATTCCTGTGGCGCTCGGTGGCCGATGAAAAGGCGCTGGCCGAACTCCCCGAGGATCAGCGCTACGGCGGCGAAACCAGCGCCCGCCAGGTGTTTGACCGCCTCGCCGGCGCCTGGACATACTGGGGCTGGAAGGGCGGCTATTTCAGCAGCGAGGCCGATGCCCGCGCCTACATGGACGAAATGCGCTACATGCTGGCCACCCAGATGGGCGCGCCCAACAGCCCGCAGTGGTTCAACACCGGCCTCCATTGGGCCTATGGTATCGATGGCCCGAGCCAGGGGCATTATTACGTGGATCACGAGAGCGGAAAGCTCACCCGCTCCGCTTCCGCCTACGAGCACCCCCAGCCGCATGCCTGCTTCATTCAGTCGGTCAAGGATGATCTGGTGGGCGATGGCGGGATCATGGATCTCTGGGTGCGCGAGGCGCGGCTGTTCAAATACGGCTCGGGCACGGGCACCAATTTCTCGAGCCTGCGCGCCGATGGCGAGCCGCTTTCGGGCGGCGGCAGATCCTCGGGGCTGATGGGGTTCCTCAGGATCGGCGATCGCGCGGCCGGCGCCATCAAGTCGGGCGGCACCACGCGGCGCGCGGCGAAGATGGTGATCGTTGACGCCGATCACCCCGACATCGAGGAATTCATCAACTGGAAGGTGCGCGAAGAGCAGAAGGTGGCCTCGCTGGTGGCGGGCTCGAAGATGCACGAGCAGAAGCTGAACGAAATCTTCGCCGCCATCGCCAAATGGGACGGCAAGGAAGAGGACGCCACCGACCCGAAGGCCAACCCGGCGCTGAAAGCGGCGATCCGCAGCGCGAAAAGCGCCATGATCCCCGAGACCTACATCAACCGCGTGCTGCAATACGCGCGCCAGGGCTATACTTCGATCGAGTTCCCCACCTATGACACCGACTGGGACAGCGAGGCCTACAACACCGTCTCGGGCCAGAATTCCAACAATTCCATCCGGGTGACGGATGCCTTCCTGAAGGCGGTGAAGGAGGATGGCGACTGGGCGCTTCTCAACCGCACCGACGGCAAGGTGGCGAAAACCATCAAGGCGCGCGATCTGTGGCAGCAGATCGGCCATGCCGCCTGGGCCTGCGCCGATCCCGGCATCCAGTTTCACGATACGGTCAATGCCTGGCACACCTGCCCCGAGGATGGCGAGATCCGCGGCTCGAATCCGTGTTCGGAATACATGTTCCTCGACGATACCGCCTGCAACCTCGCCAGCATGAACCTCTTGACCTTCCTCAAGGATGGCGCGTTCCAGGCCGAGGATTACATGCACGCCACACGGCTGTGGACCCTGACGCTCGAGATCGCGGTGATGATGGCGCAGTTTCCCTCGAAGGAAATCGCCCAGCTTTCCTACGATTTCCGCACGCTCGGTCTTGGCTATGCCAATATCGGCGGACTCCTGATGAACATGGGGCTTGGCTATGACAGCGCCGAGGGGCGTGCCATGTGCGGCGCGCTCACGGCCATCATGACGGGCGTTGCCTATGCCACCTCGGCCGAGATCGCCGGCGAGCTCGGCCCCTTCCCGGGCTATGAGCGCAATGCGCCCCACATGCTGCGGGTGATCCGCAATCACGCCCGCGCGGCAGAGGGGAAAACCGAAGGCTATGAAGGGCTTGCGGTGAAGCCCGTGCCGCTCGATCACGCCAGTTGCCCCGATCCCCGGCTGGTGGATCTGGCCGTGGGCGCCTGGCGGGAGGCGCTGAAGCTCGGCGAAAAGCACGGCTACCGCAACGCCCAAACCACGGTGATCGCCCCCACCGGCACCATCGGCCTCGTGATGGATTGCGACACCACCGGCATCGAGCCCGATTTCGCGCTGGTGAAATTCAAGAAGCTCGCTGGCGGCGGCTATTTCAAGATCATCAACCGCTCGGTGCCGGCCGCGCTTGAAAAGCTCGGCTACGGCCCGGCCGAGATCGAGGAGATCATCTCCTACGCCGTGGGCCACGGCACGCTCGGCAACGCGCCGGGCATCAACCACACGGCGCTCGTGGGCCACGGTTTCGGCCCGGCCGAGATCGAGAAGATCGAAGCCGCGCTGCCCTCGGCCTTCGATATCCGCTTCGTGTTCAATCAATGGACGCTGGGCGAGGCGTTCTGCACCGATGTGCTGGGGATCCCGGCCGAGAAGCTCAACGATCCGACCTTCGACATGCTGAGCCATCTCGGCTTCTCGCGCGCCGATATCGAGGCGGCGAACGATCATGTCTGCGGCACCATGACGCTCGAGGGCGCGCCGCATCTGAAGGAGGAGCATTACAGCGTGTTCGATTGCGCCAATGCCTGCGGGCGCAAGGGCAGGCGCTACCTTTCGGTGGAAAGCCACATCCGCATGATGGCGGCGGCGCAGAGCTTCATCTCGGGCGCGATCTCGAAAACCATCAACATGGCCAATCACGCCACCATCGAGGATTGTCTCGAAGCCTATGAGCTCAGCTGGTCGCTCGGGGTGAAGGCCAATGCGCTTTACCGCGACGGCTCGAAGCTGAGCCAGCCCCTGGCCTCCGCGCTCATCGAGGATGACGACGAGGCGGCCGAGGCGCTCGAGAGCGGCAGCGCGCAGGAAAAGGCGCAGGTGCTGGCGGAAAAGATCGTCGAGAAGGTAGTGGTGAAGGAAGTGGTGCGCAGCCACCGCGAAAAGCTGCCCACGCGGCGCAAGGGCTATACGCAGAAGGCGATCGTGGGCGGGCACAAGGTTTACCTGCGCACCGGCGAATACGAGGACGGCAGCCTCGGCGAGATCTTCATCGACATGCACAAGGAAGGCGCGGGCTTCCGGGCGATGATGAACAATTTCGCCATCGCCGTTTCGGTCGGCCTGCAATACGGCGTGCCGCTCGAGGAATTCGTCGATGCCTTCACCTTCACCAAGTTCGAGCCCGCGGGCATGGTGCAGGGCAACGACAGCATCAAGAACGCCACCTCGATCCTCGATTACATCTTCCGCGAACTGGCGGTGAGCTATCTCGACCGCACCGATCTCGCCCATATCGAGCCCGAGGGCGCGCGTTTCGATGATCTGGGCCGCGGCGCCGAGGAAGGGGTCTCCAACATCCGCGAGATGAGCGGCGAGGCGGCTTCTCGCTCGCTCGAGGTGCTGCGCCAGATCACCTCGACGGGCTATCTCAGAAAGCGCGTGCCCCAGGATCTGGTGGTGCTGCAGGGCGGGATGAACAAGGCGGCCGGCGATGTTGCCCACCAGCAGGCAGCCGCGCAGGCATCGGGCGGCGTGGCCGTGGCCGAGCCGACGGTGGCGGCATCCCGGGGCAGCACGGAACTGGACGCCCGCACCAAGGCCAGGATGCAGGGCTACGAGGGTGATCCCTGCGGCGATTGCGGGAATTACACGCTGGTGCGCAACGGCACCTGCATGAAGTGCAACACCTGCGGAGCGACCAGCGGGTGCAGTTGACAAGTTTTCGCCCGTGCCCTTGGGGGCGCGGGCGGGGTTCCGGGGCGGGTGCGCTCGCTCCTGACGCGGATCAGGCCGCAGGCAAGAGCAGATATCGGGCGGCAAGGATGAGCCTGATCCGTGAAACTCAAGGGGAGCCCTCGGGCTCCCCCTTTTCTTTTCGTTTCAATGCGTAATGGCGCGAACTTGAAGCGGCCCGGCCTCTGCGCCCGTGGCGGCGGCCGGATGCCTGCGGCGGGGATATTTGCAGGACCAGCGACGATATGCCGATCAGTTCAGATAGGGCATGGGATCCACGGCATCGATGCCCTTTCGGACCTCGAAATGGACGAAGGAGGGATTGCTCCTGCGCACCACCGCGATCTTCTGGCCGCGCTTCACGCGATCGCCCTTCTTCACCGTGATGCCATCGATATTGGCATAGACGGTGAGGAGGCCGCCCGCATGGCGGATCACGAGGATCGGGATCTTGTCGGTGTCGCGGGTGATGGCGGCCACGGTGCCCGCATCGGCAGCGCGCACCGGCGTGCCGGCCGGGGCGGCGATATCGATGCCTTCGTTGTCTTTCGAGTAGGCACGGATGATCTTGCCTTCCACGGGGAAGGCGAGGCGCGCGCTTTGCGATGCGGCGGTGCGCTCGCTGCCGAGATCGGGCGAGGGGGGCTTCGCGGCCGGTGGCGTGGGGCGCGCATCCCGGCGCGGCAGCGGTTTTGTCGCGCTTGGCGGCGGGGGCGTGGGGGATCCCTCGCCGGGAGGGGTTGTCCTGCGCTTCGCGGCGGTTTCGGTGTCGCGCGCCACGGGGATCAGCAGATACTGGCCCTCGCGCACCGAGAGATCGGGGCCGAGGCCGTTCCATTCGGCGAGCGCGCGCACGGAGACATTGTAGAGCCGGGCGATGGAATAGGCGGTTTCGCCGCGTTCGACCTTGTGGCGGATCGGTTCGGCGCCATCGCGCGGGCGGGCCGGCTCTGCGCGGGCCGTGCCTCCGCTTCCCGCCTGGCTGATGGCGTTGTCAGCCAGGGTGGTGATATCGATCCGCTCGCCGCTGGCGGATGCGGGCGCGCCGGTGGCCGGGGAGGGCTCGCTCACGCGCCGCGGAAGCGCGAGGATCTCGCCGCCGCGCAGGGGCACGTCTTTCGAGAGGCCGTTGTAGCGGGCAAGCTCATCGGGATCGAGGCCGATGCGCCGGGCCACATTCGCCACCGTATCGCCCGGCCGGGCGACGACGACCTGGTAATTGGGGTAGGAGATCACGCCGCGCGCATCGGGCGCGGGGCGCGGGGCGGTGGCGCGGCGCACGGCGTCTGTCGTGTCCATGCCGGCGGGGCGCAGATCGATATCGAAGGTTTCGCAGGCGGAAAGGGCCGCGAGGGCGGAGCCCAGGAGAGCCGCACGCAGAAAGCCGCGGGTGTGGCGGGAAGGGGACATGCTCGTATCCTCGTATTACCTCAATATGCGAGCGCCGATCATGCGGGCTCTTTATTATTGGGCGTTATTATACAGGGTTTTCATTCATTGCCCAGCCCTTCGAGCAGGGGCACGAAGCGCACCTGGCGCAATTCGGCGTAATCGAATCCTTCCTCCGTGCGGGTGACGCGGATCAGGTTCTGCACCGTGTCGGACTGGCCCACCGGCAGCACCATCACCCCGCCCACCCGCAATTGCGCCAGGAGCGGCGAGGGAGGGTCCTCGGCGGCGGCGGTGAGGATGATGCGATCGAAGGGGGCCTGTTCGGGCAGGCCGTGGGAGCCATCGGCGGTGATCGCGGTGATATTGGTGAGATCAAGCTCTTCGAACAGCGCGCGCGCGGCGATGACGAGCTTGCGGAAGCGATCGATCGTATAGACGCGCCGGGCAAGCTGGCTCAGGATCGCCGCCTGATAGCCGCTGCCGGTGCCGATCTCCAGCACCTTGTGGCGGGGGTGCACATCGAGCGCCTGGGTCATCAGCGCCACCACCGAGGGCTGGCTGATGGTCTGGCCGCAGGCGATGGGAAGGGGCATGTCCTCATAGGCGCGGGCGGCGAAGATGCCGCGCACGAAGGCGCCGCGATCGATCTTCTCCATCGCTTCGAGCACGCGCCTGTCGGTCACGCCCTTGGAGCGCAGATGGAAGAGGAACTGCATCTTGCGCTCGGCCAGCTCCGCTGGGGAGAGGGGGCTTTCGTCTGCGCCGCAGCCGGTCATTCGAGATGGCCCTTCAGGGGGGCGAGCATGTCATGGGCGGTGAGATCGGCGCGCATCGGCGTGATCGAGATGTAGCCCTCGAGATTGGCGTGCACATCGGTGCCCGGCGCGCTCGCCCGGTGCTGATTGCCGCCCTTGATCCACAGGAAGCGGCGCCCCGAAGGCGCCATGTGGGGCTCGACGCTGAAGCGCGTATCGGGGCGGAACCCCTGGGGGGTGATCCGCCGCCCCTTTACCGCCTCTGCCCCGCAGGGGGGGAAATTGACGTTGTAGAACAGGCGGTAATGGTGGCTTCTGTCCTCGAAGCCCGCTTCCAGAAGTGCGCGCACCACATCCGCGCCATGCACGGCGGCGGCTTCGAAATAATCATCGAGCATGATGTTCTCGGGGCCGAGATACTGGGAAAGGGCGATCGCCGGCAGGCCCTGAAGCGCAGCTTCCATGGCGCCGCCGAGGGTGCCGGAATAAAGCGCGTTCTCGCCCGAGTTGTTGCCCCGGTTGACGCCGGAAAGCACCAGATCGGGGGGATTGCCCTCCATCACGTCATGCAGCCCCGCGAGCACGCAATCGGCCGGGCTGCCTTCGGCGGCATAGCGGCGCTCGCCCATTTTGGCGATCATCATCGGGTGGGTGTAGGAGATCTTGTGCGCCACGCCCGATTGCTCGAAGGCCGGCGCCACGACCCAGACCTCGCCATGCGGCCCTGCCACCTCGGCGGCGATGGCTTCGAGGGTCTTGAGGCCGGGGGCGTTGATGCCGTCGTCATTGGTGATGAGAATGCGCATGGCGGTTCACTGTCCTCTGATCAAAAGCCTTAGCCGAGCCTTGATCGGGCGGCAAGGCGGGCCTCTGGCGGAAGGGGCGGGGCGGACGGGTGTGGCACCATTGCCGCAATTGCGTTGCCGCCAGTCCCGGGGCAGGCGGCCGGTTCACCTGCCCCGCGCCGCCTTCTCGGCGATCCCCGAGGTGCCCTCGCGCCGCGCAAGCTCCGCAAGCACCTCGCCGAGGCTCACATCGCGCGCCGCCAGCATCACCAGGAGGTGATAGAGCACATCGGCCGCCTCATGGGTGAGGTTCGCGCGATCGTTCTTCACCGCCGCCATGATCGCCTCAACCGCCTCCTCGCCGAATTTCCCGGCGCAGGCCTCGGGCCCCTCGGCCAGAAGCCGCGCCGTCCAGGAGCTTTCGGGATCGGCGGTCTTGCGGGCCTCGATGGTGGCGGCGAGGCGTTCAAGCGGGTTCATCTGCGCATTCCTCTGCTTCGAGCCGCACCGGGATGCCGGCGGCGGCCATGTGCTGCTTGGCCTCGCGGATGGTGAAATCGCCGAAATGGAAGATCGAGGCGGCAAGCACGGCGCTCGCGCCACCTTCCTTCACGCCTTCCACCAGGTGATCGAGCGTGCCAACGCCCCCCGAGGCGATCACCGGCACGCTGACGGCATCGGAAATGGCGCGCGTCAGCGGCAGGTTGAAGCCCGCGCGTGTGCCGTCGCGATCCATGCTGGTGAGCAGGATCTCGCCCGCGCCCTTTGCCACCACCGTGCGGGCGAATGCCACCGCGTCGATCCCGGTGGGGCGGCGCCCGCCGTGGGTGAAGATCTCCCACTTGCCCGGCGCGACCGTTTTCGCGTCGATCGCCACCACGATGCACTGGCTGCCGAAGTGATTGGCCGCTTCGGCCACCACGTCCGGGTTGGCCACGGCGGCGGAATTGAAGGAGACCTTGTCGGCACCCGCAAGCAGGAGCGCGCGCACGTCATCGCGCGTGCGCACGCCCCCGCCGATGGTGAGCGGCATGAAGCATTGCTCGGCGGTGCGCCGCGCCAGATCATACATTGTGGAGCGGTTTTCATGGGTGGCGTGGATATCGAGAAAGCAAAGCTCGTCGGCGCCCGCGGCATCATAGGCGCGCGCGCTTTCCACCGGATCGCCGGCATCCACCAGATCGACGAAATTGACCCCCTTCACCACGCGGCCGTCGGCCACATCGAGGCAGGGGATGATGCGGGTTTTCAACATGCCCCACGCATAATACCGGCCGCGGCGCAATACAATGCCCGCTTTCGCCGCTAAACGCATCGGATATAGTGCGAGGCATTGAAGGGGCGGAGCGGGCGGGCCTTTCAGGCTTCGCGCCATGCTCCTCTGTTCGGGAGATTTCGATGAATTCATTGCGCTACCTGCTGGCTTCGCTCGTGCTCGGCCTGATCGCCGCCTTCGCCTCGGAAAACATGTTCTGGATCGTCGCGCCCTATCCGCTGACGCCGCCGGGGCTTGCCTTCATCTGGGCAATGTATGCGCTTTGCTGCGCCGCGGCGCTTTCGGCCGTGGCGCTGACGGGCATCCGGGGCCTTCCCGCCGCCTTCCTCGGCGCGGCGATCATGGGCTGGCTGACCGAGGGGGCGGTGGAAGGCACGATGTATCTCGCATTCCCCTTCCAGCTGGCCTGGACGCCTCTCGCCTGGCACGCGCTCATCAGCGGGGTTTGCGTGTTTGCGCTCGGGCGCGCGGCCCCGCACTGGCCGCGCTGGCGGCGGATCGGGGCCTGGGCCCTTCTGGGGCTGTTCATCGGCTTCTGGGCGCAATACTGGCCGCTCGAGCGCGCGGCACTGCCCGATCTGCCCCGCCTTATTGCTTATCTCGGAGGGGGCGGCGTGGCGGTGGCGCTCGCGCATCTGCTGCTCGATCGGCTGACGCCGCTTTCGCCGCCGCCCCGCCGGGTGCTCATGATTGCGCCCATTGCGTTGGCGGCGCTCTGGGCCTTGCAGAGCCTCGCCGCGCCCTCGCCCCTGCGCCTTGCGCTGCCGCTCTTGCTCTGGATCACCATCCGGGCCATGAAACGCCTTGGCGCGGGCCATGGCACGGCGCGCGGGCCGGTGGATTTCGGCGCCCCCGCGCCCGTGGCGCTCAGGCACTTCACTTTCCTGATCGCGCCCCTGACCGGCGCGGTTCTGGCGGTGGCGGGCTGGCGGCTCACCGGCGGCTTCGAGGCCAATGTGGCGCTGGTGCTGACGACCGTGCCCGCCTCCGTGATCTGGTGGCTGTGGCTGGTGCTGCGTGCCGCGCGGGCCTGACCCTCGTTGATCTTTTTATGTGTCTGATCCCGCCGGATCCATCCCGATCGGACATGCGCCACCCGCCCTCACCCCTTCAGAAGCGCCAGCGCCTCGGCCAGATCGATGGCGCCGTCATAAAGCGCGCGCCCGGAGATCGCGCCATTGAGCGGCGCGCCGCAATCGCGCAGCGCTTCGAGATCCTCGAGCGAACTCACGCCCCCCGAGGCGATCACCGGGATCGAAACCGCGCGCGCGAGCGCCGCGGTGGCGGCCACGTTCGGCCCCTGCATGGCGCCGTCGCGCTCGATGTCGGTATAGATGATCGCCGCCACGCCCGCGTCCTCGAAGCGGCGGGCGAGATCGATCGCCTCCACCTCTGTTTCCTCGGCCCAGCCGCGCGTGGCCACCCGCCCGCCGCGCGCATCGATCCCCACCGCCACGCGCCCCGGAAAGGCGCGCGCGGCTTCGCGCACCAGATCGGGATCCTCCACCGCCACCGTGCCGAGGATCACCCGCGCGATGCCGCGCCCGAGCCAGCTTTCGATGGTGGCCATGTCGCGGATGCCGCCGCCAAGCTGGGCCGGCAGGCTGACCGCTTCGAGAATCGCCTCCACCGCCTCCCCATTCACCGGCCGCCCGGCGAAGGCGCCGTTGAGATCCACGAGATGCAGCCATTCGCAGCCTGCATCGGCGAAGGCGCGGGCCTGATCGGCGGGGCTGTCGCTGAACACGGTCGCCTTGTCCATCTCGCCGCGCAAAAGGCGTACGCACTGGCCGTCTTTGAGGTCGATCGCGGGGTAGAGTATCATGCGCTGGGCCCTTTCCTGTGCTTTTCCTGCGCTGTCTTGCACGAAGCGGACGCAAATGCAAAGCGGTGATCCGACCCGACGTAACGCTTGCCAGAAAGGGGGGCGGCAGGCCAGACTGGCGGCACAGTAATGGAGGACTGCACGATGAGGAAACTCGGCCTGATTTTCGCTTTCATCTTCGGCCTTGCCGCGCCCGCGCTCGCCGATCCGGTGGAGGGGATCTGGAAGACCCAGCCCGGAGACGAAGGCAATTTCGCCCATGTGAAGATCGCTGCCTGCGGCAACAGGATCTGCGGCACGATCGCGAAAGCCTTCGATGCCAGCGGCAAGGAGATCGCTTCGCAGAATGTGGGCAAGCGCATGATCTGGGACATGATGCCCAAGGGCGATGGCTACTATTCCGGCGGCAAGATCTGGGCCCCGGACCGCGACAAGACCTACAAATCCAAGATGCAGCTCAACGGCAACAGGCTGAAGGTTTCGGGCTGTGTGCTGGGCGGCATGATTTGCCGCGGCCAGACCTGGACGCGCGTGCAGTAGGGTCAAGACGGGAAGAGGCGCCTCCACAGCGGGCGCCTTTCGCATCTGCCGGGCAGGATCGCGGACCGGCTTCAGGCGCCGAAGGGGATCACCATGCCGTCATGCGCCGGGGTCACGTGATCGGGCGTTTCGCGCATCAGGGTATCGTGATCCATGTCGATATGGAGATTGGTGAGCACGGCGCGCTCCGGCGCGGCGCGGGCGATCCACTCGAGCGCGCGCTCCAGATGCACATGGCTCGGGTGGGGCTTGTAGCGAAGCGCATCGAGCACCCAGGCGGAGAGCCCCTCAAGGAGCGGCCATGTGCCATCGGGGATCGCCGAAACATCCGGCAGATAGGCGAGATCGCCGATCCTGAAGCCGAGCGCGCCGATTTCCCCGTGCCGCACGGGCAGCGGGGTGAGGCTCACGGGCCCGCCCGCGCCCTCGATGGTGAAGGGGCCGCCTATCCGGTGCAGATTGCAGATCGGCGGGTAGTTGGAGCCTTCCGGGGTTTCGAAGGCATATCCGAAGCGGCGCATGAGATCGTGCGAGGTGGCCTCGTCGGCCCAGACATTCATGCGCCGGCCGGTGTTGAACACGATCATGCGCAGATCGTCGATCCCGTGCATGTGATCGGCGTGGGAATGGGTGTAGGCCACCGCATCCAGTTCGCCCACGCCGGCATCGAGAAGCTGGGCGCGCATGTCGGGGGTGGTATCGATCAGCACGCGGGTCGTGCCGCCTTCGCCGATGCGTTCGATCAGCATCGAGCAGCGCCGGCGCCGGTTTTTCGGGTTGGCGGGATCGCAGGCGCCCCAGCGCCCGCCAAGGCGCGGCACGCCGCCCGAGGAGCCACAGCCGAGGATCGTGGCGCGCATCTCAGCCATGGCCATCGGGGCTCCATGCGGCCGCCTTCCTGAACAGGCGGTCGAAGTTTTCGGTGGTGCGGGCGGCGAATTCCGCCTCGCTCAGCCCGAAAAGCTCGGCCCCGACGCGTGCGGTATGGGCCACGAAGGCCGGCTCGTTGCGCCTGCCGCGCATCGGCGGAGGGGCGAGATAGGGGGCGTCGGTTTCCACGAGAATGCGCTCAATGGGCGCGGCTGCGAAGATTTTGCGCAGATCCGTGGAGCGGGGGAAGGCGGCGATCCCCGACATGGAGAGGTAGAAGCCGAGATCGAGCGCGCGGCGCGCGAGATCGGGGCCGGAGGAAAAGCAGTGCATCACGCAATCGAAGGGGGCGCTTTCGTGCTCTTCCCCGAGAATGGCGGCGATATCCTCGTCCGCGTCGCGGGCGTGGATGATGAGCGGCAGCCCGGTGCGGCGCGCGGCTTCGATGTGGATGCGCAGGCTCTCCTTCTGCGCCTCGGCGCTTTCGCGCGTGTAATGGTAATCGAGCCCCGTTTCCCCGATGCCGACGCATTTGGGGTGGCGGGCGATCTCCACCAGCTCCTCCACCGTGGCCATCGGCTCTTCGGCGACGCTCATCGGATGGGTGGCGGCGGCGAAGAACACCGGATCATGCGCCTCGGCGATCGCCCGCACGGCGGGCAGATTGCGCAGCTTGGTGCAGATGGTGACCATCCGCTTCACCCCGGCCGCTTCGGCGCGCGCGATCACCTCGGGCAGCTCATCGGCGAAATCGGGGAAATCGAGATGGCAATGGCTGTCCACGAGCTGCGGGCATCCGGGCGCCTTTCCGGCGCTTTCGTGGGATTGTTCTTCCTGCATCTCTCACCTCAGACGGCGGCGCTCCGGGACGCCATTTCCCCGATCCTGAAGATCATATCGAGGATGAGGGCGGCGGGGTCAAGGTTCACCGCGCGGCCGTGGCGGGCGCGCGCGCCGAGCTCCTGCTGGAGCGCGGCCCAGCCCCGCCCGGCGGTGGGCCCGGGGGCGAGGCGGACCAGAAGCGCGGCCTCTTCGCGCGCCGCCTCCACCATAGGCGGGCCGGCTGCGCCCGTGCGCGCGAGGCGGGCGAGGAAGAGATCGAAGAGATGCAGCAGGAGATCGAGCCGCTCCGCCCCCGCCTCGCCGCGCCCGGCGGCGCTTTCGGCCAGGGCGAGCGCGCGGGTGCGATCGAGCCCGGCGCGGGGCGAAAAGAGATCGCAGATCTCCTGATAGGCCTCGAGCCCGCCCAGCATCGAGAGGCGGATCGCCGCGCCCACGCTCCCCCCCGCAAGGGCGGCGAGGGCGGTTTCGCGCCCCGGCTCGATCTCGGCCCCGGCCTGAGAAAGGGCGCGGGCGAGATCATCGGGCGCGAGCGGGTGGCACCTCAGATCGCGGCAGCGCGAGCGGATCGTCGGCAGGAGGCGCGCGGGCTGGTGGGAAACCAGCAGCAGCACCGCGCCCTCGGGCGGCTCCTCGAGGATCTTCAGGAGCGCATTGGCAGCGCTCGGATTCATCTCGTCGGCGCTGTCGATGATGACGACCCGCCGCCCGCCGTCGGCCGCGCTCATGGCGAAGAAATTCTTCAGCCGGCGCACTTCGTCCACCGTGATCTGCTGGCGCAGGCGGCCCGTCTTTTCATCGAGCGGGCGGCGCAGGAGGAAAAGGCGCGGCTCGGCGAGGGCGCGCAGGCGGTGGGCGAGGGGGGTGTCTGGATCGGTATCGAGGCTCTCGGGGACGGGCGGCGGCGATGGGGCGGGGGCGGCATCCGCAAAGAGGCCGGCATCCGGTGCGCCGGTGCCGGCGTCTGGCGGGGCCTTGGAAAGCAGGAAGCGCGCGATCTTCCAGGCGAGCGTGGCCTTGCCGGTGCCGCGCGGCCCGTGGATCAGCCAGGCGTGATGCAGCCGGCCCGCGCGCAGGGCGGAGAGAAAGGCCGCCTCGGCGCTCTCCTGGCCGATCAGCCGGGGGCATTCGCGCGGATGGGGCGCGCCTTCGAGACGGTCTGGCTCGGGGGGATCGGGATCGGCGCTCACGCGAGGGCCCTCCGGGCGATCGCGCGCACGCTTTCGGCCACCTCTTCGGGCGGGCGGTTGCCGTCGATCAGCTTGCAGCGGGCGGGGAATTCCTCCGCCAGCGCGGTGAACCCCGCGCTGAGCTTCTCCTGGAAGGGAAGGCCGAATTCCTCGAAGCGATCCTCGCCGCTTTCGCGCGCAAGGCCGCGCCTGAGCGCGGCTTTCGGCTCGGTGTCGATGATGAAGGTGAGATCGGGCTCGATGCCGATCATGAGTTCGTGCAGACGATCCACCACCGCGCGCAGATCGCCGCGCGTGGCGCCCTGATAGACGCGGGTGGAATCGGCAAAGCGATCGCTGATCACGATCCGCCCGGCTTCGAGCGCGGGCAGGATCGTCTTTTCCAGGTGATCGCGCCGCGCGGCGGTAAAGAGCAGGATTTCCGATTCCGGTGACCACCGCTCCGGCGCGCCCTCCACCAGCAGGCGGCGGATCTCCTCCGCGCCCGGCGCGCCGCCGGGCTCGCGCGTCAGCACCACCTCGCGGCCCTCACCGCGCAAATATTCCGCCAGAAGCCGTGCCTGGGTGGATTTGCCCGAGCCGTCGATTCCCTCGAAGCTGATGAACCTGCCACCGGCCATCAGAACAGGCTTCTGGCCTTTTCCACAAGCTTGCCCGCGAGCACGGAGGAGGCCGCGCGCAGCCGCGCCACGAGCCCGCCGCGCGCAACCTCGCGATCCGATACCAGCGCCAGGCGGGCAGGGGGAAGATCCTTGCGCTCGATCACCAGCTCGGCCACCTTCTGCCCCTCTGCGATGGGGGCCTCGAGGGGGCTTCGGTATTCGATCACCGCATCGATCCCGCCCTTCAGCTTGCGCGCCGGCAGCAGGATATTCAGATCTTCGGGCGCCACGAGATTGATCCGCGTCGCATCCCCCATCCACACGTCGGCATCAGCGAGCTTGCTGCCTTCCTTCGCCACCGTCTTTTCGACGAACTGGCGGAAGGCCCAGTTGATGATGCGCTCGGCCTCCTCGGCGCGGGCCTTTTGGCTGGGCAGGCCGGAAATGACGAGAATGATGCGCCGATCACCCTGTTTGGCCGAGCCCACGAGCCCGTATCCGGCTTCCTGAGTGTGGCCCGTCTTGAGCCCATCGGCCCCGATCCCGAGGCCGAGGAGGGGGTTGCGATTGCGCACATTCTGCGGCGCGCGGCCATCGAAGAGAAATTCCCGTTCGGCAAACATGGGATAGAAGGTGGGAAAATCGCGGATGATGCGCTCTGCGAGGATGCCGAGATCGCGCATGCTCATGCGGTGGCCGGCCTGGGGCCAGCCGTTGGAATTGGTGAAATGGGAATTGGCGAGGCCCATTTCCTTCGCCCGCTCCGTCATCATGCGGGCGAATCCGGCCTCGGTGCCGTCGGGCGAAAGCGCCTCGGCGATCACCACGGTCGCATCATTGCCCGAAAGCACGATGATCCCGCGCAGGAGATCCTCCACCTTCACGCGGTCGGCGGTGTTGAGGAACATCGTCGAGCCCCTGTAGGACATCGCGTGTTCGGAAACGGGCAGGCGTTCATCGAGTTGCAGGCGGCCGTCCTCCAGGGCCTCGAAGGCCATGTAGAGCGTCATAAGCTTCGACATGGAAGCAGGCGGCAAGGGCTCGTCGGCGTTCTTCTCCAGAAGCACGGTGCCGGTCGCCATGTCATAGACATAGGCCGCCTTCGCCTGCGTCTCGAAAGCGGCGAGGGCGCTTTGCGCCAGAAGGGGAAGCATCGCCAGAACCAGAAGCATGGAAAGGGCGACGCGGCGGGAAGCGCGAAATCTGCGAGTTCTGTTCGGATTCATCTTTCCTCAGTTCCTGACGGGATAGGCATCGGCAAATCCGAGCGCCTTTGCCTCTTTCAGCATCCGCGCGAAATCGGCCTTGCTCGCGGCCGGCCCCACGAGCACGCGCCAGAAGATCTTGCCCTGACTCTCGTGGCGCTTCACCACGGGCGTGAGCCCGGCGGTTTTCAGGCTTGTCGCGGTATTGCGGGCATTCTGCTCGACGCTGAAAATGCCGATCTGGATGAAGGGCTTGGGGAGGGCGGATGCGGCCCCTGCGCCCCGATCCGCGGCGGCAGCGGCCCCGGCGGCAGCGGTGGCGCCCCCGGCCCCGCCGCCCGGCGTGCTCACTCCGGCCGCTTCGGCGGCGGTGGTTATGTCGGGGCGCGGGGCGGGTTTGGCGCCCGATACGCCGGAGGCTTCCTCGATCGCGGCGGCGGCGCTGGCGATCGGATCATCCAGCGCCGTTTCGCTGATCTCGCCTTCGCTTCCGCCCGCCTCCATCCCTTCATCGCCCGGGGCCGGCGCGGGCTCCTCGAGGGGAACCTCCACGCGCTTCAGCGCGACGACATCAAGCTCCGTGGGCTGGCCGGCGATGAGCCCGAGCGCTTCGGCGGCATCGGAAGATACCTGAAGCTTCGGCCCCGGATTGGCCATCTCGCGGCGGAAAAGCGCGCCGATCACGCTCTTGCCGTTCGCCTTGTTGCGGATCATGACGCGCTCGGGCTCCTTCACGGAAGGATGCGCCACCCAGACGCCGCCCAGCGATGGCCGCCCGTCCCACAGGCCCTTCTCCGTGACGTGAAAGATCTCCGGCGCCTCGACATCCTTCTCGATGGTTCGGGTGGCGCGCCGCGTGGCGCCCTCACCCGCGCCTTCCGCCCCGGCCCCGGCCTTCGGCTTCAGCAGGTTGAACCTGCCGCTCTCGTCGCATCCGGCAAGGGCGATGGCGGCTGAGAGGAAAACCCCCGCCCGCAGCATCCTGCCCCTATTCACTTTCACATCCAGCCGCCCGTATCTTGCCTTCGTCATGCCTTGCCCTCTTCATTCCCGCAAGGCCCCGGCGGGCTGTGGCCCGTTCTTCCCTTGCGGTGTTACTGCCCGTCGCGTTTGCAGACGCTGTTGTTCTTGGCGCCATAGTAGCGCTCCCGCCGCTGATTGGGAAGGGGGCGGGCGGAGATCGGCATGTTTCCCCACCCCGAAATCGCCGCTTTCAGAATCAACCCGGCAAATGCTAGGGAGCATCGCGGCGCTCACGGGCTTCACGGAGGAGTGGCAGAGTGGTCGAATGCACCGGTCTTGAAAACCGGCGTGGGTCAAAAGCCCACCGTGGGTTCGAATCCCACCTCCTCCGCCAATTTTACTCGCTCATAACCCACCTAAATGGGGCAGTTTTGCACGCCGATTCACAGTATGCAGCCAGAAAGCAATTCGCTATCATGTTCGACGACCGCTTCAATGCGTGACCAAATCCGAAACCCGCATGGACCGGGACAGATACACGGAGTTCATGACACTCCCGCGCAATCTGGTCGAGCGCTTCTATAACAAGATCGAACACTTTCGCGCGGTGGCCCACCAGATACGACAAGCGCAATGACAACTACCTCGCCTCCGTTCAGCTCGCTATTGTCGGGATTTGGTTGCGATCTTATGAGACGGGGCCCCAAGGTATAGACCTATAAACCACCCGCATTCCTCCCGCCGCAGTTCAGCCACAGAAATAGGCGCCGATTTTGGAGGTGCGCAGGCCCGTCTGCACCAGCCCCTCGGCAAGGCCGACGGCGCAGGCCACCCCGTCGATCACCGGCAGGCCGAACTCTTCCGAGAGCCGCGCCATCAGATCGGCCATGCCGGCGCAGCCCAGAACGATGGCCTCGGCCCCGTCCTCGCGGATCGCCAGGCTGATCTCGGCGCGGATCCTGTCGATGGTGGCCGGATCGCCCTCTTCGAGCTTCAGCACCGGGATGTCGGTGGCGCGCACCCGGGCGCATTTGCGCGCCAGCCCGTAGCGCTCGAGATTGGCTTCCAGCCCCGGCACAGAGCGCGAAAGCGTCGTTACCACGCTGAACCTGGCGGCGATGATGCTGGCCATGTGATAGGCCGCCTCGCCGATCCCCAGCACCGGCACCGAGAAGGCGCAGCGCAGCGCATCGACGCCGGTATCGTCGAAGCAGCCGACGATGATCGCATCCACATCCTTGTGCCGGCCCGCTTCCTCGAGCAGGGGGGGCACGCAGATGGCGCCGTCGAGATAGCCCTGGATGCAGGGCGGGCCGCCCAGCGAGGTGGCGGCGACGATCTCGGTATCGGGAGAGGCGATCGCGCGGGCGGCGGCGGCGATCTTCTCGGTCATCGGCACGGTCGAGTTTGGATTGACAACCAGCAGTTTCATGCCGCGGCCCTAGAGTTCGCCGCCCAGATAGGCGGCCTTGATGCGCTCGTCGTTCAGCAGATCCTTCGAATTGCCCTCGATCACCACCTTGCCGGTGGCAAGCGCATAGGCGCGGTTGGAAATGCTGAGCGCCATGCGCGAGTTCTGCTCCACCAGCAGCACCGAAACGCCTTCGTCGCGGTTGATCGCCACGATCGAGCGGGCGATGTCCTGCACCAGCTTGGGCGCGATGCCGAGGCTCGGCTCATCCAGCAGCAGCAGCCGGGGTTTCGCCATCAGCGCCCGGCCGATCACCATCATCTGCTGCTCGCCCCCCGAAAGCGTGCCCGCCGCCTGGCCGAAGCGCTCGCGCAGGCGGGGAAAGCGGGTGAGCACGCTTTCCAGCGTCTCCTTGATCCCGTCCTTGTCGGTGCGCGAAAACGCGCCCATCATCAGGTTGTCCTTCACCGACATGTAGGGAAAGACGCGCCGCCCCTCGGGCACCATGGCGATGCCGAGCTTGACGATATCCGAAGGCGACATCCCGTCGATCCGCCGGCCCTGGAAATGCACCGATCCGCTGCGCGGGCGGGCCAGCCCGGTGATCGCCCGCAGGATCGAGGTCTTGCCGGCGCCGTTGGCCCCGATCAGTGCCACCGTCTCGCCCTCATCGAGGTTGAGCGAAACGCCCCTCAGCGCATAGACGTGGTCGTAGTAGAGTTCGACATCGTTGAATTCGAGCATGGACGTCATGGTTCAGATCCCGACCTCGTCATCGGCGCTGCCAAGATAGGCCTCGATGACTTTCTCGTTGTTTTGGATTTCCGAGGGCGTGCCCTCGGCGATCTTCTCGCCGAAGTTCAGCACCACGATGCGGTCGGAAATGTTCATCACCGCCGGCATGTCGTGCTCGACGAGCAGGATCGTCACGCCGCGCGCATCGCGCACCGAGCGCACGAGGTTGACGGTGCGCATGGTTTCCTCGGGGTTCATCCCGGCGAAGGGCTCATCGAGCAGCAGCACCTTCGGGTCGGTGGCCAGCCCGATGGCGATGCCGAGCGCCCGCAGATGGCCCTGGGGCAGGTTGCTGGCAAGCTCGTTCGCGATCCCGTCCAGCCCCATGAATTCCAGCAATTCGTCGGCATAGCGCCCGAAGGCCTCAATATCCGCGCGCGCCGTGGCGGTGCCCAGGAAATAGCCCGCGAGCGATGCCTTCGCGCGCAGATGCTGGGCCACGATCACGCTTTCGCGCACCGTCATGCTCTTGAAGATGGTGGTTTCCTGGAAGGTGCGCACCACACCGCGGCGCGCCACCACATGGGGTTTCAGATCGGAGATCCGCTTGCCCTGAAACAGCACCTCGCCCGAGGTGGTGCGCAGGAACGAGGAGATCAGCTTGAACAGCGTCGATTTCCCCGCCCCGTTGGGGCCGATCACCGAGAGGATCTCGTTTTCGGCCACATCGAAGCTGACATCGTTGACCGCCGTCAGCCCGCCGAACTTCTTGGTGACGCCGCGAACCTGGAGAAGTGCGCTCATTTCCCGCCCCCCTTGCCGATATTGCCAAGCCGCAGGCTGAGCAGCCCGTTGGGCAGGAAGCGGATCACCAGGATCAGCAGCACCGAATAGACCAGCAGCTGATACTTGCCCAGCGTGAACAGCAGATCCCAGCCGAAATAGAGGGTCAGCGTGCCCAGCATCGGCCCGAACACGTAACCCAGCCCGCCAAGGAAGCAGTTGAGCATGAAGTTGACCGAATCCTGGACCTGGAAGCTGGAGGGATAGACCGATTGCGAGATCGAGCCGAACAGCGCCCCGCCGATGCCGCCGAAGAACGAGGAGATGGCGAAGATGATGATGCGGATATAGGCGATGTTGATGCCGATGGAGCTGGCCAGCTCCTCGTTCTGTTGCATCGAGCGGCAGATATGGCCGAGCCGCGAATGGACCAGCCGCCAGAGCGCCAGATAGGTCAGCACCATCAGGATACAGGCCAGGATGTAGAAGGCCAGCTTGGTGTCGGCCATGCTGTCGAAGGGCGGGAGGATCTGAAGCCCGAAGAGGCTGATCCCGCCGGGCAGCGGGATCGAGGTGATCCCCTTGGCACCGTTGGTGATCGGCAGCGCCAGCGCGGTGAGTGTGACGACCTGGGTCAGAACCAGGGTGATCATGGCGAAATAGACCCCGCGCAGGCGCAGGATCGGCAGGCCGATCAGCACCGAGACGAGGGCGGCGAAAATTCCGGCCACGGGCAGCGAGATCCAGAACGAAATCCCCGCCTTGGCCACCAGGATCGCCGAGACATAGGCGCCGATCAGCGCAAACGCGCCCTGGCCGATATTGATCCGGCCGATATAGAAGGTCAGCCAGACCCCGGCGCTGGCGATCGCCAGGAGGGCCACGGAGGTGAGGGTGAAGTAGAAATCCCACCGCCCGGTTGCGGAGATCGCCATCGGCACGCCGACGAAGATCGCCAGCAGGAAGATGGAAAAGCCGATCAGCTGTTTGCTCGTCAGGCCGTTCATGCGCTCACCCCCAGGGCTTGCCCATCAGGCCTTGCGGCCGGATGGCGAGGAAGATCATCAGCGAAACGAAGATCACCAGATAGGTGATGTCGCCATATTGCGAGAGCACCGCCAGGCCGATGGCTTCCATGAAGCCCAGGATGAACCCGCCGGCGATGGCCCCCGAGATGACGCCGGCGCCGCCGATCATCACCATCATGAAGGCCTTGACCGAGGTCGGCCCGCCCATGCCCAGATTGACGCCGGTGATCGTCACCAGCAGCCCGCCGACCAGCCCGGCCAGCATCGCCCCCAGCGCGAAGCCGATGGTCGAGTAGCGGTCCACATCGACCCCCATCAGCTGGGCGGCCGTCCTGTCCTGCGCCAGCGCCCGGAGCGCGCGGCCGGTCTTCGAATAGTGCATGAACGAGATGAAGGCGATGATCGAAAGGATCGCCAGCGCGCAGATCAGGATCCGGTCATAGGGCATGATCACCCGGAAATCCCAGTTCAGCACGCCGTTGACGATCTTGGGCACGCCGCGCTGCTTTTCGCCGAAGATCAGCAGGATCAGCGCATCCAGCAGAAAGGCGATTCCGGCGGCCAGCAGCATGGTGCTTTCCTCGCGCGACGATCCCTTGATCACCGGCGCGAACAGAAAGCGCTCGATCAGCGCCCCCAGCACCGCAAGGGTGACGCAGGACGCCAGCAGCGCCACGATATAGGGCAGGCCAAGCTGGCCGTAGATGGTATAGGTGACAAACCCGCCGATCACATACATCTGCCCGTGGGCGAAGTTCAGCACGTTCATCAGGGCGAAGATCAGGGTCAGACCCAGCGCGATCATCGCATACTGGGCGCCCAAATAAATGCCGTTGGCCAGCACCTGTTCCATTGAAGTCCCCGCAAGTTTCCCGTTCCCGGGCCGCGGGGCCCGGGGTGTCAGCATTGATGGTCCTGTCCCTTGCCGGGAAGGGTCAGTCAACCGTGGCGACGAACAGGGTCTTGAATTCGCCGTTCTCGAAGGTGTTGACAACCAGCGGCACCGCGATCTGGCGCTTCTGGCCGAAGGATGTCATGCCCACATAGGTCAGCTTGGCATCGCCCTTCATGAAGGGGTTGGGCGCTTCGAAGGTGTCCATGGTCTTCTTGAATTCCTCGACATCGTTGATCGCCTTCGGATTGGCGGCCAGCGTTGCGAGGATGTATTCGAGGGCATAGACCTTGGTGTTGGATTCGTCGTTGTATTCGCCGAACATCTTCACGTAGCGATCGACGAATTCCTTCATCATGTCGGAGGCCAGCTCGGGTGTCGAGGCGCCGCCCACCGAGATGAAGCCGTTGGCCAGATCGCCCGAGCCCTCGCGCAGCACCTGCGCATCCTGGGCGGTTTCGGTGGAGATCAGCCCCTGATAGCCCAGCTCGCGGGCCGAACGGATCAGCTGCGGCGCATGCGCCGGCGAAACCCCCGAAAGCACCAGAAGATCGGGCTGCTGGCGGATCACCGGGGTCAGCACCGGGGTGAAATCGGTGGTGTCGGGCTGGTAGGTCACGTTGTCGGAGACCACCTCGAGCCCCAGCGCCTTGGCCGCTTCCACGCCGGTATCGCGCTGGCTCAGCGGGTCCGATTCATTGGCCGCCACGAAGGCCACCGTCTTCACGCCCTTGTTTTCCATCAGATACTTGTAGATGGCCGGGCCCGACTGGTAGTTGGCCACCATCGCCAGCACCGCGTTGGAGGCGGGCGGCGTGTAGAGCGATTTGGAGAAGGCGTAGGGGAAATACATGATCCCGTTGGCCTCGGCCACCGGGCGCACCGCTTCGGCGCCGTCATCGGTGTTGGGGCCGACCACGTAGTGGATGCCCTCCTGGGCCATCTTCTCCATGCCGGCGATCGAGCGCTTCGGATCCTTCTGGTCGTCGAAGCTGACGATCTCGATATCGTAGGTGGTGTCGCCGATCTTGTAGCCGCCGGTTTCGTTGATCCAGGCGGCGCGGGTTTCCATGGAGCGCTGGTTGGAAATGCCCCATGCGGCCGCCGGGCCGCTGGTCACGCCGACGAAGCCGACCTTCAGCACCGGGTTCTCGGCAAGCGCGGTGGTGGATTGCAGCGCAAGCAGCGCCGTTGCCACCACGGCCGATTTCATGAGTGTCCTTCTTTTCATTACAAATCCCCCCTGTTGGTTCTTCGTGATGCGCGCAAATGTCTTTCAGGCGCCCATCCGCTTGCTGTTCTGCCCGGCAATCCAACGATTGTTAACAATCCATGTCAACAATTTTTTGACTGATCGTCGGCAAAAATGGCATGGTTGTTCCAGTCCTGTGGGTTTATGGTGGCAGGACATCGTGCCCGGCCGTGGCGCGCGACGAATGCAACTGGGGATCAGGATTTGGCGCCTCCGAAACAGGCAAGACATGCGCAGGAAACGAGTTTTTCGTCCGACCCGGACGAGAAGCTGATCGTCGAGCGGATCTACAACGCGGTGATGGAGCAGCGCCTTGCGCCCAACACCAAGCTCAGTGAATCGCGCCTGTGCGATATCTTCGGGGTCGGGCGGATGCGGGTGCGCCGGGCGCTCCTGCTGCTGTCGAGCCAGGGGATTGTCGAGCTGAAGTCGAATCGCGGCGCCTTCGTCGCCTGCCCCGATCAGGACGAGGCGAACGATGTTTTCGAGGCCCGGCTCCTGATCGAGCCACCGCTGGTGCGCCAGCTGGCGCTTTTGCGGTCCGCCGATCTGCTGGAGCTTCTGAGCGCCCATATCGCGCGCGAGGATGCGGCCCGCGCAACGCAGGAGCGCACCGAGATGATCCGCCTTTCGGGGGAGTTTCACGTCCGGCTGGCCGAGGCCACCGGCAACGAGGTGCTGGTGCGCATCCTGCGCGAGCTTGTCACCCGCACTTCGCTGATCGTCGGGCTTTTCGGCGTTTCCGGGCAGTCCAGCTGTCCCGATGACGAGCACATGGGGATTCTCGAGGCCATCCGCCAGCGCGATCCGGAGCGCGCCGAGCAGCGGGTGAAGAGCCATCTCGAGCATATCCGCAGCGGCCTGGCCATGGATGGGCGCAAGGATCGCCCCGACGATCTGTACAACGTTCTCGGGGAGGTCTGATCGTCGGGGGGCAGCAGAGCGACAGGCGCGCCGGCAGAGTTGCCGGGTGCGAGGGCGAAGCGTGCGAAAGGGGCGGGGGGCGTCGCCCCGTCCGCCTCCCCCCGCGTCGTGCTTCTCAGCCGGCACCGCCCCAAGCGATGCTGGCCAGTTCGGCCATGTCCTTCTTCCAGGTGTCAGGTCGTCCGGGCAGAAGCCGCTCAGGTGATCGTGGCCGCAGGCGCGGGCCATCACCTGCATCAGCTCGGTCGAGGCGTGCAGGAAATTTTCGAGCTGCTCTGCGCCCTTCTCGATTCTCAGGCGGGCGCGCAGATCGGACTTCTGGGTGGCGATGCCCACCGGGTGGTTGTTGGTGTTGCAGGCGCGCATGCCCAGACAGCCGATTGCCTGCAGGGCGCTGTTGGAAAGCGCGATCGCATCGGCCCCAAGCCCCAGCGCCTTGATGAAATCCGCCGGCATGGGCGCGGTGTTGAGCATCCGGTAGAGGAACTTCCTGTCGACCCTATTGCTCGCGAGATGACGGGTATCCCCTCCGACGGCTACAGCAGGTGGTGGTCAACCTCTATGTGAACCGCGGATCACCCGCATCCCGCGCAAGGGCTGCTCCCCCTGAGGCGGTGCGCCCGAGGTGCCCCGAAGCCGCGCCCCGAAAAGCACACCCCCGCAGCAGGCCGCCCACCGCTCCGGGCTCAGACCTCCACCCGCAGGGCCTCCAGCGCCCGGCGCAGATGGCCGTCGGCCGCGTCGATCCGGCGGACGGCTTCCTCTGGCGCGATCCCGCTTTTCAGCGCCAGAATGGCGGCCTTGATGTTCCAGCCGGTGGCTCTCAACGCCTTCAGCGCCGCCTCGGCATCTGCCGGGGCGAGATCGCTCACAAGGTTGATGGCGCGGGCCTTGAGCTTCTCGTTGGTGGCGTCCAGATCCACCATCCGGTTGCCGTAGCATTTGCCGATCCGCACCATGGCGCCGGTCGAGATCATGTTGAGCACCTGCTTCTGCGCAGTGCCCGATTTCAGCCGGGTCGAGCCGGTGAGGATTTCCGGGCCCACCTCCAGCGTGATCGGGATGTCGCTCTGGCGCGCCAGCGGGCTGCCGGCATTGCAGGAGATGCCGGCGGTTGTCGCCCCCGCCTCGCGCGCCCTTTCCAGCGCCCCCAGCACATAGGGCGTGCGCCCCGAGGCGGCCAGCCCGACAACGAAATCCTCTTTCCCCGGATCGAGCGCGGCCAGATCGGCGGCGCCGGCGGCGGGGTTGTCTTCGCAGCCCTCCTGGGCGCGGAACATGGCCGCCTCGCCCCCGGCGATCAGCCCGATCACCCGATCCGGCGGAAAGGAGAAGGTGGGCGGGATCTCCGCCGCGTCCAGCACGCCGAGCCGCCCGCTGGTGCCGGCGCCCACATAGATCACCCGCCCGTCGGCGCCGAGCGCGCGGGCCGCGGCCTCGATGGCGCGGGCAATCTCGGGCAGCGCCGCCGCCACCGCATCGGACACCTTGCGATCCTCGCGGTTCATCAGCTTTGCGATTTCGAGCGGCGAAAGCGTATCCAACCGCTCGGAGGCGGGGTTGACCCTTTCTGAATCGAGCCCCTGAAGGTAGTGCGCAAGTTGAATCAGTTCGGGATCTGGCATATTGGTCATGGGGAGAATTAATAATTCCGGGTTTCGGCCGAGGTCAATGATATTTTATTCCAACCCGGAGAGGGGGTGAACCATGGCGGCGGCGGCAAGCACCGGACTGATCGCAACGCTGAATGCACGGCTCGACAGCATGCCGGCCAGCGAGCGGGCGATTGCCCGCGCCATTCTGGACGCGCCCGGCGAGGTGGTGAACCTTTCCTCGCAGGCGCTGGCCGAGCGGTGCAATGTCAGCCAGTCGAGCATCATCAAGTTCTGCCAGAAGATCGGCTTTTCGGGCTTTCCGGCGCTGAAGATCGCGCTCAGCGCCGAAACCGCGCGCAGCGAGAACGCCCAGCAGATTCATGCCGGCATCTTCAGCGACGATTCGCTCGGCGCGGTGGCCAAGAAGCTGTTTGCCAGCAAGATCTCGGCGCTGTCCGAAACCATGAAGCTGAATGACAACGCCGCCCTCGAGGCCGCCCGCGAGATGATCGACCGGGCCGACCGGATCGAGATCTTCGGGGTCGGCGGCTCGGCGCTGGTGGCGCGGGATCTGGCCTCGAAGCTGGCCAAGTTCGGCAAGTCGGTGGTGATGGGCGGCGACAGCCACATGCAGCTGGGCAACCTGGCCAGCTTCGGCCCCGAGGATCTGCTGATCGCGATTTCCTATTCCGGCAAGAGCCGCGAGGTGAACGTGGCCGTGGATTACGCCATGGAGCGCGGCATTCCGGTGCTCTTCATCGGCGCCTGCCAGCGCAGCCCGGCGCCGGAGGTGGTGCTGCGCTGCGTGGCCGATGAGAACCTCGTGCGCAGCGCCTCCATCGCCACCCGCACCGCGCAGCTGGCGATCACCGATCTTCTGTTCGTGCTGTTCGTGCAGGGGCGGGGCGACGTGGCCCGGCGCATCGAGGAAAGCCAGGCGCTGGTGCGCCGGCTGCGCAGATAGGGCAAGTAATAAAAAATCATTGACAAGCGGAATAATGAATAACAAATTCCCAATGGGTGAATTCCGCTGCTCGGCATGAGCCGTCATCCACGGTGGGGGCATGTCTCCCGCGGGGCGTCTCACTGGCCGCAGAAAGCGATCCAACCTGACAGATTGGGAGGAACTGACATGAACAAACACCTGACCAGGGCCGTCGTTACCGCGGCCGTACTGGGTCTTGCGGTACCGGCCCTCGCGCAGACCGAGCTCAGCTTCTGGAGCTGGCGCCAGGAGGACGTGAAGGCCTACAACGAGATGATAGCCGAGTTCGAGAAGACCCATCCCGACATCAAGGTCACCTACACCGCCCACGAGGCCAAGGCCTACAACACCATCCTGACCACGGCGCTGGCCGGCGGCTCGGGCCCCGACATCATCCACACCCGCGCCTATGGCAGCCTCGAAAATGTCTCCGGCGCCGGTTATCTCGAGCCGCTCAACGATCAGGTGGACCTGTCGAACTTCCCGGCCGATCTGGTGCGCGGCACCACGCTGCGCGCCGATGGCAAGGTCTATGCGGTGCCCTTCGCTACCCAGACCGTGCTTGTCTATTACAACAAGGACATCTTCGAGCAGCAGGGCCTGACGCCGCCCGCGACCTGGGACGAATTCATGGACGTGGCCGAGAAGCTGAAGGCTGCCGGCATCACCCCGCTGGCCAACGGCACCGCCGACGGCTGGACGATCGAGGTGGCCTCGGGCGCGATCATGCCCAACTTCTACGGCCCCGACTTCTTCGGCGAGGTGACCTCGGGCAAGACCACCTTCGCCGATCCGCGCTATGTGGATGCGCTCGAGCACATGGCCCAGCTGGCCCCCTACATGCCGCAGGGCTTCGAGGGGGTGGATTACGCCACCATGAAGGCGCTGTTCACCTCGGGCGCGGCGGCGATGTTCATCGGCGGCTCCTGGGAGATCCCCGGCTGGCGCGATGCCGGGCTGAATTTCGGCTTCATGGCCGGCCCCGCGGCCGAACCGGGCAAGGACCGTCTGGTGGCCACCTGGCTTGACGGCGGCTATGGCGTGAACGCGGCCTCGCCCAACAAGGAGGCGGCGCTCGAATTCATCCGCTTCACCGCCACCAAGGAGTGGGGGCAGATGCTGGCCGACAAGCTGGCCAACGTGCCCGCGGTGAAGGGCGTTGTGCCGAAGGATCCGGCGCTGGCCGAGATCATCAAGCTGCAGGAGCATCAGACGCCCTACATCATGCTGGTGGCGTTCCGCTTCAAGAAGCCGACCGGCTCGCAACTGCTGCAGGACGGCCTTCAGAAGCTGATGACCGGCGCCATGAGTGCCGAGGACGTGGCCAAGGCCGTGGCTGACGGCATCGCCTCGGCGAAATAAGCCGAAAATACCGGGGGGCGCCGGATTGCCGGCGCCCCGGATTTTCCATCGTCGGATCATTTGAAGGCAGGTGTCCCATGGCCAAGGTCGAATTGCGCGGTGTCAACAAGCAGTTTGGCAGCGTTCACGTCATCAAGGATATCAACCTGACGGTGGAGGATCATGAATTCGTGGTCTTTGTGGGGCCGTCCGGCTGCGGGAAATCGACCCTGCTTCGGTTGATCGCCGGGCTGGAAGAGATCACCAGCGGCGAGATCGATATCGACGGCGCGCGCGTCGATCACCTGGCGCCGGCCAGGCGCGGCGTGGCGATGGTGTTCCAGTCCTACGCGCTCTATCCGCATTTCACCGTGGCCCAGAACATGGGCTACGCGCTGCGGGTGGCCAAGGAGGACAAGGCGGTGATCGACCGCAAGGTGCGCGAGGCCGCCGAGATCCTGCAGCTGACCGAATATCTCGACCGCAAGCCCAAGGCGCTTTCGGGCGGGCAGCGCCAGCGGGTGGCGATCGGACGGGCCATCGTGCGCGATCCCAAGGTGTTCCTGTTCGACGAGCCGCTGTCCAACCTCGATGCGAAACTCAGGGTGCAGATGCGCATCGAGCTCACGCGGCTGCATCGCGAGCTGAACGCGACGATGATCTATGTCACCCACGATCAGGTCGAGGCGATGACCATGGCCGACAAGATCGTGGTGCTGCGCGACGGGCGGGTGGAGCAGATCGGCGCCCCGCTCGATCTTTACAACACCCCCGACAACCGCTTCGTGGCCGGCTTCATCGGCTCGCCTGCGATGAACTTCTTCGCAGGCCGGGCCGAGTCGGTTTCCGATGCCGGCGTCGAGGTGGCGCTCGAGGGCGGCACCCGCTTCACCTTCCCTTGCGAAACTCCCGGCGTGAAGGCCGGCGATGTGGTCGAATTCGGCGTGCGGCCCGAGCATTTCTCCATCGGCGGTAATGGCGATGGCGGGAGCGATGGCGCGCTCAAGGGCGAGGTCTATGCCGTCGAGCGGCTGGGCGGGGAAACCTATCTCTACCTCAATTCCGGCAGCTACAGGGATATCGTCGCGCACATGTCGGGCGATGCCCCGATTTCCATTGGCGACAGCGTGGAAATCGGCTTCAGCCTCGCCCGGTCGCACCTGTTCGGTCCGGACGGGCAGAGCATCCGCTAGGAGGGGGCCATGCAGAGCACCGATTACGAAAGCGTCCGACGCGCCCGCACCCGGAATCTGAAGCTGTGGCTGGCGCTGCTGCTGACCCCGGCGGCACTGCTGCTGATCGTCTTCGTGTTCATCCCCATGGGCAGCGCCGTGCTCTATTCGCTCTATGAATGGGACGGGCTGGCGCGCAAGGGCTATGTGGGGCTGGCGAACTTCTCTGACATCCTGTTCGATCCGGTGCGCAACAAGGTGCTGTTTCACGCCTTCTGGAACAACGTGAAGGTGTTCGTCACGCTGATGATCATCCAGAACGGCTATGCGCTGGTGCTGGCGATGCTGCTGGCGCGCAACCCGCGCGGCTACCGCTTCTATCAGGTGGTGTTCTTCCTGCCGGTGATCCTCTCGACGGTGATCGTCAGCTTCCAGTGGAAGCTGTTCCTCAACCCCGTCTTCGGGCTGGTCAACAAGGCGCTGATCGCGGTGGGGCTGGAAAGCTGGGCGGTGCCCTGGCTGGGCCTGCCCGAAACCGCGCTGCCGGCGATGATGCTGGTCAACGCCTGGCACTGGTTCGGCTTCCCGACGCTGGTCTTCCTGGCGGCGATCCACCGCATCCCCACCGATTTCATCGAGGCGGCGCGCCTTGACGGGGCCTCCGAATGGCGCATCGCGCGCGAGATCATCTGGCCGCTGATGGCCCCGGCGGTGACCATCATCGTGGTGCTGACCTTCATCGGCTCGTTCAACTGGTTCGAGATTCCCTATGTGATGAACGGGCTCGAGGGCTCCCCCCAGGGCTCGACCGACATGCTGGGGCTCCTGTTCTACCGCACCGCCTTCGGCTCGATCTCGGCCGGCGGGTCGGATTTCGGGCACGGCTCGGCGCTGGCGGTGCTGATGTTCATCTTCATCTTCGTCTTCTCCATCCTCGCGACGAAATATCTGACCAGTCGCGAAGTGGAAATGAACTAGGGCAGGGGGCCGCAATGGAACACAGACGCAATGCAGGCTTGGAAACCTGGCTGATGTATATCTTCCTGATCGGCAGCACCATCGCCGTGCTCTACCCGATCTTCATGATGCTGATGTCGGGCTTCAAGACCAATGCCGAGATCTTCGGCGCGCCGTTTTCGCTGCCCAAAAGCCTGAACCTCGACAATTACAAGACGATCTGGACCACCACCGACGTGCCGCGTTACCTGTTGAACTCGGCCATCGTGACGATCATTTCCGTCGCGCTGCTGCTGGTCACCGGCACCATGGCGGCCTATGCCATCTCGCGCTACAAGTTCCGCGGCGCGATCATGGTTTCGATGTTCTTCCTCGCCGGGCTGATGCTGCCGCTCAGGCTCGCCATCATCCCGCTCTTCGTGCAGATGAAATCCATGGGGCTGGTGGACAACCTTCTGGGGCTGATCTTCATCTATACCGCCATGAGCCTGCCCTCGACGGTGTTCATCCTCAGCGGCTTTCTGCGCGCGCTGCCGGGCGAGCTCGAGGACAGCGCCCGGGTGGACGGCGCCTCGGAGCTGCGCATCATGGTCGAGATCATGGTGCCGCTGATCACCCCAGCGCTGGTGATCGCCGGGATCTACAACGCGGTGCCGATCTGGAACGATTTCTTCTTCCCGCTGATCTTCATCCAGACCCCGGAAAACCGCACCCTGGCCCAGGGGCTGACGACCTTCTTTGGCGAATACAGCGTGAATTTCGGCGTGCTCTATGCCGGGCTGACGCTGGCGGCGCTGCCGATCGTGGTGGTGTTCATCATCCAGTCGCGCCGCTTCATCGCCGGGATGACAGCCGGGGCGATCAAGTAGGCCGCCCCGCCGCCGCGCACGAAGAGGAGGAAGCGTCGGGGGAAGGGGGCGCCTGGCCGGCGCTCAGCGAATCCGCCGCCCTTCCTGCCAGACGCCGCCGAGCCGGCCCGCGCCGTCAAGCCAGATGCAATCGGCCCGCGCGCCGGGGGCCAGCCTGCCGATGCGGCCCTCGCGCCCGAGCAGCCGCGCGGGGTAGAGGCTTGCCATGCGCAGCGCCTGCGCGCGGGGGATGCCCACCTCCCGCTCCATGAAGCGCACCGCCGCGAAAAGATCGATATCCGCCCCGGCCAGGGTGCCGTCTTCCAGCGTCAGCCGCCCGCCCGCGCGCAGGATGCGCCGGCCGTTCAGGGTGAATTCCCGTAGATCCGTGCCGATGGTGGCCATGGCGTCGCTGACAAGGAAGATCCGCCCGGGCCCCGCCTTGGCCCGCAGCGCGATGCGGATCGCTTCCGGGGCCACATGAAAGCCGTCGGCGATCAGCCCCGCCCAGAGCCCGCCATGCCCGAGCGCCGCCCCCACCAGCCCCGGCGCGCGGCCGGCAAGCTGGCTCATGGCGTTGAACAGATGGGTAACGCAGGAGGCCCCGCTTTCGGCCAGCGCAAGCGCTGCCGCGTGGCTGCAACCGCTGTGCCCGATGGAAACGATCGCCCCGGCCCGGGCGAGCCGCGCCACCTGCTCGGGGCGCACCGATTCGGGCGCCACCGTCACGAGCAGGCTCGGCAGCCGCGCGGCCGCTTCCTCGAGCAGGCGGCAATCGGCTTCCTCCATCGGACGGATCAGTTCGGCCGCATGGGCGCCTTTGCGCGCGCGAGAGATATGCGGCCCCTCCAGATGCAGCCCGATGATCCCCGGAACGCCCTCGGCCAGCGCCGCCTCGGCGGCGGCGATGGCGGCGCGGGTGATCTCGGGCGTGTCGGTGATCAGCGTGGGCAGGAGCGCGGTTGTCCCGCAGCGGGCATGGGCGTCGGCGATGCGGCGGATCGTATCCGCCGAAGGGTCGGAATTGAGCAGCACCCCGCCGCCGCCATTGACCTGCAGATCCACGAGCCCCGGCGCGATCAGGCCGCCCTCGAGCGGCACATGTTCGGCCCCCCGGGGAATCTCGCCCGCCGGCAGGATCGCCTCGATATGCGCATCGCGCATCAGGAGCGCGGCGTTTTCGTGCAGGCGCTGCCCGTCGAACAGGGCGGCGCCGCTGATGGCGGTGCGCGTGCTCATACGGTTTCGGTGACCTTCTTCAGATGGCGCGGCGTGTCCGGGTCGATCCCGCGCGCGCGGGCCAGCTTCTCGACGAAGGCATAGAAGCTGGCGATCAGCGAAACCGGATCGGTGAGGGCATGGCCGGTGGGCACGAAATCGAGCCGGCGCGCCGCCTTCAGCCGCTCGGAGGTGCCGAAAACGGCCGCCCCCTGCGCCGCCAGACGCTCGCAGATCTCGACGATCCCGCTTTCGGCCGCATCGCGCGAGATCAGCGCCAGCACCGGGAATCCCTCGCCCACCACCGCAACCGGCCCGTGCAGCACCTCGGCCGAGGAGAAGGGTTCGGCCTGGATCCGGCAGGTTTCCTTGAATTTCAGCGCCGCCTCGCCGGCCACCGCGAAGGACGGCCCCCGGCCCAGCACGAACATGCCGCAGGCCCCCGCCGTGGGCGTGATCTCTGCGCGCAGCTCGGGCCAGTCGAGCGCGACCGCCAGGGCCAGCTGCGCCGGAAGCTGATCGAGCGCCGCGAGCAGCGCCCGATCGCCCGCCCAGCGGGCGATGAGCGCGAGGCCGGCCACCAGCGAGGTGACATATGTCTTGGTGGCGGCCACGCTGATCTCGGGGCCGGCATGCATGGGCAGCACATGCCGGGCGCTCCGGGCCAGCGGCGCGCCGGGATCGTTGGTGATGGCGATGGTGGCCGCGCCGGCCTCATCCGCGGCGCGCATCATCTGCACGATGTCGGGGCTCTGGCCCGATTGGGAAATCCCGAGGCAGGCGGCATCGGCCAGCTTCGGCTTCGCGCCATAGACCGAGGCGATGGAGGGGCCGATGGAGGCCACGGGCACGCCCGTCAGAAGCTCGCAGGCGTATTTCAGGAAGGTTGCAGCGTGGTCCGACGAGCCGCGGGCGACGGTGGCCAGAAGCCGCGGCGCGCGGGCCTTCAGCGCGTCGGCGGCCTCGTCGATGGCGCTTCTGCCGGCATCCAGCAGGCGGGCCACGGCCTCGGGGATCTCCTCGATTTCGCGCTGCATGTGGGTTTTTTCGCGCATGGTCCTGTCAGCCTTGTGGGGTGGGGTGCGGAACGCCCTCCGGATCGTTCTTTGGGGCGGTTTGCGGGGCGGATTGCGGGATGGTCAGCTCGGCCACGAAATCGTAGCTGTCGCCGCGATAGACGGAGCGGGTGCATTCGGCGATCTGCCCCGAGGCGAGGTAGGAGATGCGGGTGATCCTGAGCGCCGCATCGCCCGCGTCGGCGCCGAGCATCCGGGCATCGTCCCGCGAAAGCAGCGCCGCGCGGATATGCTGCACCGCGCGCACCGGCCTGCGGCCCAGCCGGGCCAGCAGATCGTAGAGCGAATCCTCCACATCCATGGGGTTTTCCAGGATGCTGGTGGGCAGCGCGGCGCGTTCGATGGCCATCGGCCGGCCATCGGCCAGGCGCAGCCGTTCGAGCCGCGCCACCGATTGCTCGGGCGAAAGGCCGAGGGCCATGATCTCGTCGGGCGAGGGCAGGAACACCCCACGCGTGATCCAGACCGAGGAGGGCACCGCGCCGCGCCGGCTCATGTCTTCGGAAAACGAGGTGAGGCGCGAGAGCGACTGGCTCACCCGCCCCGGCCGCGCCGCGACGATGCGCCCCGAGCCCCGGCGCTGCTCGATCAGCCCGGCCGCCACCAGCGGTGCCACCGCGTTTCGCACCGTCACCCGCGAAAGCCCGGTGATCCGGGCCAGCTCGCGCTCGGGCGGCAGCGGCGAGCCGGGCGCCAGCCGGCGCGTCTCGATCGCCTCCTCGATGCGCCGCTTCAACTGCAGATAGCGCGGCCCTCCCTGATCGGAGAGCCAGCTATCGGGGGCAAAGAGGGCCTGCGGATCGGGGGTCGGGCTCATGGCGCTGCCCGCCCGGTCGCCCGCTGCGCTTCCTGCTCCAGCGCGAAGGCGACGATGCCGTCGAGCGCGCTGCCCCTGGCCGGGGCGATGCGGGCGCGGAATCTTTCGGGCAGCAGCGCTTCATAGGTGGCGCCCAGCCCGCCCACGAGGCAGAGCCGGCCCGGTGCGTCGCCTTCGAGCACATCGAGAGAGCGGGCAAGCTCGTCCAGGGCGCGCGCGAAGATCGCCCCGGCGATCTCGTCGCCGGCCTCTCGCGCCGCCACCAGCTCGGGGGCGAAGCGGCCATAATCCTGCGGGCTGGCGCGCAGCGAAAAGGCCACCAGCTCGTTGATGTCATCGCCGAAGCGGGCCATGATCGCGCGGCTGAGCGGGCTGTGCGGGCGCAGGCCGTCATGGGCGCGGGCGGTTTCGCGCAGCAATTCGCGCCCGAGCCAGGCGCCGCTGCATTCGTCAGAGAGCTGAAAGCCGCGCCCGCCCACGCGCCTGAGCCGCCCCTCGCGGCGGGCGCAGAAGAAGGAGCCGGTGCCGATGCCGGCCACCACCCCGTCCTCGCCGGCAAGCGCGCCCAGAACCGTGGCTTCGATATCGGAGATCAGATCCAGGCGGGCGAAATCCAGCGCCGCGCGCAGCCGCGGTTCGGCCTTCGGATCGCTGGCCCCGGCCAGGGCCAGATAGGCGGCGCTTTCATGGAGCCGTTCGGCTCCGATCCCGGCATTGGCAAACAGGATCGCGCTGGCCGCGACGATATTGGTGCAGCTGGTCTCGAAATCGCTGGCGACATTGGCCGGTCCGGCATGGGCCTCGGCCAGAACCTGCCCGTCGGGGCGCAGAAGCTTTGCCCGGCAGGAGGTGCCGCCGCCGTCGATGGCGATGATCAGGGGGGCGCTTTCGCTCTGCATCTGCCTTGTCCGTGGTTTGGAGGCCTTGTTTGCGGTGCGGTGCGGCCTCATGCCGCCGGCCGCCCATAACATGATACCAAAATAAACCCAATGGCAAATATATTCTTGCTCCGGCCTTTGGTTGGTATTACGAAATCCTGTGCCCCTTGCGGGCCTCCGGCAGGAACGGGACAAGAACGAGAAAGGAAGATCGCATGGCATCGCTCGAGAAGCTCACCCGCCGCGCCTTTGCGCCTGTGAAAGCGGCGGTGCAGGGCGGGGCCATTCCCGGCGCGGTTCTGGGGGCGGTAAGGGCCGATGGCACGCGGGCGGTGCTGCATGCGGGACGGGCGCAGATCCGGCCCGAGGAGGCGCCGATGCGGGCCGAGACATGGTTCGATCTGGCCTCGCTCACCAAGGTGCTGTTCACCACGGTGCAGATCCTCGAGGAGGCCGCGGCCGGGCGGCTCGACCTGGATGCGCCGCTGACAAGCCTTCTGCCCGATCTGCGCCAATATGCGCCCGAGAGCTGGGTGCGGCGGATCACCTTCCGGCAGTGCCTCGGCCATCTGACGCCGCTGCCGGCGGTGGAGCCGCTCTATACTTACGGGCAGGATGCGCGCACCCTGCGCGCCTTCATCCTGCAGCGGGACTGGGCGCGCGGCGCGCCGGTCTATTCCGACATCAACTTCATGCTGCTGGGACTCGCGCTCGAGCGGCTGCGCGGGCGGCCTGTGGGCGAGATGGATCCGGGCTGGGGCTTCAGCTTCCACCCGCCCGCCGACGACTGCGCCGCCACCGAGGATTGCCCCTGGCGCGGGCGGATCCTGAAGGGCGAGGTGCATGACGAAAACGCCTTCGCCCTTGGCGGCGGGGCCGGCCATGCGGGGCTGTTCGGGCGGATGGGCGATGTGCTCGGTTTCGCGCATGGTCTGCTCACCGGCAATGGCCTTGCCGAGGAGAGCGTCGCGCTGATGCGCAGGCCGCTGAGCGACACCCGCACCCATGGCTGGGAGCGGGCGCATGCGGGCTGGAGCGGGGGCGATGGCTGCAACAAATCGGTGATCGGGCACACCGGCTTCACCGGCACCGGGCTCTGGGTGGATTTCGAGCGCGGCCTGGCCTGGGCGCTGCTGACCAACCGGGTGCACCCGACCCGCCATGCCGAGAGCGGCATCGACACGCTTCGCCGCGCGGTGGGCGATAGCTTCAGCGCCGGGGCGCTGCCGGGCTGAGCGACGCGCCGGCCGGCCCCCCTCCGGGCTGGCTCAGCGCCGGGGCGTCTTTCGCGAGGCGAAGGTGGCGCGCCAGCGGGCGATGAAGGCGCGGCGCTTGTGCTGATCGAGCCCCACCAGCAGCACCGGGCTGAGCGGGATCTGGCGCAGCGAGGCCTCGGGGTTTTCCGGCAGACGCAGCGCCGGCTCGGCCTTTCCGTCGGTGGGCACGATCAGATCGGCCGTCCGCAGCGCCGCGCGCCCCTCCTCCGAGAGCAGGAAGTCGATCAGCGCGCCGGCCAGATCCGGCGCCGCGGCGTGTTTCGGGATCAGCGCGGCGCGGGACAGTACCAGCGTGTAATCGTCGGGCGCGACCACCACGATATCGGGGTTTTCCCGCGCCCGGGCCAGGGCGTAGGAGCCGAGCACGTTGTAGGCGATCAGGTATCGGCCGCCGGCCACGCCGTCGATGATCTCGGCCGAGCAGCAGGTGGCGATGGCGCCGCTGCGCCCGAAGGCCTCGATCAGGCTGCCGAAGGTGGTGGCCTGCTGCGAATCGGCGAAGGCGAAGAGATAGCCGAGGCCCGATGTCTCGATGTCGTAGGTGGCGACGCGGCCGCGAAAGCGGCTGTCTTCGGGGCGCAGCAGGTCGATCAGATCGAAGCGCGAGCGGGGCGCGCTTTCGGGGCCGATGGTGGCCCGGTTGTAGACGATCACCGCCGGCTCGCGGGTGATGCCGAACACCTCGTCGCGCCAGTTGGCCTCGGCCGGCAGGCCCGCCGTGAGGGCCGAGCGGTGGGGGCGGGCGCAGCCGTCATTGGCCAGCTTCACCTGCTGGTCGATGGAGGAGCTGATGAGCAGGTCGGCCTGCGCGGCGCCGGCGCGGCACGCCGCGGAGGCGGCGAGGTAGAGACCGTTGGAGCTCCATTGCTCGTAGCTGAACGCGATGTCGGGGTTGCGGGCGAGAAAGGCCAGCAGGATCGGCTCGAACAGGGCCAGATCGGTGGTGCTGCGCACCACGAGGCGGCGGCGCGCCTCGGCCGGGCCGTAGGATTTCACCGCCTCCGGCGCCACCGGCCCCGCCGCGCCCGGCCCCGCCGCACCCGACATCGCCCCGGCAAGGAGGAGCGCGGCGCAGAGGAGGGCGTTCAGGGCGGCCTTCATGGGCGGGACTCCCTGCCAGCGGGAAGCGCGATGGCCACCTCGAAGCCCCCCTCGGCGGGGCGGCGGATCCGAAGCTCGCCCCTGTGCGCCCGGGCCACGGCGCTGACGATGGCCAGCCCGAGCCCGGCGCTGCGCGACGAAACCCCGGCCGAACTGGCAAAGCGCGAGCCGGCGTCGGCCCACATCTCTTCGGGGAAGCCTTCCCCGCAATCATGCACCGCGAGCAGCGCCATGCCGTTTTCGGCGCGCACCCGCAACGTGATCGGCGGGCGGCCGTGGCCGAGGGCGTTGTTGATCAGGTTCTTGCAGGCCTCGATCAGCGAAAGCTCATCGCCCGGGCAGGGCATCGGCGCTTCGGGCAGATCGAGGCGCAGCGCGAGATGGGCTTCGTCGAGCCACTGATCGGCCTCGGCCACCGCCTCGGTGGCGACGCGGCGCAAATCGATCTCCTGCAGGTCCACGCTGTCGGCGCGGTGGATGATGAGCGCGTGGCTGAGCAGCTGGTCGGCCAGGCGGCTGAGGTTCTTCGAGCGCTCGTGGATGCGCCCGACGATGCGCCGCTGGCGCTCCGGGTCGGTTTCGTCGGCGGCCAGCTCGGCTTGGGCGCGCAGCGCGGCGATGGGGGTGCGCAGCTGATGGGCGGCGTCGCCGATCAGGCGGTGCATGATCTGCAGCTGCCGGTCGATGCGGGCGATGAAGCGGTTGAGCGCCCGCACCAGGCTGCTGATCTCCTGCGGCACGTCCAGATCGACCGGGGTGAGATCCTTGCTCGAACGGGCCGCGAAATCGCGCTCGATCCGGTGCAGCGGCCTCAGCGCGGCGCGCACCGCCAGCATGGCCAGCGCCGCCATCACCGCGCCGATGATCGCCACCGCGATGAGGGCGTTGCGGGTGATCTGCCGGGCCAGCTCGCGCCGGGCCTGCATGGTCTGGCCGATGACGACGCTGACCGAGCCGGTGAAGGCGCGCTCGGCGAAGGGGCGCGTCACATGGGCGAAGCGGGCCGGCTCGCCGGCGAAGCTGCCGTTGAAGAAGGCGCTGCCGTCGGCCGGCGGGGCGATGCTGCCATAGCCGGTGATCAGGCGGCCGGTTTCGTCGAACACGCCGTAAACCACCCGATCGCGCGGCGCCAGCGACAGCAGCTCGAAGGCCGAAACCGGCAGATCCACCACCACCTCGCCATCGCGCAGCGAGATCGCCCGCGCGATCTGCCGCGCCGCCCCCACCAGCAGCCGATCATAGGATTGCTGCGCCGCGCTGCGCCCGTAGGCCAGGGCGGCCAGCGCCACCGCAACGCCGCCCACCGCCAGCACCAGCACGATGCCCACCACCAGGCGGAAGCGGATCGAGGGGCCGGGCCGCATCGTTTCAGCCCTCGTCCACCAGCTGATAGCCGAGCCCGCGCAGGGTGCGGATCGCCACCTGGCTGGAGGCGAGCTTCTTTCGCAGCCGGGCGATGTAGAGCTCGACCGCGTTCACCCCCACGCCCTCCTCGTTGAAGGCGAACATGCGCGCGTGGATCTGCTCCTTGGGCACCACCCGCCCGCGGCTGGCCAGCAGAATTTCCAGCAGGCTGAATTCGCGCCGGGTGAGCGCCACCTCGCGCCCGCCGATCTCGAGGCGCATTCCGGCCGGATCGAAGCTGATGTCGCCAAAGGCGATGCGCCCGGCGCGGGTTTCGTCGCGCCGGCGCAGCATGGCCCGGACGCGGGCCTGCAATTCGCGCAGATCGAAGGGCTTCACGAGGTAGTCGTCGGCCCCCATGTCGAGCGCCGAGACGCGGTCGTCGATCTCGGCCCGGGCGGTGAGCATCAGGATCGGCGCCCGGCTGCCCCGATCGCGGGCGAAACGCAGGATCTCGGTGCCGCTGCCGTCGGGCAGGCCGATATCGAGGATCATCACGTCGTAGTCCTGCACCGCGATGGCGCTCTTGCCCTCATCGACGCTCATGACGTGATCGACCGCATCGCCCCGCCGGGCGAAGCTGGCCACGATCGCATCGGCCACATCCTCGGTATCCTCGACCAGCAGAAGCCGCATGGCGCATCCATCCTCCCGCGCCGGATCATCCCCCGAAACGGCCGGAAATACCAGAGCGGATGCGTCTGGCCCGCCCGCTGCCGGGCTGACAGTTTCATGACAGTTTCGGCCGTTAGATATCGCACATCAGGGGTTGCCCCGAAAGAACATGCGCAAGTGACAGAGGGAGAGAGACATGCAGATCACACGCTTCACTCGCCGCGCCTTCGTGGCGCTTACGACGGCCACGCTGAGCCTTGGCGCACCGGCCCTGGCCCAGGAGATCGATTCGATTCATTTCCTGATTCCCGGCGGTGCCGGCGGCGGCTGGGACGGCACCGCCCGCGGCACCGGCGAGGCGCTGACCCGCTCGGGCCTCGTGGGCAGCGCCTCCTACGAAAACATGTCGGGCGGCGGCGGCGGCAAGGCCATCGGCTATCTGATCGAGAACGCCGAATCGAACTATGGCACGCTGATGGTCAATTCGACCCCGATCGTGATCCGCTCGCTCACCGGCGTCTTTCCCTACAACTTCCGCGATCTGACCCCGGTGGCCGGCATCATCGGCGATTACGAGGCAATCGTCGTCAACAAGGATAGCCCGATCAACTCCATGGCCGACCTGCTGGCCGCCTATGATGCCGACCCGGGCGGCACCGCCATCGGCGGCGGCTCGGTGCCGGGCGGCATGGATCACCTGGTGACGGCGCTGGTCATGGAAGCGGCGGGCAAGGATCCGCGCAACGTCAAGTACATCCCCTACGATGCCGGCGGCAAGGCCATGGCGGCGCTGCTCTCGGGCGAGATCAAGGCGCTCACCACCGGCTTCTCCGAGGCCGTGGGGCTGGCCAAGTCGGGCGAAGTGAAGATCATCGGGGTGACATCGGACGAGCGGGTGGACGCCTTCCCCGATGCGCCCACCATGAAGGAGCAGGGCATCAATGCCAGCTTCGTCAACTGGCGCGGCTTCTTCGGCGCGCCGGGGCTGCCGGCCGACAAGCTGGCCGCCTATCAGGACGTGCTGAAGAAGATGTATGACACCCCGGAATGGGAAGAGGTGCGCGCCCGCAACGGCTGGGTCAACATCTACCATCCCGGCGATGAGTTCCTGAGCTTCCTGGAAGAGCAGGAAAAGGTGATCGGCGCGCTGATGAAGAAGCTCGGCTTCCTCTGAGGCCCGCACCTCTGCGCCGCCCGTCCGCCCGACCTCCGGCAAGCGCCCGTTCGGGCGGGCCGCGGCGGCGTGATACATCACCAGACATCCGGCAACCGCCCAATCTGAAGGAAGATCGCCATGGCCCTTGATCGCTGGATCGCGCTTGTCATCCTGTGCATCGTGCTCGTTTACGGCTATGCCGCCTGGTTCATCATGGACCAGCTGCTGCCCCCCTTCATGCAGCGCAACCCGATCTGGCCGAGCACCTTTCCCAAGCTGCTGTCGGTGCTGGCGATCCTCACCGCGCTGGTGATCGTGCTGGGGCTGGAAAAGCCCGCCGGCCCGCGCAAGGCGCCCGAGATCGACTATCACCGGCTGGGCGATTATCACCTGGGCGCGGCACTCGCGCTGCTCGGGCTGATGGTGGCCTATGCGCTGCTGCTGCGCCCGGCGGGCTTTCTGCTGGCCACCACCGGCTTTCTGAGCCTCGGCGCGCTGATCCTGGGCGAGCGCAACTATCCGGTGCTGCTCGGCGTCTCGGCGGCGGCGGCGGGGATCATCTGGTATCTCGTCGAACAGCTGCTCGGGATCGCGCTGCGCCCGATGCCGGCCTTCATCTGAACCGGAAGGAGGGACGGACCCATGATCGAAGGGCTTCTGATCGGCCTTCAGGCCGCCTTTTCGCCGCTCAACCTGATAATGGTTGTGGCCGGCTGCCTGATCGGCACCTTCATCGGCATGCTGCCGGGGCTGGGGCCGATGTCGATCATCGCCATCATGATCCCGGTGGCGATCACGCTGGGCGATCCCTCGGCGGCGCTGATCCTGCTGGCCGGGGTCTATTACGGGGCGATCTTCGGCGGCTCCACCTCGTCGATCCTGCTCAACGCGCCCGGGGTGGCGGGGACGGTGGCCACCAGCTTCGACGGCTACCCGATGGCGCGCAAGGGGCAGGCGGGCAAGGCGCTGACCATCGCCGCCATCGCCTCGTTTGCCGGGGGCACCATCGGGGCGGTGCTGCTGATGGTGTTCGCGCCGGCGCTCTCAAGCGTGGCGCTGCTGTTTCATTCGGCGGAATATTTCGCGCTGATGGTTGTCGGGCTTTCGGCCATCGCCGCCTTCGCCGGCACCGGCAACGTGGCCAAGGCGGTGCTGATGACACTGCTCGGGCTGATGATGGCCACGGTGGGCGAGGGGGCGCTGTTCAACATGCCGCGCTTCACCATGGGGCTGATGGACCTGCAATCGGGCTTCAGCTTCATCACCCTGGCGATGGCCATGTTCGCGCTGCCCGAGGCGCTGTTCCTGGTGCTCAACCCGGCGCGCGCGGCCGAGGCGAGCGGCGGCGGCAGGATCTCGGATCTGCGCATCAGCCGCGACGAGGCGCGCCGGATCGCCCCGGTCATCGGGCGGCAGTCGCTGCAGGGCTTCTTCATCGGGGTGCTGCCCGGCGCCGGGGCCACCATCGCCTCGTTCCTGGGCTATGCGGTCGAGCGCAACATCGCCCCGAAGGAGGAGCAGGAAGAGTTCGGCAAGGGCTCGATCAAGGGCCTCGCCGCGCCGGAAGCGGCCAACAACGCCGCCTGCACCGGCTCCTTCGTGCCGCTGCTGACGCTGGGCATCCCCGGCTCGGGCACCACCGCGATCCTGCTCGGGGCGCTGGTGGCGCTGAACGTGACGCCAGGGCCGCGGCTGATGCTCGACGAGCCGCAGATCTTCTGGTCGGTCATCATCTCGATGTATGTGGGCAACGTGATCCTGCTGATCCTGAACCTGCCGCTGATCCCCTATATCGCCCGCATCCTGGCGGTGCCGCGCAGCTACCTGATCCCGTTCATCCTGTTCTTCACCCTGATGGGCAGCTATATCGGGCAGAACAACGCCACCGAGCTGCTGATCCTGGTGGGGCTCGGGGTGGCGGCCACGCTCATGCGCCTGGCCGACTACCCGCTGGCGCCGCTCCTGATCGGCTTCATCCTGGGCAGCATGCTCGAAGACAACTTCGCCCGCGCCATGCAGCTCTACGGCGGCATCGGCTTCATCTTCGCCCGCCCGATGACCCTGGCGCTGCTGGTGCTGGCGGCGCTGCTGGTGCTGATCCCCAGCTTCCGGGCCCGTCGGGCGCGGGCGCGCATGCGCGGGGTGGCCGAGGGCGATTGAAGCGCCTGCGGGGGCCGCGCGCGGAGGCGGGGCGCGGGGCAGGGCTGGCCCTTGTGCCGCCGCCCGCCGCCGGGCTCAGACCACCGGCGCGCCGTATCCGAAGCTGTAGGGGACGGGGCCGGAAAAGGCGATCACGTCGCCATGATCCAGTAGCACATCCAGCCTTGCCGGCGCGTCTACGAGGCCGGGGTTGATGTCCTGTCCGTTGCGCAGCATCAGAAAGACTTCCTCTTCCGAGATCTGCCAGAAGGCCAGCACATCGCGCACCGTGGCGCCGGTGGGCAGGGTGAGAAACGCGCGCGTGGGGTGGGGGCGGTTGGCCTGGGTCTGCCACAGCGCCTTGTGATCGCCCTTCGCTGCGACGGCTGGAGCAGCCGACTTGGGGATACTCCTTGTTGATGCGAGGAAGAGATACAAGCCCCCCCGATGACAGGGTCTACCGTGCCGATAGTGCTGAAGAGGCAGTTTCTCTCGTGATGGAGCTGTATCTCGAACAGATCCACCGGCACCGAGGTATCCCGTCTTGGTTTGCTTACTACAATATCTGTCGACCATTTTGCTAAAGTTGACCTCGGAAAACCTTCGCTCCCGGTCCCGTCCCCTCCGCCAACGCGACCGAAATCCAACCATTGATGCCTAACTAGCAACGATCTGCCGTGGCCGTGTGCCGGCGAGTCGGCCATGCAGGACCGTGTGCGCCAGAAGGCTCGTTGCTCCGGCAATAAATCCTGATTTGACCGGGATGACCTCACGTTTCGAATCGTGTATTGCATCGACAATGTAATGGCTGTTAATAGCAATAAAGCATTACATTGGGTGGGCCATGGCGATGCGGATGTCCCTTTCGGTTCCGGTTTTCGACGGGCTTGCGCAGGTTGGCGGGCATCCGGCGCTGGATTTTCTCAATACGGTCAAGTATCGCAGCGGCGCCGAGCCGGGCGAGCGGTTGCGCTCGTTTGCCGATTGCCTCAGATGGGCGCGTGTCGCCGGGCTCGTTTCCGAGGCGGAAGCCGCGGCCATGCCGGATGTGAACGGAGCCGAGGCCGAGCATTGCCTGCGCCAGATCATCACCCTGCGCGAGGCCGCAAGGCGGCTGTTCGATGGCGCTGACCCACAGGCTGCGGCGCTGGTGGCCCGCCGGATCGAGGCGCTGCGCCCTGTCGTTCACATCGATCCGGCGAGCGGCGCGCTGAGCCGCAGTATCCCCCTGCATCGGCCCCGCGATCTGGCCGCGCGCATTACCGCCGTGCTTGCCGGCCTGCTGGAACAGCGCCCGGCGCTCAGGATCAAGACCTGCGAGGGGCATGATTGCGACTGGCTGTTTATCGACCGCTCGAAGGCCGGGCGGCGCAGATGGTGCGACAGCCGCATATGCGGCAATGCGGCGCGCGTGCGTCGGTATCGTGCGGCGCATGGAGGGAAAGATGGAAGCCTTTGAATTTATCGTCGTTGGAGGTGGTTCGGCGGGCATGGCGCTGGCGGCGCGACTGTCGGCGGCGGGGCGCAAGGTGCTGCTGCTCGAGGCGGGCCCCAGGCGGTTGCCGTGGTGGGACTTCTGGAAGGTGGCGATGCCCGCAGCCTATTCCTATGTGTTTCAGAATCCGGCCGTCAACTGGCTCTACGAAGGCGAGCCGGAACCACACCTCAAGGGCCGGCGCATGTATCAGCCGCGTGGCAAGGTGCTGGGCGGCTCCAGCGCGATCAACGGCATGGGGTTCTTGCGCCCCCACCCCAAGCTTTTTGACGCCTGGGTTGCGGCGGGAGCAGACGGCTGGGGCTGGAACGACGTGCTGCCCTGGTTCAAGCGGCTGGAAACATGGCACGGCACGCCAAGCGATCTGCGCGGGGCCGACGGGCCGGTGCATGTGGTCAAGGGGCCGATGGAATGCGCCTACTACCCCGCTTTCCTCGAGGCCGGACAACAGGCGGGCTTTCCTCTCAGCGATGATCTGAATGGCGCTGAACCCGAGGGCTTTGGCCATTTCCAGATGAATGTGGAAAACGGGGTGCGCGCATCGAGCGCCCATGCCTATTTGCGCCATGTCGCCGACAACCGCCACCTGAGCATCCTCGACCGCGCCCATGTGATGCGAGTGGTGATCGAAAATGCCAAGGCGACGGGCGTTGAATATCTGCGCCACGGCAAGGCGCATCTGGCGCGCGCCGAGCGCGAAGTCATCCTGTCGGGCGGGGCCTTCAACACGCCGCAGATCCTGATGCTTTCGGGCATCGGCCCCGAGGACGAACTCGCGCGCCATGGCATTGCCGTCAACACCGCGCTGGCGGGCGTGGGCCAGAACCTGCAGGATCACCCGATCCTTTACCCGAAATACCTCTCCAAACGAAAGGATTCGCCGATCCGCTATCAGCGGCTGGACCGCAAGGGGCTGGTCGGGCTGCAATGGCTGCTGACCCGCTCGGGCAAGGGGGCGACAAACTACATGGAGGGGGCAGCCCTCCTGCGTGCGGGGCCGGATTCGCCCTATCCGGACATCGAATTCCAGTTCTGCCCGCTGGTCATCGACCATTCCGAAGGCGGTGCGCTGATGACCCACGGCTGGAGCAATTCCTGCGGTCCGGTGCGCGTGGAAGGCACCGGCTGGGTCAAGCTGCGCTCGGCCAGTCCCACCGACGCCCCGCGCATCCTGTGCAACTTCCTGTCGACCGAATACGACACCAACATGATGCACCGCGCCTTTGAACTGAACCGCGAGGTGATGAACCAGCCCGCCATGCGCGCCTTGATGAAAGACGAAATCGAGCCGGGCTTCCATGTCAAAACCCGCGCCGAGGTGCAGGACTATATCGAGGAACACGTGGCCGGAGACTACCACCCGGTCGGCACCTGCAAGATCGGCGCCGAGGGCGACCCGATGGCTGTGGTGGACAGCGCCCTCAGGGTGTTCGGGGTGGACGGGCTGCGCGTGGCCGATGCTTCGGTCATGCCGGTGATCACCAATGCCAACACCAATTCCACCTCCATCATGATCGGCGAACGCGCCGCCGATCTGCTGCTGGGCACAGGATGAAGGGCTGCCCCATGCTGCACTATCCCTGGATCGCCTATAGCGACGACATCGAAATCCATCCCCTGTTCGATGGCCTGAAAGGCGATCCGTTCTTTGTCGACCTGTCGCCAAACTCTCCCTATTTCGACCAGATTGACGTGCGCGACCAGCCCGCCTTTCAGCGCCTGCTGGACAAGGCCATGCAGGGCCATTCCTGGGGCGTTTCCGCCTATCTCGAAAACCGCGAGATGCTGCTGGGAACCACGCCGCAGTTTTCGGGCGGAAAGCGGTTCTTTCACCTCGGGCTGGATGTCATCCTGCCCAGGGGAACCCCGGTGCACGCGCCGCTTGCTGCCATCGTGGCCGAAGCCGGGTACGAGGCGGGCGACGGCAATTACGGGGGCTATGTCCTGCTGCGCCACGAAGGCACGGCCTTCGAGCCGTTCTACACCCTCTACGGACACCTGGCCAAGGACAGGCTGCCAGCCGAGGGCCAACAGATCGAAGCCGGCGAGGCCTTTGCCCGGATCGGCGATTTTCACGAAAACGGGTATTGGTTCTTTCACGTCCATTTTCAGGTGATCACGCAGGCGGGCCTTGATGCGGGGTTCAAACTCAAGGGCGACTGCACCGCCGAACAGCTGACGCGGATCGATCACTGGTGCCCGTCGCCTCTGCCGTTGTTTCGAAAATAGCACTCCTCTGACCCGAAAAGGAATATGACATGCCCAAGAAAATCACCCTGATCGGCGCCCCCTCGAGCATAGCCGCCCACGCCCCGGGGCAGGAAAAGGCCCCGGCCATGCTACGCGAAGCGGGCCTTCTGGCGGATATGAAAGCCGCCGGGGTCGAGGTGAAAGACACCGGCGACCTGCCGGGCTTTCGCTACCACGCCGATCCCGCCAATCCCCGCGCGCGCAACGTGGCGCAAGTGGTCGAAAACGCCCGCAACGTGGCCGATGCGGTGGCCCGGGCCATCAATAACGGCGAGACCTATCTGGTGCTGGGCGGCGATTGCACCAATGGCGTCGGGGCCGTTGCCGGCGCGACGCGCGATGCGGGCAAACGCGTGGGCGTGATCTATCTGGACATGCATGGCGACATGAACACGCCCGAAACCGTGGACAGCGGCGCGCTCGACTGGATGGGGGTGGCGCATATGCTGGGCATGGAAGGAACGGTGCCGGAATTCGCCAACATGGATGGCCGCAGCCCGATGCTGCAAAACGACCAGATCGTGTTTCTGGGCTGGGACTTCGTCGGCGCCAATTCCGACTCTGAGCGCGAAGCGATGATCCGGCGGCGCATGAAGGTGGTGTTTCTGGAGGAACTTCAGGCCGACCCCGCCGCCGCAGCCCGCCGCGCGCTGGACCTGCTTGGCCCCGTTGACAGGCTGGTGGTGCATTTCGACGTGGATGTGATCGACTTTGCCGAATGCCCGCTGGGCGAAAACTACCGCCACGGCGAAGGTGCGACGCTGGCGCAGGCAACCGACGCGCTCGCGGCGCTGGCGGCAACGGATGCCTTCGCCGGCGTCACCGTGGCGCAGCTCAACCCGGACCATGGAGAAGAAAACATGGCGACCCTCAAACGATTCAGCAAGGCGCTTGCCAGTGCGCTGATCTGAGGTCAGCCTGGGTGGCTCCGGCTCTAGAGAAGGTTCGCTGGCAGGTCCATTCCCTCCGCCACTGTCCTGTGAGGACTTCTTCTCTTCCCCCGCAGTCGCCGAATTTTCCCGTTGTTTTCAAGGGTTAAGCGGGTTGGCTATTCACCATCGCCGGCACAAAACGGCCGAAATCGGTCTCTCCGGGTCGATATTCTCTGAACCTGATGACTGTGCGGATTCGGTGAAATTTTTGTAATGGCCTGAAATCGCGAGATTATTTTGTAACGAAACCTAAGCACTTCGATGTCAGGGACATGCTTTGAATGGGAACAGAAATCGAACCTTTGTTCAAGTTGCGAAGTGACTGGTCTATGACCGATCATCGAAAAACCCCTGACCGAATTCCGGCCAAGCGGTGCTTATCGAGATCGCGCCAGCGGGGCACATGCGCTGTCATCAGCGCCTTGAAGACTTTGCCATGATTGGGGATGCGTAGATGCAGCAACTCGTGTGCGATCACGAAGTCCTGGAAGCACTTCTCCTGATCGGCCAAGTCCTCGGCAAGTGTGATGATGCCGCCGGCCGAGCATGATCCCCACTTGCGCGTCATGCGCTGGATTCGAACAATACGCGGTGTCGCCTGCAAGCGCTCACACCAATAGTCGACGCGATCCCGGAGGTAGGCGCGTCGGTCTTCAGAATTCGGCATCGTAATCGCCATCCAGCAAGATCGATAGCACCACATCTACAACTCGGCCGCGATCCTCTTTGCCGAGCCCGAGCAGCGGTCGGTAGAGGGAGGCGCGCAGCTTCCGACGTTCGTCTTCATTAACTCTGGCATTCGGGAAACGATGCATCTCTGTTTCCGTGTCGCGCGCCAGCTCCATGGCAGAAATGCCGGCGTTACGTAGAGGTTCGTCGTCCTTGAGGTTCCAGTAGACACCGAATGCTTGCGCAGAGAGCCCGCTATCCATCGCGGCCTTGATCGCCTCTTCTTTTTCCTTTGCCAGCGCTGCCAGCATGTCCATGGCAGCAAGGCCGGTGGTGTTTCGGCTCTCAAGATCTTTCAGTATCCGTTCGGCCCGGTCTTTCAGGGACTGTAGAACTGGCGCAGTATTCGCCTCGTTCTCAATCTCCTTCTGCAGCCCGCGTACAAGGTTGAACACCTTGCCCTCATCCGAGCCGGGCTCGCCACGCAGGCCTTCTAAGGTCTTGACGTCAAAGGTCACGGTCTTGGTCAGCTTGCCGAGACCCTCCTGCGTCGCGCTCTCTTCGACCAGGCGGCGGGTCTTGTAGGCGAGATCGGCGACGTAGCCGACGCGGTCGGCGTAGGCGTTGCGGACGGCGGCATAGAGCTGTGCAAGGCGCTTGAACGCTGTAATGTGGTCGCGCAGTTCTGGCGAGGGCGAGAGGATCTCCCACAAGGCTTCGATCTCCTTGTAGGCTTCGAAAAACGCCTTGCGCGGCTCCGGATCCAGAAAACGGCCATAGACCAGCTTCTCAAGCTTCTCATCTGCGCCGCCTCCGTCACCGACGTTGAGGTAGTCGTCCTTGGCCTGTTTAATCCTGGCGAGGAAATCCTTGAGAAGGAGGTCCAGATCCTCGATCACGCCGCTGACGTCGGAGCTGTCGAACTGCAATGCCTTTTTCAGCTCGCGCAGAACCCCCACGAAGTCGACGACGAGGCCGACCCGCTTCTGCACGCCATTGGTATCGACGTAAGGCCGGTTCACGCGGGCGATGGCCTGGAGCAGTACATGATCGCGCATCGGCTTGTCGAGATACATGCAATAGAGCAGCGGTGCGTCGTAGCCGGTGAGCAGCTTGTCAGTGACGATGAGGATTTTCGGGTTTTCGTTCGGTTTCTTAAACAAGAGCCGTACGTCTGCCTCGCGCTCGGGCGAGAGCTGAACCTCGGCCACCAGTGGGCGGTCAACGATATCTGCGGCGTTCTCGGTATAGACGGCCTCCGACCATTCGGGCGGCAGCAGCTTATCCAGCGCCCGCTTGTATTTGGCGCATGCCTCTCGGTTCACGCCGACCAGAAACGCTTTGTAACCGAGCGGATGGACCTTCTCCTTGAAGTGTTCAGCAACAAAGGCGGCGACCTTCTCGATGCGGTCATCGGCAGTGAGGAAGGTGCGCAGACCGACCGCGCGGTCGAGCACTTTGTTCAGTTCCTCGACATCCGTCACGCCCTCGGCGGCGGCGAGCTCGAAGAATTCCTTGTCCAAACGCTCGGCTGGCACGGTCATTTCGCTCGGCGCCATGGTGTGGCGGATAGGAAGCGTGGTCTCGTCCTCGATGGATTCGCGGATCGAGTACTTGTCGAGGTAGCCCTGCTCGTCCTCGGCGCCGAAGATCTTGAAGGTGCCCTCGCCCTGCGCCGTTTTGGCAATCGGAGTACCAGTAAAGCCGATGATGGTCGCGTTTGGTACTGCGGCCATCATGTAAGTGCCAAGGTCTCTAGCGACTGAGCGGTGCGCCTCGTCGATGAAGACGAAGATGTTCTCGCGGGTGTTGGCGTCCTTTTCGATGCCCTCGAACTTGTGGATCATCGAGATGATCAGGCCGCGCTTGTCGGTCTTAAGCAATTCCTGCACTTCGGCCTTAGAGCTTGCCCGCCACACAGGGATGTCCTGGCTCTGCATCTCGCCGAGCAATTTCTCGACCCAGCCCTTTAGCTGGCCCTCGAGCTCGGTGCGATCCACTACCAGGATGACAGTGGCGTTCTGGAACCGCGCCTTGTCCTCAAGGATCAACTTCGCGGCGGTGAGCAGGGTGAAAGTCTTGCCCGATCCCTGCGTGTGCCAGACGAGGCCGCGCTTCTTGGCCTTGTCCTCGCAGCGCGCGACGATCTTGTCGATGGCGATGCGCTGGTGCTGGCGCAGGATGGATTTGCGAGTCTCGCCGTCCTCAACATAGAACAGGATCCATTCGCGCAGCGTGCGCAGGAAGTCGGTGGGCTCGAAAAACGCTTGCACCGCGAACTTATAGGTCTCCTCCGGCTGCTGCTTCCAGCGCGCCATGAAGCGGCGGTTGGCGTTCCAGGTGACGCCGTACCAGTAGTCCAACAGGTGAGTGACGTTGAAGATCTGCGGCGCGCCGATCAGCTCGGGCGTTTCCTTTTCATAGCGCTTCAGCTGTGTCACGCCGCGATCAATGGCGCCGCCGTCCTTAGGGTTCTTGTGCTCGACGATGCAAACAGGAATGCCATTGATGACGAACATCACATCCGCTCGGTTCCCCTTGCGTGCGGGCGGCTTCAGCTTCCACTCCCAAGTGACGTGAAAGACGTTCTCGCTCGGATGCTCGAAATCGATGAGCTGGACGTGTCGGTGACGTTTCTCGCCTTCATCGTACCATTGTCTTTCACCACGCAACCACGAAAGCATGTCACGATTGCCCTCGATTGTCGGGGGAATCGCCTCGAGCTTCTCGATCACTTGACGGATGACATCGGTTGTCATCCAAGGATTGAACTTGCCGAGCGCCGCTTCCAGCTCGTCGCGCAGCATCATCCCGGCTTCGCCACCACGCTTTTGTTTGGCGACGTCGGGTGTGATCGGCGTCCAGCCGATGGCGACAGCATGGTTCACCATGGGGAACTGGACGGTGCCTGCCTCGCTGATCTGGATCTCAGACATGAGTTCGCACCATGAGCCCAGTTTTGTGTGTCACGGATGAAGGACAATCCGCTTTGCATGTAGCGGAGAGCCGACTCGTTACACACAAATTCGGTTGCCTGTAGCCGATAACGCTCAAAGCACACTCCTCCCCTCGGCTATGTTCAAAAGTTCAGGGAAGGCAAGGATGGCCGGCCTGCGCCCGGAGCCTGGCCGGATCGTTCTGAGGATCGGATCGTCACCGTCTCGCAGCAGGCGAAGGAGCCGCTGTGCGGACTCTCGCGGGATGCCAGAGTTCTCGACGAACACGGGCGTCGGAAACACAGGCCGCGAAAAGATGAAGTCAACGGCGAGCCCCGCGAACTGAGAGTGTGTGCGTTCGGCGACTTCGCGCTGCATCCGGGTGTTCAGCGCGATGATCTGCTGGGCGCGATCCTGGTTCTGGTGAGCCTGTTCAATGAGACCCTCGAGAAAGAACGAACACCAATCTGTCCATGCGCCGGTGCGTGACACCGCACGCATACGCTCGACATACTCCTCTCGTCGGCCTTCGAGGTAGCCGCTCATGTAGAAGCTTGGACTGGAGAGGACCCCCCGCTGCATCAGAAACAGGGGAATGATCATCCTCCCAAGTCGACCGTTGCCGTCTTTGAACGGATGAAGTGCTTCGAACTCGAGGTGGATCAGAGCCAGCTGAACTAGGGGATCAGGTTGCCCGCTATCGGCAGTGTAGGCTGCCCAAGTGTCCAAACCGCTGTGAAGATGCTCCTGCGGGATGGGAACGAAGCTCGCCTGAGCGATGGTGCAGCCTTGCGGTCCAATCCAGTTCTGTTCGTCGCGGAATGCTCCGGGGTTCTTGTCGCGCCCGCGCACCCCCTGCAGAAGCAAGGCATGCGCTTCGCGCAAGAGATGCGGAGAAAGGGGCCGCTCCTGGAGTGCATTCGCGGCGAAACTCAGGGCCACGCGGTAGTTGAGCACTTCCTCGGCATCGTCGCGCTTGGGTTGGTCCACGTTGCCATCGGCTCCGGCCTCGATTTCCAGCACCTCGCCCATGGTGACGTTCGTGCCCTCGATCTTCGATGAGAGCACCGCTTCTTGGGTTGTCAGCGGAGACAGTAGCACGCTGGCATTGGGGATGGCCGCGACGAGACCGTCATAACGGGCGAGCGCGGCATTTGCCGGACCGATCAGCGGTACCAAGCGCGCCCAGTCCAGCTGTTCAGGCGAGGGTGGGAACTGGCCCAAATGATAATGTACCGGTCCGCTCATGTCGCACCTGTACGCCGATGCGCCGGCATGTCGGCGATGATGATCTGTTGGGTCTGCTGGTCGAAGCAGTAGTAAATGCGCATGCAGCGCGTAGGATCACGGGTATTCCCCCCGTTCTTGACATGCCAGTCGGCAACCAATCGCCGCCCGTTCCAGTCGAACTCGAAAGTGTCGGCCCCACACGGGGCATTCTCGATGCCTTGGAAAATCGGAATGTTGGCGATTGAGCCACCGCCCTTTGTGAACCTATCGCGGCATTTTGTAGCGAGCCATAGCAGGCTTTTCGCAGCCGTTTCTGCATCTTGCAGGAGCGGCTTGCGAATTCCGCGGTACGCATTTGGCGTCAGGACGACACGGCCAGCCAGCGTCTGATCGCACCATTCGCCAAACTCAGACCAACTCGTCGGCAGGGCGATATTGCTGTCGGGATCGTCACCCTGCTCCTTAAGCTGCTCCGTCAGCTGCTGGATCCGATAGGCAGCTTTTTGGGCCTGGGCTTCGGCGATCTCCGCTCGCTCCCGTTCCTTCTCGTACTCATCGACGTAGTATTCCTGTTCGGCCTTGAGATCACCGACCTCGCTCTGCAGGGCATCGATTCGTTTCAGGGCCGCAGCCAACTGTTCGGAGTCACTCGCGTCCGCTTCGCGCAGGTTCGTCTGTTGCAGTTCAAAGCTCGCGGCGCGGATTGCAGCGAAGCTCAGCACGTCGCCGCCGAGACGGGTGCGGCGAAGCCCGGCCTGCGCTGCGGTCTCACGCAGCCAGCGTGTGGCCCGCTTGATACCCTCAATTTCGACAAGCTGCCCGGCAAGAACCAGGCGGTGCGCGAAAGGATCGGCCCCCACTTCGAAGCCGGGCAGATATACCCGAGCCGCGCCCCCGAAGACCGACAGGCGCTTACCGAGACGATTGGTCAGACCCCAGGCCGCTTCGGGATGGACGACGGCCACATGCGCCAGGCCAGCGAGCGCGCCGGCGAGCTTGCCCGCGTCGATGTAAGGCGCCTTTCCGCCATCGGGTATGGTCAGCACGATTGCCGGCAACTGTCGGCCGGGGTCGGTCAGCAGCTGGACCAGCGCCTCGGCGTCGCCGTCGCTCTCGCAATAGACAGGCGAGGCGGCGGCGCGCTGTGTGCCGACCATGAGCCGGCATTTGGAGGCCACCTGCTGAACGAAGCCGGGAACGGCGGGATCAATGACCAGCTCATCCTCGTTCGTGGCCACCAGAAGGCGGGCGCTGAACTGGGCGGGTTGGCCGGGGATGTGGCCCAGCACCACCTCGGTCGCCCAGGTCCGGCCAGCGATGGTCTTGTCGGGGTCGTGGATGCGGAAGGTCCAGAGATCGGAGGCGCCGGAGCGCAGGCGGATGGCGGAGGGGTCACGGCCCGGCAGCGGCAGATCGAAGCTCTCGCCGTCCCAGGCCTCGCGCGGCAGGCGCTGACCGGCCCGGCGCTGCGCCCAGAACAGGACTTCACGGGCGGCCTTGCGCGCGGCTTCCTCGGGGTCGTCGCCCGGCAGCCAGCCGGCGACTCGCAGCACCTCGTGCTCGCGCACCACGCGGGGCATGCGGGCGGCGACGGGGCGCAGGGCTTCGGCGAAGCTGGTGCTCATGCGGCGGCCTCCGTTTTCGTGGCGGCGTCGAGCGCCGAGAGGTCGAGGTCGGCCCCCCGGATCTCGCCGGTCATCAGCTTGTGCAAGAGCGCCTTGAAAAGCTCATCGAGCACGGCCCGCTTGCGGCGGTGCAGGTCGATCTTCCGGTCGATGGCGTCGAGGACGGCGACGATCTCGCGCTGTTCGTCGACAGTGGGAGGCAAGGGGAGCGGCAGGTTGTCGATGGTGCCCGTGTTGAGGTTGTACTTGCCATCGGCGGCGGGGGTCGCGCGCCCGGCGACGATGCTGGTGCCGAGTTCGGACCCGAAGAAGTGCGCGGCGAAGTAAGGATCGACCCGGTCCAAACTCAACTGGGCCCGGATCAGGTATGAGGCAAAAAGCGCCCCCTCGGGTTGGCCCGCAAAGACCGCGCAGGCGCCCAGTCTTTCGATGACGCCGTTCGTGCGGATAAAGATCAGATCGCCGTTATTGAGCAAGTAGCGCTTCGCTTCATCCTCGCGGAGCGTACCGAATTTGATGTCGGTAGTGTTTACGCGCCCCGGCTCGATGTTCGGGATGCGCAGCACCGGAAAAGCAGTCGGCTCATAGGTGCAGCGCGTCGAAGTGCCATACTGAAGGCGCTCCCGGACTTCGGCGAACTCGACCACATCCCAACTCTCCGGCACGGGGCCGATCTCGGTTTCCTTCTGCGCCTCGCCCCGCAGACCCTTGGTGAACAGCACCCGCATCGCTGCGCGTTTGAGCTCCTGGGCTGTTCTTTCGCAGGCCACCTCAGCTGAAATCGCTCTGTGAAGCGTTTCGAGCGCGTCCGCGACGGCCTTCTGTTCGACTTGAGAAAGTTCCGGGATGGGAAGGTCGAGCAGAACATGCTCCGGGACCCGTTTGCGCCCCGTCGATCCCTCCATCCGTTCCGCAACGTAGTGCCTGACGTCGGGGTGGAGGAGGTAGAAGAACAGGAATCGAGGATCGTGGCGGTCCGAGATCGGATGGAGCGGGATGACCTCGGTTGTCGCATAGCCGAAGGGCGTGGGCAATTCCTGAATAAGAGCCTGCTTCCCGTTCTCGAAGGACGGAGTGATCTTGGCCACGAGGACGTCGCCGCGCTCGAAGTAGGTGCCGCTGGCGATGGCATCACCCGGCTTCATGACGAAATCGGGCGAGTAGGCCCCGCCCTGAGGGATGGCCTCCATCGGGGCAAAGGAGATTGCCGGGAAAGTGCTGCGATCCAGGCCGCGCGGTTTCTTCGTCACCGCATAGCCATCGCCGACCTTCACCCAGCCGCGGCCTTCCCCAGGATCCGCATCAAGCAGGCTCATCGACGACCCCTGCCAACATCCTGGAGATCGTAGCCGAAAGCTTATACGCCTCATTATCGAGGGTCGCGAGTTCGCGGACCAGTGCACTTACGGAACCGACCTCCGTAGAACTCGACTGCCCCACCCACCGGCTCGGGCTGAGATTGTAATCCGCCTTGGCCGCGTCCTCACAAGTGATGACAGCAATCTCGCCCTCGACCGGTTGTCCCTTCAGATAGGCGGCGGCCAGCGGGCGGATGTCCTCCTCGGGGATGAAGTTCTTCGGTCTCCCCTTCTTCACTCGCCGGCTGGCGTTCATCAGCACGATCTTGCCTTTGCGGTCGGAGGGCTTCGACTTGCGCAAGACCACGATCACCCCGGCAGCCGTGGTGTTATAAAAGAGGTTGTCCGGCAGCAGGATCACGCCGTCGATCAGGTCATGCTCGACGAACCATTTGCGGATGTTCCGCTCCTTGTCCTCGTTCTTGCTGCCTGATCCGCGCGTCACCGCGCCAGTGTCGAGAACGACAGCGGCACGGCCGCGATCGTTCAGGCAGGCCAGTGTGTGCTGGAGCCAGGCCCAATCGCCCTTGCCCGTAGTCGCGCCGCCCTGCGTGCGGAACCGGTCGAACGG
>WFVA01000100.1 GCA_015491895.1 Albidovulum sp. | reverse complement strand
GGCTGGCCGTTGATCGAGAAGGGCGCGCCGCGCCTGCGCCGCATCATGCCCCCGCCGGGATTGGGGCCGGTGGCAAGAAGACCATCGGCGCCATCGGAGAAATCCACCAGCACCTCGGCGCGTTCTGCCGGGGCGAGGATGAGGGTTTCGAGCGCCACCGGGGCGGGGAGGAGGCCGCTGTCGGTGCCGATCAGGTGGAGCGGGCGGCCCTCGGCCATGTGGAGCGTCAGCACCCGGGCGTTGGAGGCGTTGAGAAGGCGCAGGCGCACCACGCCCTTCGGCACCCGGGCGAAGGGCGCGATCTGGCCGTTCACCATCATGACATTGCCCTCGAAGCCCATCATCAGATCGTGCATGACGGGATTGTAGATCATGCGCCCGCGCTGATCGAAACGGCGATCCTGGATGACGAGCGTCAGATCGTCGATCCCGTATCGTGCGGGCAGGGCGCGGGCGTCGTCCCCGCCATCGGTCAGGTGGATGACGCCGGCCAGACCGCGATAGACCTGCGGCGCCGTCTTGCCGTGGATATGGGAGTGATACCAGAGGGTCGCCGGCATCTGATCGAGCGGCAGCACCGGCGCCCAGGTGCCGCCCGCCGCCACCGGCTGATGCGGGCCGCCGTCCACGTCGCCGGGCACGATCAACCCGTGCCAGTGCACCGATATGGCCTCGCCCAGGGTATTGGTGATCTCGGCCGCCACCTCGCCCTTCGCGGGCAGGCGCAGGGTGGGGCCGAGATAGGGCTGGCTGTATCCCCATGTGGGCGTGGGGGCACGGCCCCAGAAATTGCTTTCGCCGGTCTGGGCGCTGAGGGCAAAGCGGCCGGCGCGGATGGCGTCGAGCATGGGCGGCATGGCGAGGGGCGGGCGCCTGTAGCCCTGCGCGCGGGCAGGGCCGGGCAGGGCGGCGCCGGCGGCGAGGCCTGCGAGGCCTGCGAGAAACTGGCGTCGGTTCGTGCGGGTTGTCATGGCATGTGGCCTTTCCGGTTGCTGATGTAAGGTGGCTGTGCCCGGAGGGTCAGGCCACGCCCGTGCTCGGGGCTGGCCGCTCCTCTTCGCCCAAGCCCTTCAGGATCGGGCAATCGGGGCGGTGATCGCCGGCGCAGGCCTCGACAAGCTCCGAGAGCGTTTCGCGCATGGCTTCGAGCGTGCGGATCTTTTCCTCGATCTTTTCGAGGTGCCTTTCGGCGAGGCGCTTCACGTCGGCGCTGGCGCGGTGTTCGTCTTCGTAGAGCGCAAGCAGGGCGCGGCAATCCTCGATGGAGAAGCCGAGCGCGCGGGCGCGGGCGAGGAAGGCGAGCTTGTGGCGATCGCTTTCGCGAAAGGCGCGGTAGCCGTTCACGTCGCGCAAGGGGCTGACAAGGCCGATTTCCTCGTAGTAGCGGATCGTCTTGGCAGGAAGGCCGGTGCGGGCGGCGACTTCTCCGATGTTCATCTGCGTTTCCTCCTGTTCATTCTGCGGCGGCCGGTGCGGGGGCGGCGGCTTCGCTTCGCCCCCCTTTCCCTGCGCCGGGCATTGCGATCACCGGCTTCACCCGGCGCAGGCGCAGGGCATTCGAGAGCACGAACACGCTCGAAAGCGCCATCGCCCCGGCCGCGAGCACCGGCGAGAGCAGCAGGCCGGAGAGCGGATAGAGCACGCCCGCCGCCACCGGGATCAGGATCACGTTGTAGGCAAAGGCCCAGAACAGATTCTGGCGGATGTTGTGCATGGTGCGCCGGCTGATCTCGAAAGCGTTGACGACGCCCCTGAGATCGCCCGACATCAGCACCACATCCGCCGCCTCGATCGCCACATCGGTGCCGGTGCCGATGGCGATCCCCACATCGCCCGCCGCGAGCGCGGGTGCGTCATTGATGCCGTCGCCCACGAAGGCGATGGGCCCGTGGCGGGCGCGCAGATCCTCAACCGCCTTCACCTTGCCCTCGGGCAGCACCTCGGCCACCACGTCATCGATCCCGAGGCGCCGCGCGATGGCCTCGGCGGTGGCGCGGTTGTCGCCGGTGATCATGGCCACCCTGAGGCCGAGATCATGGAGCGCGGCGATCGCTTCGGGCGTGCCTTCCTTGATCGGATCGGCAACCGCGATCACCGCCGCGGCCTCGCCGTCGATCGCGGCATAGAGGGGTGTCTTGCCTTCACGGGCGAGGGCCTCGCCGGCTTTCTTGAGATCGGCGAGATCGATTCCCTCGCTTTCCATCAGCCGGTCGGCGCCGATCAGCACCCGCTGGCCCTCCACCTCGGCCCCGGCGCCCATGCCGGTGATCGAGCGGAAATCGCGCGCCTCGGGGAGATCGAGCCCGCGCGCCTGTGCCGCCTCGGTGATGGCGCGCGCGATCGGGTGTTCGCTCTTCGCTTCCACCGCCGCGATGAGGCGCAACACCCGGGCTTCGCCAAGCCCCGCGCGCAGGGTGAGATCGGCGAGCGCGGGGTGGCCCTCGGTGAGGGTGCCGGTCTTGTCGAGCGCCAGCGCCTTCACCTCCTGAAGGCGCTGGAGCGCATCGCCCTTCCTGAACAGCACCCCCATCTCCGCCGCGCGCCCGGTGCCCACCATGATCGAGGTGGGCGTGGCAAGCCCCATGGCGCAGGGGCAGGCGATGATCAGCACCGAAACCCCGGCCACCAGAGCGAAGGAAAGCGCCGGCGCCGGGCCGAACACCAGCCACGCCAGCACCGTGAGCGCCGCCACGGCCAGCACCACGGGCACGAACACGGCGGTGATCCTGTCCACCAGCCCCTGGATCGGCAGCTTTGCCCCCTGCGCTTCCTCGACCATTCGGATGATCTGCGCGAGCATGGTATCGCCGCCCACGCGGGTGGCGCGGAAGGTGAGCGCGCCGGTGGTGTTGAGCGTGCCGCCCACCACCTCGCCCCCGGCGGCCTTCTCCACCGGCACCGGCTCACCGGTAATCATGCTCTCATCCACGTATGACGCCCCCGCGATCACCTCCCCATCCACCGGGATCTTCTCGCCCGGGCGCACGTGGATCACGTCTCCCACCCGGATTTCGGCGATCGGCACTTCGCGGATCCCGCCCGTCCGCTCGACCCGCGCCACCCTGGGCTGGAGGCCCACGAGCTTGCGGATCGCCGCGCCCGTGCGCCCCTTGGCACGCGCCTCGAGCGTACGCCCGAGAAGGATCAGCACCACGATCATCGCCGCCGCCTCGTAATAGACATTCACCGCCTGCGCCGGCAGCAGCGAAGGCGCGAAGGTGGCCGCCACCGAATAGAACCAGGCCGCCGCGGTGCCGAGCGCGACGAGCGAATTCATGTCGGGCGCGCCCTTCAGGAGCGCCGGGACGCCCCTGGCGTAGAACTGCCATCCGGGGCCGATCAGCGCGGCGGAGGTAAGCAGAAATTCGATCAGCCAGATACTCTGCCGCCCGATGGCGGCATCGAGCCACTGGCTCAGGCCCGGGATCACATGCCCGCCCATTTCCACCAGGAAAACCGGCAGCGCGAGGGCGGCGGCGAGGAGCGTCCTGCGGGCAAGCGCGCGGGCCTCCTCCTCCTTGCGGCGGCTGCGATCAGGGCCCGTGGCGGCGGTTTTCACCCGGGCGGGATAGCCCGCCTCACTGACGATGGCGGCGATTTCTTCAGGCGTGATCGCGCCGGCGAGATATTTCACCTCCGCGCTTTCGGTGGCGAGATTCACATTGGCCTCCACCACCCCCTCGGCCTTTTTCAGCGCGCGCTCCACCCGGCCCACGCAGGAGGCGCATGTCATGCCCTCGATCTCGAGGGTGGTGCTTTCGATCACCGGCGGGTAGCCGGCCTCGGCCAGGGCGCGTGCGAGATCGGGCAGGCGGGCCTTCTGATCGAGCGTGAGACGCACGGTTTCCCTGGCGAGATTGACATCGGCCGCAGCGACCCCGGCCATCCCGCCCAGCACACGCTCGACCCGGCCCGCGCAGGAGGCGCATGTCATGCCTTCGATCTCGAGGGTGGTTTCATGTGTATCGCGCATGGGATTGCCCGCCTGTGTCCGCCTGTCCATTGCAGCCTGTGCAAATGCTCTTCGCGAAACAGATAGTCCTTCCAGCTGCTGGAAGGTCAAGGGCGGGGAGGGTATATTCTCAGGATTTTATTGGGCTATTGACCTTCCCCCTGCTGGAAGCCCTTGTCTGGCGGCAAAACCGGGAGGAGATGATTCCATGATGAAGTTCACGGTTCCCGAAATGTCCTGCGGCCATTGCAGGGCGGCGATCGAAAAGGCGGTTGTGGCGGCCGATCCCGGGGCGAAGCTGGTGGTGGATCTCGAGGCGAAGACGGTGGAGATCGAAAGCCGGCTCGACGAGGCCGCGCTGAAGGCGGTGCTGGCGGAGGAGGGCTACACGGCAACGCCCGCCTGATCGCTGCTGCCCCTTGCCCTTTCCGGCCGGCCGGTGGAAACAGGGGGCAGGGAGGAGCATCATGCAGGACATGCGGCAACAGGCGGAGCGGCTGTTTCGCGCCGGGGTGGCGGCGGCCGATCCCGTGCGCGCTGTCAGGGCCGCGCTCGCCCGCCGCCCGCTCGCACCCCCGCCCGAGGGCGGCGTTACCCATGTGATCGCGGTGGGCAAGGCGGCGCGCGGCATGGCGGCGGCGGCGTTACCGAGCGTTCCCGCGCCGGGCCGGGCGCTGGTGGTGACAAACCGGGAAAACGCCCGCCCGCTCGAAGGCGCCGAGGTCATGGCCGCGGGCCACCCGGTGCCCGATGAGGCGGGGCTTGCCGCCGCCCGCGCGGTGATCGCCCTGCTTGGTGAGGCCGGCGCGCGCGATCGCATCCTGACGCTGATCAGCGGCGGCGGATCGGCCCTCCTGCCCGCGCCGGTGGAAGGGATCACGCTCGAGGACAAGGCGGAGGTGAACCGCCTGCTTCTCGCCTCGGGCGCCGACATTCACGCCATGAACCTCATACGCCAGCAGCTTTCGCGCCTGAAGGGTGGGGGATTTCTGGCGCTCGCCGCCCCGGCGGGGGTGCGCGCGCTCCTGATCTCCGATGTGATCGGCGATGATCCGCGCGTGATCGCGAGCGGCCTGACGGCCCCGCCCCTTGGCACCCGCGCCGAGGCCCGCGCCCTGCTGGAGCGTCTGGGGGTTTGGGAGGCGCTGCCCGAGGCGGTGCGCGCCCATCTCGAGCGGCCCGAGCCGCCCGCTTTGCCCCTTCCCGAAGCCGATAACGAGATCATCGCCTCCAACGCCGTGAGCCTTGCCGCCATGGCGCGCGCGGCGCGCTCGCTGGGGGCGGATGCGCGCGTGCGGGTGTTTCCCGCGCCGCTCACCGGCGATGTGGCGGATGCCGCGCGGCGGATCATGGATTTCGCCGGCTCCGGCCCCGGGATCTGCCTTTTCGGCGGCGAAACCACCGTGCGGCTTGGCCGGCAGGGCGGGGAGCCGGGTAAAGG
>WFVA01000099.1 GCA_015491895.1 Albidovulum sp. | reverse complement strand
GTCGCCCCCCACCCGGGGGCGCGGATTGAAACGCAAACCACCCGGACGATCCCGGCGGCGCGACAAGTCGCCCCCCACCCGGGGGCGCGGATTGAAACGATCAAACTGCCGCCAGCATGGTGATGTATCAGGTCGCCCCCCACCCGGGGGCGCGGATTGAAACTGGGCCGGTCTTGATCTCTCGGCCGGGAAGTGGGGGTCGCCCCCCACCCGGGGGCGCGGATTGAAACTGCATGACCGCACGGCGCAGGATGTTCATCCTGGCGTCGCCCCCCACCCGGGGGCGCGGATTGAAACCAAATAAGCCCATCACATGCAACCCTCGCGGGTGTCGCCCCCCACCCGGGGGCGCGGATTGAAACGCATACACGCTGGCAGGATCGGACACGCAGAACCGGTCGCCCCCCACCCGGGGGGCACGCCGGTGCTGGGCGCCACCGGCGAGCGTTTTGACGCAGCGGCTACACGCCGTGCTGCTGAAGCCGGAGAGACGGGGATGGAGGTGGCCCGATGAGCGAGAGGAGCAATCACCCGGTGGGCTATTGCAGCCCGCCGGCGCACAGCCGATTCGAGAAGGGAAAATCCGGCGATACCGCACGTTCGCTCTGGCGCGCCGGATTCTGGATGAGGCCGATGCTGCCGAGGCGGCGCGCCTTTGAGAGGATGAGGGTGAAGGTCGGGTGCGGCCTGAGGGGGCTGACCCGCTCGCTGGCTGATTTTGCCAATGGCCCGAGCGGCTGGAAGCGGCACAAACCTCCTTCGTGTCGGTCACCCAGCCCTTCAGCACCGCCACCGGCATGGGCGGCTGACGCTGAACATGCTCCTGAGCTTTGCCCAGTTCGAACGTGAGGTGACGGCGGAGCGGATCCGCCACAAGGATCAGATCCATGACGGGCAGCACCCCGCGATCATCGGCCCGGTGATCTGGGATCAGGTCCAGCGCCAGTTGCAAGCACCCGGACGCCTGGCGCCTGCCTGCAAGCCAGCTTGAAGCCATGCTGGCGGACCTGATCCGGCAGCATCTGCACCGGCCCGAGGCGGTCGCATTGATGGTGCGCGGCATGTCAGCAGCGCAAATCGCATCCATATCCGAGAAACTGAGGGCGTGCGGGAAGCCTGCCGGATACCTGTCGCTGATCGAACGCGCCGATCTGCAACCGGGCGCGGTGCGGGTGTTGCTGGATCAGGCCGCGCTTTCCGGAAGCCTCGGCTGCGCGCCCGAGCGGATCAACCCGGCGGCATTGGCCTTTGAGGCGCCCTTTCAGATGCGCCGGCGGAGCGTGGAATTGAAACTGCATCTGGGCGCGGCACCGCCCGAGATCGCCGAGGCCGGGGGCTCCAAGCGCCTTGTCCAGAATATGACAGCCCGGCCTTCCTCGCGCCCGACATTCTCGAGCGCATCGCCTCAGGGGAGCAACCCGCGGATCTCACCACGGACTTTCAGACCAAGACCCGCTTCTCCGCTCTCTGGTCAAAGCAGGCGAACAGTTCTCGGCGCTCTGAAAAAACTGAAATCCGCAAACTTGCACCGCCGGAATCGCAAACAGAGAGAACGGCCCGAAATCGGCCCCGTTTGCGCTCAGCATCGCGTCTCTTCCCCAAACGCCGCACCCCAAACGCCCGGAAAAGCGCCGGGTTCACCCAGCGGTTCCCAAGCACTGAAAAAGGCGGGAGTGGCTGGCTGGGGTGGTAGGATTCGAACCTACGATACACGGTACCAAAAACCGCTGCCTTACCACTTGGCTACACCCCAACGGTGCTGCGCTAATTACGATGGACGCGCGCCTTGTTCAAGCCCCGAAAGGCGGAAAATTTCCGGCTCTTCGCGTTCAAAGCGTCTGGTCATATTCGCCCACCGCGGGCTCTGTGCGGATTACCCGATCCAGATCCGCGAAGATGGCGCGCAGTTCTTCCGCGCTCTCGGGGCTCTCGCAGACCACAACCAGATTGGGGGTGTTGGATGAAGCCCGCACCAGCCCCCAGGCGCCGTTGTCGAGGATCACGCGGGCGCCGTTCACCGTCACCACCTCGCTGATCGCGCGCCCGCCGAGCGTGCCGCCGCTTTCGGCGAGCGCCACCAGCCGCCGCACGATGCGATCGAGCACCTCGTATTTCTCTGTGTCGGCGCAATGGGGCGACATCGTGGGGCTTGACCAGGTGCGCGGCAGGGCACGGCGCAGATCGGCCATGGATCTTTCCGGGTGGCGATCGAGGAGCTTGCAGATCTCGACCGCGACCCGAAGCCCGCAATCGTATCCCCGCCCGATCGGCTCGGCGAGGAAGTAGTGGCCCGATTTCTCGAAGCCCGCGAGTGCGCCGATCTCCTTCACCCGCCGCTTCATATGGCTGTGACCGGTTTTCCAGTAATCGGCCTTCGCACCGTAGGCCCTGAGCTCTGGATCGGAAGCGAAAAGGCCGGTCGATTTCACATCGGCCACGAAGGTGGCGCCGGGATGCAGGCTGGCCCAGTCGCGCGCCAAGATGACGCCCATCTTGTCGGCGAAGATCTCTTCGCCCTCGTTGTCCACAACCCCGCAGCGATCGCCGTCACCATCAAAACCCATCGCCAGATCGGCGCCGCTTTCGCGCACGGCGCGGGCCATGTCATGGAGCATTTCCATGGCTTCCGGGTTCGGGTTGTAATGGGGGAAGGTGTAATCAAGATCGGTGTGGAGCGGCACCACCTCGACCCCGATGCGCTCGAAAAGCTCCGGCGCGAAGGCGCTTGCGGTGCCGTTGCCGGTGGCACAGACGATCTTGAGCGGCCGGCTCATGCGGAAATCGCCAACAAGATCTTCGAGATAGGCTTCCCTGACCCCATCGACGAACTCATAAACACCGCCGGGCCGGGCCTCGCCTTCGCCGCCAAGCACGATATCGCGCAACTCGGCCATTTCGCCGGGCCCGTGGGTGAGGGGGCGTTCGAAGCCCATCTTCACGCCCGTCCAGCCATTGGGATTGTGGCTCGCCGTAACCATCGCAACCGCCGGCGCATCAAGATGGAACTGGGCAAAATAAGCCATGGGGCTGAGCGCGGGGCCTATATCCTTCACATGGATGCCGGCCTGCATCAGCCCGAGCATGAGCGCCTGCTTGATGGCCAGCGAGTAATCCCGGTAATCGTTGCCGACCGCGATCACCGGCTCGATCCCGCGCCGGTGCATCTGGGTGCCAAGCCCGAGGCCGAGCGCCGTGACGCCAGGGAGGTTTATCTCTTCAGGGTATTTCCAGCGCGCATCATATTCGCGAAAGCCGGTGGGGGCGATCATGGGATCGCGCAGGAAGGCCCAGGTGTTGGGCGTGCAGCTTTGCTCGGGCTTGTTCATGCGGGCATTTCCCTTTCAGGCATTTCGTCCGGTGATGGCAGCATCTTCTGCTGTTGCCACAGGCTCGGGCAGCGGTCCAGAGATATTGCCCGGTGGTTGCTCAGGAAGAAACCTGCTCGCGCAGGATCGATACGGTAAGCGAAACCATCAGATAGATCCCGGCAAATACGAGGAAGGCAAGTGCCGTGTTTTCGAAAACCCTGGGATAGGTGGGCTCGTCGGGCGGGATGGGGGGCACGGAAACGGCGAGATAGCGCACCTGGCGATTGGCTTCGATACGGGCGTTTTCGAGCTGTTGCAGCGCCGCCTGCAGGAGCAGATTCCGCGATTCCAGCTCCGCCTGGGCGAGGGCGAGACTACTTGTCTTGCGGGCGATCGATTGTTCCTGCTCCGTCCCTTCGGTGAGCTGCTTCCTGTAGCCTGCGATCTTTTCGCGCAAGAGCGCGATCTTGCGCTTGAGCGGCACGACGCGGGCCTGATTGGGGCGCGGATTGGAATTCATTTCCTCAAGAGCGAGCTCGCTTTTCGTCAGCTCCATTTCAAGGGCGGATATGCGGCTTGTCAGCAGGCCCACTTCCACATCGCCGCTGATCAGCTGCCCCTTTTCCTGTGCCTCGATCAGCTTCTGCTGGGCTTCACGCACGGCTGCCACGGCCTCTTCGTAATTCTTGCGCGCATCGCGCATCTGCTCTTCGCGAAGGCGTTTGGTGAGATTGTCCACCTGCTCTTCTGCATAGGAGATCAGCGCGCGCGAGAATTCGGCGCTCGCCTCCGGGCTCGGCGCGCTCACTTCCATCTTGAGCGTGCCCTCGGTGGGATCGAAGCCCACCTTCACATGCTTTCTGTAGAGCTTGTAGGCCGCCTCGTTGGTAGCACCATCGGGCAGCGCCTGAAGGGGATCGACGAGATCCTCGCTGAAAACGGCCCTGAAGCCGTGATCGCGATCAAGCCTGAGCATGGCATCGCGCGATTGCAGATAACCCTGAACGGTGATCGAATCCTGCGATGTGGCAAATTGCGTGCCGGCCAGCAGCCCGCCCATGCCCGCCGATCCCGGCCCCTCCGATTTCTGGATCACGAATTCGGAATTCGTGGCATACATCGGCGTGGCGATATTGGCGAAATAGTAACCGGCGGCGACTGTAGGCAGGATGACGAAGATCAGCAGCCGCAGCAGCAGCGCAAGCTGACGGCGGCGGCGGCGGCGCGCGATATCGCGCTGGATCTCGAGCACCTGGCGGGCGCGCATCTCTGCATTGCCAAGCTCCGTCGAGGGGAGATTGGCATCGGGCGGCGGGGTTGTCTGGGGCAGTTGCACGTTCCCGCCCCCGGCGGGGGAGGGCGTGAGGGCACCATCCCCGCTGCCGGGCACAACCAGATCAAGGATGCTCGTGCGTTCGAAAGGATCTATCCCGCGCTGGCGAAGGAGGCGCACCGCATCGTAATCGGAATCCGGCTTCAGGCCGTGTTTCATGGCGATGCGCCGCGCCATGCGCAATTGCCGCCCCGTCAGCCCCTCGCGGCGGATTTCCGCGATCTCTTCCTCACGCGGTTTCGTGCTTTCGCCGGCAGCTGCGCGCAATGCCGCCTCCTTGCCCGGATTGCCGGCATCGCCGCGGGGTTTCGCGGGCGGGCGGACACGGAATTTTCTGGCCCTGGGTTTCATGAGCTAGCCATGCATTTCATAATCATAGAGCCTTTTCGCCTCTTCGAGGGTATCAAACATGTGCAGCTTGCCATCCTGCAGCACGGCCGCCGAGCGGCAGAATTTTTCCAGCACCTTCGGCTTGTGCGAAACGATGATAACGGTGGTTTTCTCCAGCCGTTCCTTCAGGATCTCACCGGCCTTGCGATTGAATTCCACGTCCGTTGTCGAGGGCATGCCTTCGTCGATCAGATAAAGATCGAAATCCATCGCCAGCATGAGAGACATGGAAAAACGCGATTTCATGCCCCGGCTGTAGGTGGCAACCGGCATGTCGAAATATTCGCCGATATCGCACATCCAGCGCGAAAACGCCTCGACGTAATCGGGATCAAGCCCGTAGAGGCGGGCAATGAAGCGGGCGTTTTCCATACCCGTGTGGCGCGGGTTGACGCCGCCCATGAAGCCAAGCGGGAAGGAAACCCGGCAGGTCCTTATGATTTCGCCTTCGTCGGGCTTTTCGAGGCCGGCCATCATGTTGATCAGGGTCGTCTTTCCGGTGCCGTTGCGGGCCAGGATGCCGAGCGAATTGCCAAGCTCCACGCGAAACGAGGCACGATCAAGGATCACCTTGCGCTGCACCCCCGTCCAGAACGATTTGCTCACATTCGAGAACTCGAGCATCCTTCCTGCTCCGCCGCATCGGTGCGGCCTTTATGGCACCTCGTGGTTAACAACCCCTTCTTCATGGGCGTTTGGGGCCATATTATGGCCAACTCATCTTGAAATACAGCGTATTAATGCGGCGATTGCATATTCGGCAAACCCCATGCCTTTCATTTTTCCTGACGATGGCCTCACCGCCACTTCCCTGATGGCCCGCGACTGTCAGATATCCTTCGCAATTTTGGTCATGCGGCGGCGCCTCCTTGGATTTGATCCGCGAATGGCGGAGGCATGTTCATGCATTTTCGGATTGCCGCAGCACTCCGGCGATGTGGCGCAGGCGGGAACCTCATCGAGAATGCACAGGCTCCTCTGCGGGCAATCCGAACCGCCCGAACGAGCAAAACCCCGGCCATTTCTGACCGGGGTTCAACAGCTTCGCGGGGCGGGCAATCTGCCCACCACCTTTCAGCCGCGCTCCTCGATGATTTCCACCAGATGCGGAATCTTGTTGATCATGCCGCGGATGGCAGGCGTATCCTCAAGCTCGCGCGTCTTGTGCATCTTGTTGAGGCCGAGGCCGATCAGCGTCCGGCGCTGGATGGCCGGACGGCGGATCGGGCTGCCGATCTGCTTCACGACGATGGTTTTCTTCTTTGCCATGGCTCAGCTCCTTACGCTTCGGCCGCATCGGCAGCGGCGGGCGCGGCCTCGGTTTCGGGCTTGCGCAGGATCTCGGCCACCTTCTTGCCGCGGCGCTGGGCCACCATGCGGGGGCTCGATTCCTTGGTGAGCGCATCGATCGTGGCGCGCACCATGTTGTAGGGGTTCTGCGAGCCGATGGATTTTGCCACCACATCCTGCACGCCGAGCATCTCGAACACGGCGCGCATCGGACCACCGGCGATGATCCCGGTACCGGCCGGCGCCGTGCGCATGATCACCTTGCCGGCGCCGTGACGGCCTTCCATGTCATGGTGCAGCGTGCGCCCTTCGCGCAGCGGCACCCGGATCAGATTGCGCTTGGCCTGCTCGGTGGCCTTGCGGATCGCCTCCGGCACCTCCTTGGCCTTGCCCTTGCCAAAGCCCACACGGCCCTTCTGATCGCCCACCACGACGAGCGCCGCAAAGCCGAAGCGCTTACCGCCCTTCACGGTTTTCGAAACCCGGTTGATCGTGACGAGACGATCGGCGAATTCCGGCGTTTCATCGCGCTCGCGGCGATCCCGACGTCTGCTTTCTCGTGCCATTATCGTCTCCTCAGAATTTCAGGCCGCCTTCGCGGGCCGCATCGGCAAGCGCTTTCACCTTGCCGTGATAGAGAAAGCCGCCGCGGTCGAAATAGCATTCGGTGACCTTGGCCTTCTTCGCCCGCTCCGCGATGGCCTTGCCGACCTTCGCCGCAGCTTCGATATTGTTCTTGCCGACAACGCCCAGATCCTTCTCGAGCGAGGAAGCGGCGGCGATGGTAACGCCCCGTTCGTCGTCGATCAGCTGGACGCTGATGTTCTTGTTGCTGCGGTGAATGCTCAGGCGCGGGCGCCCGTTTGCATTGCGGCGCAGCTTGTTCCGAACGCGCAGGCGGCGTTTGAGGAACAGATCCCGTTTGCTGTTTGCCATCTTTGCCGTCCTTACTTCTTCTTGCCTTCCTTGCGGAAGATGTATTCATCCTTGTACTTGATGCCCTTGCCCTTGTAGGGCTCGGGCTTGCGCCATTCGCGGATATTCGCCGCCACCTGGCCCACAAGCTGCTTGTCGATGCCTTCCACCACGATCTCGGTGTTCTTGGGCACCGTGATCTGGACGCCCTCGGGCACCTTGAACTCGACATCATGGCTGTAGCCGAGCTGCAGCTTCAGCACATTGCCCTGAAGCTGGGCACGGTAACCGATACCGTTGATCTCGAGCTCCTTCCGGAAACCCTCCGTCACACCCTTCACGAGGTTCTCGATCTGGGTGCGGCTCATGCCCCACTGCTGGCGCGCGCGCTTGGAGGTGCCGCGCGGGGTCACGGTGATCTCGTTATCGCCGATGGTGATGGTCACATCATCCGTGGCGGTGAAGGAGAGCGTGCCCTTGGGGCCCTTGACCTCGATGGTCTGGCCCGAGAGGCTCGCGCTGACACCGGAAGGAAGAGGAACCGGTTTCTTGCCGATACGTGACATTTCCGACCTCCTCAGAATACGGTGCAGAGCACTTCGCCGCCAACATTGGCGCTGCGTGCTGCCGCATCAGACATGACACCCTTCGGTGTCGAGACAATCGAAACCCCGAGCCCCTGGCGGACCAGCGGAATTTCCTTCGCCCCCATGTAAACCCGGCGGCCGGGCTTGGAGACGCGCTTGATTTCCCGGATCACCGGGGTGCCGTCATAGTATTTGAGGCTGATCTCGAGGGCCGGGTGGCCGTCTTCGCCGGTGATCTTTTCATAGCCGCGGATGTAGCCTTCGTCCGCCAGCACGTCCAGAACCCAGGCGCGCAGCTTGGAAGCAGGCGTCACCACGGTGGACTTGCCGCGCATCTGGGCGTTGCGGATACGGGTGAGCATATCGCCGATAGGATCGTTCATATCGTCTCTCCCTTACCAGCTCGACTTGATCAGGCCGGGGATCTTCCCGTCCGAACCAAGATCACGCAGCGCGATCCGCGAGATCTTCATCTTGCGGTAATAGGCGTGCGGGCGCCCCGTCAGCTGGCAGCGGTTGTGCAGCCGGGTTGCCGAGGAATTGCGGGGCAGTTTCGCCAGCTTCAAATGCGCCTTGAAGCGCTCTTCCATCGGGCGGCTCTCGTCATTCGCGATCTCTTTCAGCGCGGCCCGCTTGGCGGCGTATTTCGCCACCAGGCGCTGGCGCTTCTTCTCGCGTTCGATCATTGCTTTCTTTGCCATGTCTCTACTCTCTCCCCGCGATCAACTGTTGAACGGCATGTTGAAATGCTTCAGCAGGGATTTTGCCTCGGCATCGGTTTCAGCAGTCGTGCAGATGATGATGTCCATCCCCCAGATCTCATCCACCTTGTCATAATCGATCTCGGGGAAAACGATATGCTCCTTGAGGCCCATCGCGTAATTGCCGCGGCCATCGAAGCTCTTGCCGGAAACGCCGCGGAAATCGCGCACGCGGGGCAGGGCGATGGTGATCAGGCGATCGAGAAATTCATACATCCGGTCGCCGCGCAGGGTGACCTTGGCGCCAAGCGGCATCCCCTCGCGCACCCGGAAACCGGCGATCGATTTCTTGGCGCGGGTGGTCACCGCCTTCTGGCCGGCGATCAGGGTAAGATCCTCGACCGCAGAGCGGGCCTTCTTGCTGTCTCGCACCGCTTCGGCGCCGCAGCCGATGTTGAGCACGATCTTTTCAAGACGCGGGATCTGCATCACGTTCTTGTAGCCGAACTCTTCCTTGAGCGCGGGAGCGATGCTTTCCTTGTATTGCGCCTTCAGGCGCGGGGTGTAATTGGCCGTATCAAGCATCGAGCACCTCACCGGATTTCTTGGCATAGCGCACCTTCCTGCCGCCTTCCACGCGGAAGCCGACGCGGGTGGGCCCGCCCTCTTTGGGATCAACGATCGCCAGGTTGGAAAGATCGATCGGCATCGCCTTGGGGATGCGGCCGCCCTGGCTGTTCTGGCTCTGGCGCTGGTGGCGGATGGCGATGTTGATGCCTTCCACGATCGCCTTGCCGGCCCTGGGGTTGACCGAAACGATCACGCCCTCGCGGCCCTTGTCCTTGCCGGCGAGCACGATCACCTTGTCGCCCTTCTTCAGTTTCGCAGCCATCTTACAGCACCTCCGGGGCGAGCGAGATGATCTTCATGAAGTTCTTCTGCCGCAGTTCGCGAACCACGGGGCCGAAGATACGGGTGCCGATCGGCTCGTTGTTGTTGTTGAGAATGACGGCCGCATTGCGATCGAAGCGGATGGCGGTGCCGTCTTCGCGGCGCACTTCCTTCGCCGTGCGCACGACAACGGCCTTGCGCACATCGCCCTTCTTCACGCGGCCACGCGGGATGGCCTCCTTCACCGAAACGACGATGATATCGCCGACGGACGCATATTTGCGCTTGGAGCCACCCAGCACCTTGATGCACTGCACGCGGCGGGCGCCGCTGTTGTCAGCCACATCCAGGTTGGTCTGCATCTGGATCATTTGTGGTTTCTCCCGACCTTTGGGGTAACGACCCCAGGGTTTCGCTCAAACCGGAATGTGAAAGCCTAGCTGGCGATCACCTCCCAGCGTTTCGTTTTCGATTTCGGGGCACATTCGATGATGCGCACCTCGTCGCCGACCTTGAAGGTGTTGTTCGCATCGTGAGCCCGGTACTTCTTGGACTTGCGGATGGTCTTCTTCAGCACCGGATGGCGGAAGCGGCGCTCCACCAGCACGGTGACGGTCTGGTCGTTCTTGTCGCTGGTGACGGTGCCTTGCAAAATACGTTTGGGCATCTCAAAGGCTCCTTATTCAGCGGCCGCGGCGGCGGCGATTTCGTTCAGCACGGTCTTCACGCGCGCGATGTCGCGGCGCACCTGGCGCATCCGTGCGGTATTCTCGAGCTGCGCTGTCGCTTGCTGAAAGCGCAGGTTAAAAGCCTCCTTCTTGAGGCTCTCCAGCTGTTCCTTCAGCTGGTCGGGCGTCTTTTCTCTCAGTTCCTTGGCGTTCATTGCCTTTTCTTCCTTCTTTCCACATCACCGGAGGGCCCGCGTGCCGGTCACCCTTCTCTCCGATGGAGCGGCGCGCGCCCGAAAGCCCGCGCCAAAATCAAAATGCCACCGCCCCGAGCCTCAAAGCCCGGGGTGATGCCCGTTTTCCTACCAGTCCGCGCGGACGACGGTGCGCGTCTTGATCGGCAGCTTCATCGCGGCGAGGCGGAGTGCCTCCCTTGCCACAGATTCGGACACGCCGTCAATCTCAAACATGATCCGCCCCGGCTTTACCCGCGCGGCCCAGTAATCGACAGAGCCCTTACCCTTGCCCATCCGCACTTCGGCGGGCTTGCTGGTGACGGGCACGTCGGGGAAGATGCGGATCCACACCCGGCCCTGACGCTTCATGTGGCGCGTCATGGCGCGGCGCGCGGCCTCGATCTGGCGCGCGGTGATGCGCTCGGGCTGAAGCGCCTTCAGCCCGTAGGTGCCGAAATTCAGCTCGGTGCCGCCCTTGGCCATGCCATGGATCCGGCCCTTGAACTGCTTGCGGTATTTCGTGCGCTTAGGTTGCAGCATCTCTCAATCTCCTCAGCGACGGCCACCGGCACCACGGGGTGCAGGGCCTTCCTGGAGTTCCTGTTGACGGCGGTCATGCGCCTGGGGATCGTGCTCCATGATCTCGCCCTTGAAGATCCAGACCTTGATCCCGATGATGCCGTAGGGGGTCATCGCGCGTGCGGTGGCGTAATCGATATCGGCGCGCAGCGTGTGCAGCGGCACCCGCCCCTCGCGATACCACTCCGTGCGCGCGATCTCGGCGCCGCCGAGGCGGCCGGCCACGTTCACCCGGATGCCGAGCGCGCCCATGCGCATGGTGTTCTGCACCGCCCGCTTCATCGCGCGGCGAAAGGAGATCCGGCGCTCGAGCTGCTGGGCGATGCTGTCGGCCACCAGCTGGGCATCCATCTCGGGCTTGCGCACCTCGACGATGTTGAGATGCAGCTCGCTCTCGGTCATGTTGGCGAGCTTCTTGCGCAGGGTTTCGATATCGGCGCCCTTCTTGCCGATGATCACGCCTGGGCGCGCGGTGTGGATCGTGACGCGGCACTTCTTGTGCGGCCGCTCGATGATCACCCGGCTCACCCCGGCCTGCTTGCATTCCTTGAAGATGAACTCGCGCATGCGGATATCTTCCAGCAGCAGATCGCCGAAATCCTTGGTATCCGCATACCAGCGGCTGTCCCAGGTGCGGTTGATCTGCAGGCGCATGCCAATCGGATTGACTTTCTGTCCCATCAGGCTTGCTCCTCGACTTGACGCACCTTGATCGTGATTTCCGAAAACGGCTTCAGGATGCGGCCATAGCGGCCACGGGCCCGCGGACGGCCCCGCTTCAGCACCAGATTCTTGCCCACCCAGGCTTCGGCGACGATCAGCTCGTCCACGTCAAGCCCGTGGTTGTTTTCGGCGTTTGCGATGGCCGATTGCAGGCATTTCTTCACATCCTGCGCGATCCGCTTCTTGGAGAAGGTGAGATCGGCCAGCGCCTTGTCCACCTTCTTGCCGCGGATCATGGCGGCCACGAGATTAAGTTTCTGCGGGCTGGTGCGAAGCATGCGGGTTTTCGCCATTGCTTCGTTGTCGGCCACGCGGCGGGGGTTCTTTGCCTTGCCCATGACTTACTTCCGCTTCGCTTTTTTGTCGGCAGCATGACCGTAATAGGTGCGGGTCGGCGAGAACTCGCCGAACTTCATACCGATCATGTCTTCCGAAACATTGACAGGAATGTGCTTGCGGCCGTTGTAGACGCCAAACGTCAGGCCCACGAACTGGGGCAGGATCGTCGAGCGGCGCGACCAGATCTTGATGACTTCATTGCGCCCGGATTCCCGTGCTTTCTCGGCTTTCTTCAGCACGTAGGAATCAACAAACGGGCCTTTCCATACAGAACGCGGCATATCAGCGGCCCTTCTTCTTGGCGTGACGGGAACGAAGAATGAGCTTCGAGGAAGCCTTCTTCTTGTTGCGGGTGCGCGCACCCTTGGTGGGCTTGCCCCAGGGGCTGACCGGATGGCGACCGCCCGAGGTGCGGCCTTCACCGCCGCCGTGGGGGTGATCCACCGGGTTCATCACCACGCCGCGCACGCTCGGGCGCTTGCCCTTCCAGCGGTTGCGGCCCGCTTTCCCGAGGTTCTGGTTGCTGTTGTCGGGGTTCGAGACGGCGCCGACGGTGGCCATGCACTCCTGGCGCACCATGCGTAGCTCGCCCGAAGAAAGCCGGATCTGGGCATAGCCGCCGTCACGGCCCACGAACTGGGCGTAGGTGCCGGCCGCGCGCGCGATCTGGCCGCCCTTGCCGGGCTTCATCTCGATATTGTGCACGATGGTGCCGATCGGCATGCCCGTGAAGGGCATCGCATTGCCGGGCTTCACATCGGCCTTCTGGCTGGCGATTACCGTATCGCCCACGGCAAGGCGCTGGGGCGCGAGGATATAGGCCTGCTCGCCGTCCTCATACTTGATGAGCGCGATGAAGGCGGTGCGGTTCGGATCGTATTCGATCCGTTCGACCGTCGCCGGAACATCGAACTTCCTGCGCTTGAAATCCACGATGCGATAGAGACGCTTCGCGCCACCGCCGCGGCGGCGCATCGTGATCCGTCCGGTGTTGTTCCGGCCGCCCTTCTTCGTCAGGCCCTCGGTGAGGGATTTGACGGGGCGCCCTTTCCAGAGCTCCGAACGGTCGATCAGAACCAGCCCACGCTGGCCCGGCGTCGTCGGTTTGTACGACTTGAGTGCCATGCTTTCTGTCTTCCGTCTTGCTTTGGCCCGCGTGGGGCCGGGTTAAAAATGCACGGCCCCGAACGCGCCGGGGCCGAGGGATTCGGCGCCTTTTATCAAAGGCCGGTGGTCACGTCTATCGTGTTGCCCTCTTCGAGGGTCACATAGGCCTTCTTCACGTCCTTCCGCTTGCCAAGCTGGCCGCGGAAGCGCTTCGTCTTACCCTTGGTGATGGAGGTGTTGACCGCCTTCACCTTGACGCCGAAGAGGCTTTCCACCGCTTCCTTGATCTGAGGCTTGTTCGCATCCATCGCCACCTCGAACACCACAGCGCCGTTTTCGGACGCCATCGTGGCCTTCTCGGTGATGATCGGCTTGCGGATCACGTCGTAGAGTTTCTGCTTCTCGCTCATTTCAGCCGAGCCTCCAGTGCTTCCACCGCCGCTTTCGTGAGCACGAGCGTGTCACGACGCAGGATGTCGTAAACATTGGCGCCGATCGAGGGCAGCACATCGATGCCTTCGATGTTGCGCGCGGCCCTGGCGAAGTTTTCATTCACCTCGGCGCCGTCGATAACCAACGCACGCTTCCAGCCAAGATCCTTCACCGCCTTGGCGAGAACCTTCGTCCTGGCTTCCTCGAGCTCGGCCGCATCGATCACCACCAGCTCGCCGGCGCGCGCCTTGGCGCTCAGCGCGTGGCGCAGGCCCAGCTTGCGGAATTTCTTCGGCAGGTCATGGGCGTGGCTGCGCGGCACGGGGCCCTTGTAGACACCACCCTTGCGGAAGATCGGCGCGTTGCGATCGCCGTGGCGGGCGCCGCCAGTGCCCTTCTGGCGATAGATCTTCTTGCCGGAGTAGCTGGTTTCGCTCCGGGTCTTGACCTTGTGCGTGCCCTGCTGCGCCTTTGCGCGCTGCCAGCGCACCACACGGTGCAGGATGTCGGCGCGCGGCTCGAGGCCGAAAATCTCGTCATCGAGATCGATCGTGCCGGCCTTCCTGGCGTCGAGCTTGATTACATCGGCTTTCATTCTTCATTCCCTCCTTCCGGAGCTTCGGCAGGCGCCTCGGCGGGAGCTTCGGCTTCAGGCTTGGCAGCCGTCTTCAGGCCGGCGGGGAAAGGCACGCCCTCGGGCAGCTTCTTCTTTACCGCATCCTTCACCGTTACCCAGCCGCCACGCGATCCGGGCACGGCGCCCTTCACCATGATCAGGCCACGCTCGGGATCGGTGCGCACAACCTCGAGGTTCTGCGTCGTCACCCTCACGGCGCCCATGTGGCCGGCCATCTTCTTGCCCTTGAACACCTTGCCGGGATCCTGACACTGGCCGGTGGAGCCGTGGCTGCGGTGGCTGATCGAAACGCCGTGCGAGGCGCGCAACCCGCCGAAATTGTGCCGCTTCATGGCACCGGCAAAGCCCTTGCCGATCGACGTGCCGGATACATCCACCTTCTGCCCTTCCACGAAGTGCTCGGCCGAGATCTCGGCCCCCACTTCAAGAAGGTTCTCCGGCGTCACGCGGAATTCCGCGATCTTGCGCTTGGGAGCCACATTCGCCTTGGCGAAATGGCCGCGCATCGCCTTCGTGGTGCGCTTGGCCTTGGCCGTGCCCGCGCCAAGCTGAACGGCGGTGTAGCCATCCTTCTCGGCGGTGCGCTGCGCCACCACCTGCAGATTTTCGAGCTGGAGCACGGTCACGGGGATCTGCTTCCCGTCCTCCATGAACAGGCGGGTCATGCCCACCTTTTTCGCTATGATACCAGAGCGCATTTCAGCTGCCCTCCTCAAACCTTGATCTCGACATCGACACCCGCCGCCAGATCGAGCTTCATCAGCGCGTCCACGGTCTGGGGTGTCGGATCGACGATATCCAGCAGGCGCTTGTGCGTGCGGATCTCGAACTGATCGCGGGATTTCTTGTCGATGTGCGGGCCACGCAGCACCGTGTATTTCTCGATCTTGTTCGGCAGCGGGATCGGGCCACGCACCGTGGCGCCCGTCCGCTTGGCGGTATTGACGATCTCCTGCGTGCTGGCATCCAGAACGCGGTAGTCAAAAGCCTTGAGCCGAATGCGAATGGTCTGGCTTTGCATCTTCCTGGCCTTTCGAGGCGTTGGAGTTGATAGGTGGAGCGGAGATCATTCCCCGCTCCACGTCGAACCCGGTGTTTCTTACTCGATGATCTTTGAGACGACGCCTGCGCCGACGGTGCGGCCGCCTTCGCGGATGGCGAAGCGCAGGCCCTCTTCCATGGCGATCGGCGCGATCAGCTCGACCTCGAACTTCAGGTTGTCGCCCGGCATCACCATCTCGGTGCCCTCGGG
>WFVA01000098.1 GCA_015491895.1 Albidovulum sp. | reverse complement strand
GGCGGGAAGATCATCCGGCTCCATGCCTATGAGGCAGAGAGAGGCGCTGCCCCGGAAAAGAGGCTCGTTTCGCCCGAAGCGGCCTGGCAGATCGGAAATATCCTTTCCGGCCTCGCCCTACCGGCAGGCGCGCCGGCCGGCTCGATCGCTTACAAGACAGGCACCTCCTATGGCAATCGCGATGCCTGGGCGATCGGCTTTGACGGCCGGCATGTGGCGGGCATATGGATGGGGCGGGCCGATGGCACCCCGGTGCCCGGCGCCTTCGGGGCCGATCTCGCCGCGCCGGTTCTCTTCGAGGTGTTCGCCCGCCTCAAGACGAACCCGGATCCGTTACCGCCCCCTCCGCCCGCCACGCTGATCGCAACCAATGGAGAACTCCCCGCGCCCCTGCGCCATTTCCGCCCACGGGGCACGCTGCTTGAAATGCAGTCGCAGGCCCCGATCATCAGCTTTCCGCCCGATGGCGCCATGCTGGAGGCCGAAGGCCCGGTGATTGTCCGGGTGCGGGAGGGAACAGCACCCTACACCTGGCTCGTAAACGGCAGACCCGCCATCATCGCGAGCCATGAGCGCGAGGCCCCGCTTGATCTCCAGGCTCCCGGCTTCTTCACGCTTTCGGTCATCGATGCCCGCGGCCGCTCGGCAAGAACCCGCATCTCCATTCGCTGATACCCGCGCAGAATTGCCAATCGCAGCCTCCGCGCGGGAATCGACATTCATCAATCAGGAATCCGACCAGGGCGGCAATACAGCACCGGGGACGCGGGAAGCCTGTTGCATGTGATTTCGGGGAAATCGCTGAAAGGAGCAGTCCTCGGCATCATGCGCTGGGTGGGGGCTGTTAAGCATGATGCCGAGGGAAGCTGTTTCAGCTACACTACCTACATGGAATTCGAATCTGTCATGGTTTTGAAATGATCGTGGCAATATTGAGATGGAAATGTCTCACGCAACCGCATCGCGCTGATTGTGAGATCGGACTTCACACAACCCGCCCAAATACCGCGCTGCTCTTTGCCGGGCTCTCACAGGCGAGGCGCGGGCAAATTGGCAAGCCTGAGCGGCCAGGCCGCTACCGAGAGCAGAATCAGGCACCGCAGATACTGAACTCCCGCTTGTCAGGTATTGTGAAACAGAGCCGGTTTTGCCCTTCAACCCTATGATATTGCAGGTTCTCCGTGAGATCATGGATGAGATACCATCCAAAACCACCCTCAGGGAGCGCATTGAGATCCGTATCAAGATCCACGTGATCCCCCACGGGCAACAATCCGCCCGGCATTTCTCTCCCCCCATCGGCGATTTCAAAGCGAAAGCCTGAATCCATGTAATAAGCGTGGAATTCTATCTGGCCGGCATTTGCCCCGGCATAGGCATGCTCGACGATGTTGTTCAGGACTTCTGCCAGAACAAGTTCGACCGTGCCGGTGAGCTCGGCCGAAAGCCCGAGCGGACGGACAGCCTCGCAGAACTCCCCGAGCGCTCTCCTGACATCCTCCGGCGTGGCCTTGAGGCGCATCCGGCAATCAAGGCGAAGGCCGGCATTTTCCGATTTGCCCCGATCCTTGTCGGGCAATTTGCATGAATCCATTTCAGGATGCATTCTTCATGCCTCCGCCTTCTGCCGCCCCGGCCAGCCCGGTGAGATCATCATGAATGGTGAAAACGCTATCCATCCGCGTAAGGCGGAATACCTTTTCGACAAGCGGCGTCAGCCCGGCAAGCTCGAGGCGCCGGACATCGCCCAGAAGCTTCATGCTGGCCACCACTGCACCAAGGCCGCTGCTGTCGATGAAATCGACATTCGAAAGATCGAGGATCACCCGCTCCGGCCCCTCCTTCGTTGCCTCCGCCATCGCCTCCTTGAAGCAGATGGCGACGGAAGCATCGATGCGGGATTCGGGAATGGTAATCAGGCGGGCCTCGCCAATATCCTGGATTTCAAGCTTCATCCGGCTCCTCCGTAAACTGGCCTGAAACGAAGGCTAGACGACAATCGTTACCATTCGGTATGCAGATCTCGGCACAAGAAGAAGGAGCAGGCCGCATGGAAGAAGTCGTGATCGCGGGTGCATCCCGCACGCCGATGGGAGGATTGCAGGGAGCTTTCGCCGATGTGGAAGCGCCGGTTCTGGGCGGGGCCGCCATTCGCGCTGCCCTTGAAGGCGCTGGTGCAGCCCCCGATCTGGTGGAGGAGCTGCTGATGGGCTGTGTGCTGCCCGCCGGGCAGGGGCAGGCGCCGGCGCGTCAGGCCGGCTTTGCCGCCGGACTGGGGCAGGGCGTGCCCGCGACCACGATCAACAAGATGTGCGGCTCCGGCATGAAAACGGTGATGATGGCGCATGACCAGATCGCCCTCGGGCAGAGCGGGGTGATGGTAGCCGGCGGCATGGAAAGCATGAGCCGCGCGCCCTATCTCCTGCCCAAGATGCGCGCCGGCGCCCGCCTCGGGCATGGTCAGGTGATCGACAGTATGTTTCTCGATGGCCTTGAAGATGCCTATGACAAGGGCCGCCTCATGGGCACGTTCGCCGAGGATTGCGCCGAGAAATTCCAGCTTTCCCGCGAAGCCCAGGATGAATATGCGCTGGGCTCGCTTTCAAATGCGCTTGCGGCGCAGGAGAGGGGAGCGTTTGACGGCGAGATCACGCCCGTGACCGTGAAAACCCGCAAGGGCGAGGTGGTGGTCGAGGCCGACGAGCAGCCCGCGCGCGCGCGCCCCGAGAAGATCCCGCATCTGCGCCCGGCCTTTCGCGAGGGGGGCACGGTTACGGCGGCCAACTCCTCTTCCATCTCCGATGGCGCGGCGGCGCTTCTCCTGGCCAGCGGATCGGCCGCCGAAGAGCATGGCCTGCCGGTGCGCGCCCGCATCCTCGGCCACGCCAGCCATGCCCATGAACCGGGCTGGTTCACCACCGCGCCGATCCCCGCAGCGCAGAAGCTGCTCGATCGTCTCGGCTGGAGCGTCGGCGATGTGGATCTTTGGGAGGTGAACGAGGCTTTCGCCGTGGTGCCGATGGTGTTCATGCGCGAAATGGGCGTCCCGCGCGAAAAGATGAACGTGAACGGCGGCGCCTGCGCCATGGGCCATCCGATCGGCGCTTCCGGCGCGCGCATCATGGTGACATTGCTGAACGCGCTGGAAAAGCGCGGGCTGAAGCGCGGCGTGGCGGCGATCTGCATCGGCGGAGGCGAGGGAACGGCAATCGCCATCGAGCGGCCGTGAAGCGCGCCGACTGGCCCTCGCTGAAGCGCAATATTGCCGCACTTTGCGAGGGCGAAAGCGATACCGTAGCCCTCATGGCCACGGTTGCCTGCGAGGTACATCATGCGGATGATCGGTTTGACTGGACGGGCTTCTACCGGGTCGTCGCGCCGGATCTTCTGAAGATCGGCCCCTATCAGGGTGGGCATGGCTGCCTGACCATCCCCTTTTCGCGCGGCGTCTGCGGGGCGGCGGCGCGCAGCGGAGAGGTGCAGATCGTGGACGATGTGCACGCCTTCCCCGGCCATATCGCCTGCTCACCGACAACGCGGAGCGAACTTGTGCTGCCGGTCTGGAACCGGCACGGCGATCTCCTGGGCGTGTTCGATATCGACAGCAACACGCCCGCCGCCTTCACCCGAAAGGATGCCGAGGTGCTTCAGGCAATCCTCGCGGATGTTTTTGCCGATGCCCGGCTCTGATCAGGAGAGCGCCGCCTCGGCCGCCCTTCCAAGGCGCAGGAGGCGCTCTTCCGCCATCGGTGCGGATTGCAGGATGATTCCGCAGGAAGGCAGGCCGGTGGGCAGGGTCAGGGCGCATTCGCCCATCAGATTGCCGATACGCGTATTGCGCAGCGCGAGCAGGTTCTCGCGCACATAATATTCGTGATCCGAGGCGAGCCGCTCGATGCTGGGGGGCAGGATCGGCGAGCTTGGCATGATCACGGCATCATATCCCGCCACCCTGCGCCGCCAGCGCGCGCGCAGGGCCTTGAGCTTCTGCCAGCCCTGCACGTATTCCACCCCCGAAAAACTGCCCCCGGCGCGGAACCGCTCGAGGATCTCGCCAAATACAAGCTCGGGCTCCGCCTCGATCCGGCGGCACCATTGCGCATAGGCCTCGGTGGTGAAGAGAACGGCGGAAAGCGCCAGTGCCTCTTCCACCTCGGGGATATGCGCGCTTTCGGTGATGGCGCCGGCGGACTGAATGCGCTCGACGGCGCTGCGGAAGGCCGCCATGGGCCGATCGCGCGCGTCTTCGAGCGCGTTTTCGAGAATGAGAAGCCGAACGCCCTCAAGGCTTGCGCCTTCAAGATCCGCCGCCTTGCCGCCCTCCAGCGCCGCCAGCGCCAGCGCCGCATCCTCGACCGTCCTGCACAATGGCCCGACGGTATCGAAGCTTTCGCACAAGGGCACCACGCCCCTGAGGGAGAGGCGGCCGTGGGTTGTCTTGAGCCCCACGAGATCATTCCAGGCCGCCGGGATGCGCACCGAGCCACCGGTATCCGAGCCGATGGCAAGCGGTGCGAGGCCGAAGGCCACCGAGGCGGCCGCGCCCGAGCTCGAGCCCCCCGATACGCCGGCGGGATCGTTCACCGATGGGGGCGTGGCCGTCACGGGATTGTAGCCGAGGCCCGAGAAGGCGAGCTCGCTCATGTGGGTCTTGCCGAGGCAGACCATCCCGGCGTGCGTCGCGTTCTTCAGCACCTCCGCATCCTCCCGGGGCACCCGCCCGCGCAGAAGAGCCGAGCCCGCTTCGGTGAGGACGCCGGCTGTATCGAAGAGATCCTTCCAGCTCGCAGGCACGCCATCGAGCGGGCCCAGGCGCAGGCCAGCGCGGGCGCGCGCTGCTGCCGCACGGGCCTCTGCCATTGCCCGATCCTCCGTCAGGCGGGCATAGATCCGATCCTTCAGCGGATGGCCCTTGATCGCATTTAGATACGCTTCAGTGAGCGCAACCGGATCAATCTCGCCCGCTCCGATCCCACGCCCCAGATCCGCCGCGCTCATCCTCAGCCATTTCTCAGCCATCTTTGCTCCCCTTTCGCTCGTCGAGACGCTACCGCCACCCGCCCGGATGGACAATCCCGAACAACCGATCAATAGTGCGACCGATGGAAAACGAGTCGGATATCCTCATCATTGGCGGCGGCCTCAACGGCCCCGCTCTGGCGCTCGCGCTTGCCGATCAGGGCTTCAGCGTCAAGATCATCGACGCACTGCCCGCCGATGCACGCGCGAGCGATGATTTCGATGGCCGCTCCTACGCCCTTGCCCTTGCCTCCCGGCACCTGCTCCAGGGCATCGGCATCTGGGATCGCGTAGCCGCCGACAGCCAGCCCATTCTTGAAGTGAAGGTTACCGACGGCCGGGCCGGAGAAGGCCCCGCGCCCTTCATGCTGCACATGCACCATGGCGAGATCGAGGAAGGCCCGCTCGGCTACATGCTCGAGGATCGCTTCCTCTACCGCGCGCTGATGGAAGCCGTGGAGGCCAGCCCTGCCATCACGCTCCTTTCCGGCAAAAGGGTTGCCGATCAGGATACATCCGGCCCGCGCGCCACCGTCACCCTTGCGGGCGGCGAAAGCCATTCTGCCCGCCTGCTGGTGGGCTGCGACGGCCGCCAGAGCGGCACCGCGCGGCGCGCCGGCATCCGCCGCCACGGCCATGATTACGGCCAGACGGCGCTTGTCTGTGCCATCGAGCACGAAAAGCCCCATCACGGCATTGCGCATCAGTTCTTCATGCCGCCGGGGCCCCTCGCCATCCTGCCGCTTCCGGGCAACAGGGTCTCCATCGTGTGGAGCGAAACCCATGAGAACGCCAAGCGCATCAACGCCCTTCCCGAAGATGAATATCTGGAAGTGCTGAAACCCCGTTTCGGCAGCTTCCTCGGCAATTTCCGCCTCGCTGGCAAGCGCTTCACCTACCCGCTCAACCTCACCCTGGCAGAGCGATACGTGGCGCCGCGCGTGGCGCTGGTGGGGGATGCGGCCCATGGCGTGCATCCTGTTGCGGGGCAGGGGCTCAATCTCGGCCTGCGTGATGTTGCCGCGCTTGCCGAAGTGCTCACCGAGGCCCGGCGGCGGGGCGAGGACATCGGCGCGCCCGATGTGCTCGCGCGCTACCAGCAATGGCGGCGGTTTGATTCCACCGCCCTTGCGCTCGGCATGGATGCGGTCAATCGCCTCTTTTCGAACGACAACCCCCTGCTGCGCCTCGGGCGCGATCTCGGCCTTGGCGTTGTCAATGCGCTCCCCGGCCTCAAGCGCCGCTTCATCCGCGAAGCCGCGGGCCTCACGGGCGATCTGCCCCGCCTGATGCGCGGCCGGCCGATCTGAAGCTCCTCTTGCGCTGATCTGTTCGGGGGCGAAGAGGCCGGCCCCTGCCATCATGCCGCTACAACAGGGAAGCAAGCCCGCTCTCGTAATCTGGATACAACAATTCCACGCCAAGCTCCCGCTTCATGCGCTCATTTCTCACCCGCTTGGATTCCGCATAGAAATGCCGCGCCATCGGGCTCATCTCTGCGCTTGCGAAATCCTCTGCGGGCGGCAGCGGAAGGCCGAGCAGATCGGCGGCCTTGGCGATCACGTCCTGAGGCGGGGCGGGCTTGTCATCGCATATGTTATAGATCGCGCCGGGCTGCGGGTTTTCCATCGATGCCTTCAGCACCCGCGCCAGATCTTCCACATGGATGCGCGAGAATACCTGCCCCGGCTTGATGATCCGCCGTGCCTTTCCCGCCCGAAGCTTGGCAAAGGGGCCGCGGCCGGGGCCGTAGATACCGGCCAGCCTGAAGATATGCAGGGGGAGGCCGCTTTCGCGCGCCAGTTCCTGCCAGGCCGCCTCCGCAGCTACCCGCCACCTGCCGCGCTCCGTTGACGGTGCAAGGGGGGTTTCCTCGTCCACCCAACCGCCGCCGTGATCGCCATAAACGGCCGTTGTGGAAAGATAGCCTACCCACTCGAGGCGCGGCGCCGCGGCGGCGATCTCGCGCGCGAGAGACGACAGGACAGGATCGCCCTCCGCCGTTGGCGCTATGGAAACCAGCATGTGGCTGGCGGCCTCCATCGCGCGCCGAAGATCGGATCCGGGCCAGCGTATGATCTCCGTTGCCGTGCCTTCAGGGGCCGCCGGCTCCCGGCGCGTGCCGATCACCTGCCAGCCATCATCCAGCAGCAGGCGGCCCAGCGCACGGGCGCTGTAGCCATGTCCGAGTGAAAGGAGAACCTTCTGATCGCCCATGCGCATTTCATGCAACCGCGATGCGGGTTATGCAATGCCATAAAGTGTTACAATTTTTCATTTGACCGCCGATGTTTGTAACATATACTCCGCGCAAATAATCCAGGAGGAAACGCAGCATGTATTCCCAGGGCCTGATCGGTGCTGACGGCCGGACCGAAGAATCCGAAGCCTTTCTCGAAGCCTTCCAGAAACGCATCGATGCCGAAGAGAAGATCGAGCCGAAGGACGCAATGCCCGAGGGCTATCGCCGCACGCTGATTCGCCAGATCGGGCAGCACGCCCATTCCGAGATTGTCGGCATGCTGCCGGAGGGCAACTGGATCACCCGCGCGCCCAGCCTGAAGCGCAAGGCGGCGCTGCTGGCCAAGGTGCAGGATGAGGGCGGCCACGGGCTCTATCTCTACGCGGCGGCCGAAACGCTCGGCGTTTCGCGCGAGCAGATGACGGAGGAGTTGCATTCCGGCAAGGCCAAATACAGCTCCATCTTCAATTATCCCACGCTCAGCTGGGCCGATATAGGCGCCATCGGCTGGCTCGTGGATGGTGCCGCGATCATGAATCAGATCCCGCTCTGCCGCTGTTCCTTCGGGCCCTATGCGCGCGCCATGATCCGCATCTGCAAGGAAGAAAGCTTTCACCAGCGCCAGGGCTACGAGATCATGCTCACGCTTTGCCGCGGCACGCCTGAACAGAAGGAAATGGCCCAGGATGCGCTCAACCGGTTCTGGTGGCCGGCGCTGATGATGTTTGGCCCCCACGACAAGGACAGCGCCCATTCCGAACAATCGATGAAATGGAAGATCAAGCGCTTTTCCAACGATCAGCTGCGCCAGAAATTCATCGATGCCACGGTGCCCCAGGCCGAATATCTCGGCCTCACCGTGCCGGACCCGGATCTGCGCTGGGATCCCGAGCTGAACGACGGCAAGGGCGGCTATCGCCATGGCGAAATCGACTGGGATGAATTCTGGCGCGTGGTGAAGGGCGACGGGGTGATGAACCGCGATCGCATCGCCGCCCGCCGCAAGGCCTGGGAGGAAGGGGCCTGGGTGCGCGAGGCCGCGCTCGCCCATGCCGCAAAGCGTGAAGGGCGGCGCGCGGCCGCGGAGTGAGGCGGGGGCCAGCCCCCGCACCCCCGGGATATTTCAGGACCAATGATGAGGAAAGCGAGATGAAAGAGGAAACGCCGCTCTGGGAGGTGTTCATCCGGCCGCGCAATGGGCTGGCGCATCGCCATGTGGGATCGGTGCATGCCGCCGATGCGGTGCTGGCGCTGGATGCCGCACGGGATGTCTATACGCGGCGGGGAGAGGGGAATTCGATCTGGGTCGTGCCATCGGCGGCGATTACGGCATCGGACCCGGCTCATGCCGATGAGACCTTCGATCCGACGGCCGACAAGATCTATCGCCACCCGACCTTCTATGACATTCCAGAAGATGTGGGGCACATGTGATGAAGGATGAAAATCTCTTCAATGCCCTGATCGAACTGGCGGACGATCATTCGATCCTTTGCCACCGCCTTGGCGAGTGGTGCGGGCATGCGCCCATCCTCGAAGAGGATCTCGCGCTCACGAACATGGCGCTCGATCTGATCGGCACGGCGCGCAACCTCTATACATATGCCGCCGAGATCGAGGGCCGGGGCAGGAGCGAGGACGATCTTGCCTATCTGCGCAATGAGCGGCAGTTCCGCAATCTTCTCATGGTGGAGAGGCCCAACGGCGATTTTGCCCACACGATGCTGCGCCAGCTTTTCTTTGCCGCCTTCATGGAGCCCTACTGGCAAGCGGCGCTTGAAAGCCGGGATGAAACCCTGCGCGGGATTGCCGGCAAGGCGGTGAAGGAAATGGGCTATCACATCCGCCATGCGGGGGAATGGGTGATCCGGCTAGGCGACGGCACGGAAGAAAGCGCGCAGCGGATGCAGGCGGCGATGGAGGCCCTGCATATCTATGTGGATGAGCTTTTCCACAGCTCGCCCGCGGCAGAGGCGGCCGCGCTGGCTGGGCTCCTGCCCGAGCGCGGGGCGCTTCGCACTGCCTGGCTGGAAAACATCACCCCGATACTGGCCGAAGCCCGGCTTGAATTGCCCGAGGCCCCGAATCCGCAGATCGGCGGGCGCGCCGGGCTGCATGGCGAGGATCTCGGCCATATCCTGTGCGAGATGCAGTATCTCCAGCGCAGCCATCCGGGGGCGACGTGGTAAGCGCGCAAGAAAAGGCCTGGGCCGCCGCCGCCGCGGTGCCGGATCCCGAGATCCCTTGCGTGACGGTCGCGGATCTCGGCATCCTGCGCGAGGTTGTCATCGAGGATGGCGTGGCCGTTGCCAGGGTATCGCCCACCTATTCGGGCTGCCCGGCCACCAGCTTCATTGAAGCGGCGATCGGGGAGGCCCTGCGGCGGGCGGGCTTCGAGGCGAGGATCGAGCGCGTGATGTCGCCCCCCTGGACAACCGACTGGATCACCGGGGAAGGCCGCGAAAAGCTGCGCGCCTACGGCATCGCGCCGCCTGCGGAAGGGAGCAACGCCAAGCGCGCGCTCTTTGGCGAAACCACAGTTACCTGCCCCCGCTGCGGCGCGACGGATACCGAGAAGATCAGCGAATTCGGCTCCACCCCCTGCAAGGCGCAGTATCGCTGCCGCGCCTGCTGCGAGCCGTTCGACCATTTCAAATGCATCTGAAGCGAGGCCCGGCATGGATTTTCACGAACTGACGATCAGCGATGTGCAGAAGCTCACCCCGGATGCCGTTGCGATCACCTTCGATCTGCCCAAGGGGCTGGAGGATGAATATCGCTTCAGGCCGGGGCAGTATCTCACGATTCGCCATATGCACGAGGGCGAGGAACTGCGCCGCTCCTATTCCATCGCCTCCGCACCCGGCGAGCCGCTCCTGATCGGGGTGAAAAGGATCGAGGGGGGCATTTTCTCGAATTTGGCGCAGGAACTCAAGGCAGGCGACGTTCTGGAGGTGGCGCCGCCCGAGGGGCGTTTCACCCTTGGGAGCGGCAGGGATCTGCTGCTTGTTGCGGCCGGATCGGGCATCACGCCCGTCATCTCCATTGCCGCGCATGCGCTTGCAGAGGGGCGCAATGCCACGCTGATCTTCGGCAATCGCGATTCGCGCCATATCATGTTTCGCGAGAAGCTCGATGCTCTGAAGGACAAGCATCTGGCGAATTTCACCCTCATTCATGTGCTGAGCCGGGAAGAGCAGGATGTGCCGCTGCTGAACGGCCGCATCGATGGCGAGAAGATCGCGCGCCTTGCTGGCGCCGGAGTGATCGATCCCGCACGTCTGGAAGACGCCTATCTCTGCGGGCCCGGAGCCATGATAGATGACGTTGCCGAAGCGCTGGAAAAACTTGGCGTGGGCAAGGAGCACATCCATCATGAGCGCTTTCTGGCAGAAGGCGAGGCGCCGGTGGCGCGCTCCCGTCAGGCGCAGGAAGCGGCGCAGGCGGGTGTCGAGGTGGAAGTGATCCTTGACGGAGCCCATCGCCGTTTCACCCTGACGGAGGAAGATGAAACCGTGCTCGCCGCCGCCGCGCGCAACGGGCTCGAGCTGCCCTATTCCTGCAAAGGGGGGATGTGCTGCACCTGCCGCTGCCGGATCAGGGAGGGCGAGGCCGAAATGGCGCTCAACTATTCGCTCGAACCGTGGGAACTCGAGGCGGGCTATACGCTCGCCTGCCAGACGCGGCCCAGGAGCAAGAAGCTGGTTCTCGATTTCGATGCCGCCTGAACAGGCGGGCGTGCCCTCTTATTTCGCGTTGTTCCTTTTCACCGGCACCGGCAGATATTCCACCCCGCCGCTTTGCTGGCGGGTGGGCTGCGGGTAGAGCTGCATCATTTCCATCACGTCCTTGGGGATGTCTGTCGAAACATTCAGCCCCATGGATGCCGCTTCCGAAGCGGAAATCGGGTAATCATGTGTCCAGTGACCGGTCGCCATCTTCTTCGCCAGGGCGGTGGCCTTCTGCTTCGAGAGCTTGCCATCCAGAAGCTCCTCGACCGTTTTCTCCACCTGCCGGATCGCCTTTTCGCTCACATCGGCAAGAATCAGGGTTTCGTCATCCACCTTGTCGATCGGCTTCTGCTTCACCGCCTTCAGGATCGAGGCTGCCGCCTGCTGTCCAAGCTGGGGATCGACGGGGCCGAGAACGGCATGCGGGCTCATCACGATTTCGTCGGCCGCGAGCGAGATCAGAGTGCCGCCGGACATCGCATAATGCGGCACGAAGACAGTCACCTTCCCCTTGTGGCTCTTGAGCGCGCGGGCGATCTGAACCGCGGCCAGCACAAGCCCGCCGGGCGTGTGAAGGACCATGTCGATCGGGGTATCGGGATCCGTCATGTGGATCGCCTGAAGCACCTGTTCGCTGTCATGCACATCGATATAGCGCACCAGCGGAAAGCCGAGGAAACTCATGGTTTCCTGGCGATGAACCATGAGGATCACCCGTGAGCGGCGCTCATTTTGCAGCTTGGCGATCTTGCGGGCGCGCTGGTATTCGAGCATCCGCCGCTGCATGACAGGCTGAAGCGCGGAAAGGATGAAAAACAGCCAGATAAGATCCATGCCCGTCATGTGCGGCTCCCTGTTTCGCAATTTGATAGTGAGACTACAGACCTGCGTTGAAAATGAAACCCAAATTTCGCCGGGCGCCCCACATGGGGTTGCACCCATCGTGATTTTTTGAACAATTGGTCCATGGAAACTGCAAATCTCAGATCATGGCCCGAAAGCGCTGCACGGCTGATCGCCGTGGCGGCCGGGCGCGAGCCTGCGGATATGGTTATCCGCGGCGGGAAATGGGTGAATGTCCATACCCGCGAAATCCTTGAAGACCACGATATCGCCATTGCCGACGGCCGCTTCGCCTATTGCGGCCCGGATGCCGCGCACTGCATCGGCGAGCGCACGCGAGTGATCGAGGCCGGGGGGCGCTACATGATCCCCGGTCTGTGCGATGCGCATATGCACATCGAAAGCGGGATGCTCACGCCGGCGGAATTCGCCCGCGCCGTCATCCCGCACGGCACCACGAGCATGTTCACCGATCCGCACGAGATCGCCAATGTTCTGGGCCTGCGCGGCGTGAAACTCATGCATGACGAAGCGCTTATGCAGCCGATCAACATCTTCACCCAGATGCCCTCCTGCGCGCCTTCTGCGCCGGGGCTTGAAACCACCGGCCACGAGATCACGCCGGAGGATGTGGAGGAAGCCATGGGCTGGCCCGGCATCATCGGCCTTGGCGAGATGATGAATTTCCCCGGTGTCATCAGCGGGGATCCCAAGATGCTGGCCGAAATCGCCGCCACCCAACGCGCCGGCAAGACGGTGGGCGGCCATTACGCCAGCCCCGATCTCGGCCCCGCCTTCCATGCCTATGCCGCCGGCGGCCCGGCAGACGATCACGAAGGCACCTGCGAGGCCGATGCGATTGCCCGGGTGCGCCAGGGGATGCGCTCCATGATGCGGCTCGGCTCCGCCTGGTACGATGTGGAAAGCCAGATCACGGCCGTCACGGAAAAGGGCCTCGATCCGCGCAATTTCATCCTGTGCACCGATGATTGCCATTCCGGCACGCTGGTGAATGATGGCCATATGAATCGCGTGGTGCGCCATGCGATCGAATGCGGATGTGATCCGGTGGTGGCGCTGCAGATGGCCACGATCAACACCGCTACCCATTTCGGCCTCGAGCGCGAGCTTGGCTCGATTGCCCCGGGGCGGCGGGCCGATGTGATCCTCACGTCCGATCTCGCAACCCTGCCGATCGAAACCGTGATCGCGCGTGGGCAGATAGTGGCCGAGGGCGGCGAGATCCGCACCGAATGCCCGCATCTCGACTGGCCCGAGGATGTGCGCGGCACGGTGCATCTTGGCAAGCGGCTCGAAGCGGCGGATTTCGAAATCCCCGCGCCGGAGGGTGCAAATCAGGTCAGGGCAAAGGTGATCGGCGTGGTGGAAAACCAGGCCCCCACCAAGGCGCTCAGCGCCGAGCTTTGCGTGCAAAACGGGATCGTCGAGGGCGATGCGGCGCACGACATCTGCCAGATCGCCCTTGTCGAGCGCCACCGGGGCACCGGAAAGGTCGTGAACGGCTTTGTTTCGGGCTTCGGCTACAAGGGGCGCATGGCGATGGCCTCGACCGTCGCGCATGACAGTCACCACATGATCGTGGTCGGCACCTCGCGCGAGGATATGGCGCTGGCCGCCAACCGGCTTGGCGAGGTGGGCGGCGGCGTGACAGTCTGGAAGGATGGCGAAGAGCTGGCGCTGGTGGAGCTTCCCATTGCAGGGCTGATCTCCGATTCCCCCGCCGCCGAGGTGGCGGCGAAGGCCGATCGCATGGTGGCCGCGATGGAAGAATGCGGCTGCACGCTCAACAACGCCTACATGCAGCACTCGCTGCTCGCGCTCGTGGTCATCCCCGAACTGCGCATTTCCGATCTGGGGCTGGTTGATGTAACACGGTTCGAAATCACCGAGCTCTTCGAGGAAACCGGATGAACACACCGGCCACAGATCTGCCCGTTCTGACACCGCCGGGAAAGCCCGCGCGGGTGATAGCGGATCCGCGTGAAGCGGTTGCCCATCTACGTGCGCTTTATGAGGAATCCACCGCCTTCCTGCGGGAGCACTTCTCCGCCGCCCTGAAAAGCGGGCAGGCACCTGCCACGCGCTTTCGCGCCTTCTACCCGGAGATACGCCTCACCGTCACCCGCCATGCCCGCCCCGACAACCGCCTCGCCTTCGGCTATGTTGCCGGCCCCGGCACATATGCCACCACCATCACCCGGCCCGATCTCTTCCGCCATTACCTCGAACAACAGCTCGGGCTGGTGATGAAAAATCACGGCGTGCCGGTCAGCATCGGCTATTCCGATACCCCGATCCCGGTGCATTTCGCCATGACGAACCACGAAAGCGGCGCCATCCCCCAGGAAGGCGCGCTCGGCTTTCAGATCCGTGATTTCTTCGATGTGCCCGATCTCGCCAACACCAATGACGATATCGCCAACGGCTTCACCACATCCAACCCCGATGGCTCCAGGCCGCTGGCCCTGTTCACCGCCCAGCGCATCGATTATTCGCTCGCCCGCCTCCAGCATTATACAGCCACTGCGCCCGAGCATTTCCAGAATCACGTGCTCTTCACCAACTATCAGTTCTATGTGGAGGAATTCGAGGCTTTCGCCCGCAAGGCGATCGGCGATCCCGCGAGCGGCTACACGAGCTTCGTCGGCCCCGGCAATGTGGAAATCACCGATCCAGAGGCCCCCTTGCCCCAGCTGGAAAAACAGCCGCAAATGCCCACCTATCACCTGAAGCGCGAAGGCCAGGCGGGGATCACGCTTGTCAATATCGGGGTCGGGCCGTCGAATGCCAAGACAGCCACCGATCACATCGCCGTCCTGCGCCCTCATGCCTGGCTGATGGTCGGCCATTGCGCCGGGCTCAGAAACAGCCAGCGGCTCGGGGATTTCGTGCTGGCGCATGCCTACCTGCGCGAAGACAAGGTGCTCGATGACGATCTGCCGATCTGGATCCCGGTGCCGCCGCTTGCCGAGATCCAGGTGGCGCTCGAGCAGGCCGTGGCCAGCATCACCGAGCAGGAAGGCTTCGATCTCAAGCGCATCATGCGCACCGGCACCGTCGCCAGCCTCGACAACCGCAACTGGGAGCTGCGCGATCCCTCCGGCCCGGTGCAGCGGCTGAGCCAGTCGCGCGCCATCGCGCTCGACATGGAAAGCGCCACCATTGCCGCCAACGGCTTTCGCTTCAGGGTGCCCTACGGCACGCTTCTGTGCGTTTCCGACAAGCCCCTCCATGGCGAGCTGAAACTGCCCGGCATGGCCTCGGATTTCTACAAATCACAGGTGCAGCGCCACCTTCTGATCGGCATCCGTGCCATGGAAACCCTGCGTGAAATGCCGCTTGAGCGGATTCATTCCCGCAAACTGCGCAGTTTCGAAGAAACCGCCTTCCTCTGAAGCGGAAAACCACCCAAAATCTGCAAAAATTCGCAGGAATGAACCACAAAACGTTGTGCTATACCTCAATATCAAGTTAAATGCCGCCAATCCGGCCCAAATAACGGCCAGAACATGAGGAGACATAAGAATGGCAAAACCCATGACCAAGACCCAGCTTATCGCCGCTCTGGCCGATGAAATGGGCGTTGACAAGAAATCCGCCGCCGCGGCTCTGGAAGCTCTCATCAACATCATCACCCGCGAAGTTTCCGCCGGCGGCGCCGTAACCCTTCCCGGTGTCGGCAAGATCTATTGCCGTGAGCGCCCCGAGCGCATGGTGCGCAACCCCGCCACCGGCGAACAGATCAAGAAGCCGGCCGACAAGGTCGTGAAGATGACCATCGCCAAGGCGCTGAAGGAAAGCGTCAACAGCTGATCCTGCCGGGCAGGAAATCTGAAAAAAGACAAGAAGGGCCGCCGTACGGGCGGCCCTTTCCATTCGGGGTTCCAATGCAGCAAAACGGCTTTTCAGCCGATCCGCCCACCCCCGCTTTCTCCGATCTGGGCGCGGTGAAGCAGGTAGTGATCGAGGATCACGCAGGCCATCATCGCTTCGCCCACCGGCACCGCGCGGATTCCCACGCAAGGATCATGGCGGCCTTTGGTGACGATCTCCGTCTCCTCGCCTGATTTTGTGATCGTCTTGCGCGGTGTCAGGATCGAGGATGTCGGCTTCACCGCGAAGCGCACCACCACATCCTGCCCGGTGCTGATGCCGCCAAGGATGCCCCCGGCATGATTGGAGCCGAACTCCGGGCCATCGGGGCCCATCCTGATCTCGTCGGCATTCTCCTCGCCCGTCAGCATCGCCGCTTCCATGCCGGCGCCGATCTCAACGCCCTTCACCGCGTTGATAGACATCATCGCCGCCGCAAGATCCGTATCGAGCTTGCCATAGACGGGCGCGCCAAGCCCCGGGGGCACGCCTTTCGCCACCACCTCGATCATTGCCCCCACGGAGCTGCCGGATTTGCGCAGACCGTCCAGATAATCCGCCCATTCACGCGCTGCCTGCGCATCAGGCGCCCAGAAGGGATTGCGGGGGATCTCGGACCAATCGAAACGCGCCCGATCAATCGCGATATTGCCCATGCGCACCATGTAGCCGGTGATCTCGAGTCCCGGCAGCAATTCATCGAGCACGGCCCGCGCCAGCCCGCCCGCAGCCACGCGCGAGGCCGTCTCGCGCGCTGAGGAGCGCCCCCCGCCGCGATAATCACGGATACCGTATTTGAGCCAATAGGTGATATCGGCATGGCCGGGGCGGAATTTCTCGGCGATATCGCCGTAATCCTTCGAGCGCTGATCGGTGTTTTCGATCATCAGCTGCACCGGGGTTCCTGTGGTGCGCCCCTCGAAAACACCGGAGAGGATCTTCACCCGGTCCGGCTCCCGGCGCTGGGTGGTGTATCGGCTCTGGCCGGGCTTCCGCTTGTCGAGCCAGTGCTGGAGCATCTCTTCATTCACCCTGATCCCGGGCGGGCAGCCATCCACCGTCGCGCCAATGGCGGGCCCGTGGCTCTCGCCCCAGGTGGTAACGCGGAAAAGGCGGCCGAAGGTGTTGTATGACATCGCGAAACGCTCCTTTGCCCAAAGCGTTTAGCCTTGCCTTGCGGATGCCTCAAGGAAATTTGCCTTGCACGCGGGATTGCGCGGACATAGATGTGAAACTGCCTCGGGGTGCTTCGCCAGAAGCTGAGACGCGAGCGATCGCGAACCCGTTGAACCTGATCCGGTTAAGACCGGCGGAGGGAAGGTCTGGACATTCTCCAACTTCGCCCCGCCCGTCGCGAAAAATGGAGAATGAATGATGAAAACATCCATCTTTGCTGCGGGTTTCTGTGCCGTCGCCACGCTGGCTGCCGCCGAGACACCCGTCCTCACGGTATATACCTATGACAGTTTCGTTTCCGACTGGGGCCCCGGTCCGGCGGTTGAAAAGGCGTTCGAGGAGGAATGCGGCTGCGATCTGCAATTCGTGGGCACAGGCGATGGCGCGGCGCTGCTCGCGCGCCTCAAACTCGAGGGCAAACGCACCCCGGCCGATATCGCGCTGGGGCTCGACACCAATCTCATGGCCACGGCCGAGGAAAGCGGCCTTTTCGCGCCCCTTCCCGAGCCGCGCCCGGCTCTTGATCTGCCGGTGGAATGGAATAATGCGTTCTTTCAGCCCTTCGATTGGGGCTATTTCGCCTTTGTTTACGACAAGACGAAGGTGACAAGCCCGCCGAAAAGCTTTCGCGAACTGGCGGAAAGCGATCTCAGGATCGTGATCCAGGATCCACGCTCCTCAACGCCCGGCCTCGGCCTCCTCCTGTGGGTCAAGGCCGCTTACGGCGATGAAGCGGGCGGTATCTGGGAAGGGCTTTCGGACAATATCGTGACGGTCACGAAGGGCTGGTCGGAAGCCTACGGGATGTTCCTCGAAGGCGAGGCCGATATGGTCCTCTCCTACACCACATCGCCCGCCTATCACCTGATTGCCGAGAAGGACGACACAAAGGCGGCCGCGCTCTTCGAGGAGGGCCATTACATGCAGATCGAGGTGGCCGGCAAGATCGCCGGCACCGATCAGCCCGAGCTTGCAGACCGCTTCCTTGCCTTCATGGCGTCCGACAGGTTCCAGAGCATCATCCCGACGACGAACTGGATGTATCCCGCGAAGATCCCCTCGGGCGGGCTGCCGGACGGGTTCGAAACCCTGATCAGGCCCGCAAAAGCCCTGCTGCTTTCCCCGAAAGAAGCCGGCGAAATCCGCGATGAGGCGCTGGCCGAATGGCTGGCCGCACTCAGCCGCTAGGCGCCATCCGCTGGCTCGGGAGCGGTGCCGCCGCTCTCGTGCTGGCGCTTGTGCCGGGCACGCTCGCGGCCGTTTTCCTGCGCGCCGAAAGCACCGGAGCGATCACGGCCTCCGACTGGGCGGCCATACGCTTCACGCTCATTCAGGCCGCTCTCTCGGCGGCCATCAGCGTGGTGCTTGCCGTGCCCCTCGCCCGCGCGCTCGCACGGCGCAGCTTTGCGGGCCGCCGTTTTCTGATCGCGCTCATGGGCGCGCCCTTCATCCTGCCCGTCATCGTGGCCGTGCTGGGGCTCCTCGCGATCTTTGGGCGAAACGGCCTGCTCAATGCGGCCCTCGGCGCACTGGGCCTGCCCGCCATATCCATCTATGGGCTTCCGGGCGTGCTGCTTGCGCATGTCTTCTTCAATCTGCCACTGGCCACGCGCCTGCTGCTCCAGGGCTGGGCCGCCATCCCGGCCGAGCACTTTCGCCTCGCCTCTTCTCTTGGCTTCACGCCGCGCCACATCTTCCGCTGGCTCGAGCTTCCCATGCTTCGCGCCACGCTGCCCGGCGCCTTCATGGTCATCTTCCTGATCTGCCTCACCAGCTTCGCGGTGGTGCTCGCCCTTGGCGGCGGCCCCCGTGCGACCACGATCGAACTGGCGATATATCAGGCCTTCCGCTTCGAATTCGATCTCGGCAAGGCGGCAAAGCTTGCCGCACTCCAGTTTCTGGTCGGCGCCATTGCCGCCGCCATCGCCCTCCGGTTCGGGCGCAACGCTCTTTTCGGTAGCGGGCTGGACAGAACCATCGAACGCCATGACGCAACCGGCCGCATCACCATGCTTGCCGATGCGGCCATCATCATCACCGCCGCCGGCTTTCTGCTCACTCCCCTGCTGGCGATCGCGGTATCCGGGCTTCAGGGCATCTTCGCCCTTCCTGCCACCGTCTGGCATTCCGTGATGCGTTCGCTTCTGGTCGCGCTTGGCGCAACGGCCCTCACGCTCGCCCTCTCCCTTCCGCTTGCGCTCCTGATCGCCACGAGCAGGGCCCACACCCCGGCGATTTCGGCGGTTGAAGCGATCGGCTATCTCTCGCTCGCCGCTTCGCCGCTTGTCATCGGCACGGGGCTCTTCATCATCCTCTTTCCGCTCGCCGATCCCGTCGCGCTCGCCCTGCCTCTGACGGCCCTCGTCAACGCCATCATGAGCCTCCCCTTTGCCCTGCGCGTGCTGACCCCGGCCATCCGCGATGCCGAAGCCGCCTTCGGCCCGCTGGCTGACAGCCTCGGCCTCTTTGGCCGGGATCGCCTCCGCCTCTTCCTGCTGCCGCGCATAAGGGCGCCGATAGGCTTCACTGCCGGGCTTGCGGCCGCGCTCTCGATGGGGGATCTTGGAGTGATCGCCCTGTTTTCGGCACCCGGATCCGCGACCCTCCCATTGCAGATCTACAGGCTGCGCGCAGCATACAGGGTGGAAGATGCCGCTGCGGCGGCCCTTCTTCTGCTGATCCTGAGCTTTGCCCTGTTCTGGCTGTTCGACAAGGGAGGCCGCACCAATGCTCGAACTTGAAGATCTCCAGATCAGGCAGGGCGATTTCGCCCTTTCCGCCGATCTCAAGGTGCCGGCGGGTGCGCGGGTTGCCGTCATCGGGCCCTCGGGGAGCGGCAAATCCACCCTGCTCGGCGCCATCGCCGGCTTCATTGTCCCAGAAAGCGGGCGCATCCTGTGGGGCGGGGAGCCGATAACCCCGCTCCTGCCGGCCGAGCGCCCCGTCAGCATTCTCTTTCAGGAAAACAATCTCTTCCCCCATCTCACCGCCGCGCAGAATATCGGCCTCGGCCTGCGGGCGGATCTCAAGCTGAACGCCGGGGAAAGGGATCGCATCGAACAGGCCATGAAGCGAACCGGCCTTGAGGGGCTCGGCCTCCGCAGGCCGGCCGATCTCTCGGGCGGGCAGCAAAGCCGCGTGGCCCTCGCCCGCGCCTTTCTGCGCAACAAGCCCCTGATGCTGCTTGATGAGCCCTTCGCCGCTCTCGGCCCGGCCCTCAAGCGGGAGATGCTCTCGCTCCTTGGCGAAATCGCAGGGGAGAACGGCAATACCGTACTCATGGTAACCCATGATCCCGATGATGCCCGCCTTTTCGCCGATCTCGTGGTAATGGTGGACGAAGGGAAAGCACATCCGCCGGCTCCGGCAGCGGAAATTCTCACGAATCCGCCCGAAGCTCTACGCCGCTATCTCGGGGAGCAATAGAAAAAGCGCGCCCCGAAAGGAGCGCGCTTCGAGCCTGTCAGCCGTTTGTCAGCCACGCGCCGGGCTCAGGCCTTCTTCGCCGCTTCCTTGGCCTGCTTCTTCACCGGCATCCAGAGGGTCTTGTTGGTAAGGTAGAGAAGCGAGGAGAGGATGACCAGCATGATAACCGCCACGAAACCGGCCTTCTTGCGCGCCATCATCTTGGGCTCGGCCGCCCACATCAGGAAGGCGGCCAGATCCCTGGCTTCCGAATGAAGATCATTGGGTGCGCCATCGTCGAATTCCACATCCTCGCCGAAGAGCGGCGGCGGCATGGAGATCCAGCCGGAGGGGAAGGCCGTGTTTTCATAAAAGGTGGTGCCGGCCTCTTCCTTCTCCTCCCCGGTATATCCCGTGAGGATCGAATAAATGTGTTCCGGGCCGCCTATACCCTTGATCAGCTGGTTGATCCCGGTGCCTTCGGGGCCGTGGAAGCCCGCCCGCGCCTTCGCCATCAAGGAAAGGTCGGGCGCATTGGGATCAGCCGATTCCGGGAAATGATCGGTGAGCTTTGCCGGGCGGGTATCCCCGGGCTCGGCATCCTCGCCGTCATCAGGCACTTCGAACTGCGCCGCATAGGCGCGTACCCAATCTTCCGGCAGCTCGGGCCCGCCGGGATCGGAAAGCGTGCGGAAAGGCACGTATTTCAGCCCGTGGCAAGCCGCACAGACCTCCGTATAGACCTTCAGACCGCGCTGGAGCTGGAGCTTGTCATAGGTGCCGAAGGGGCCTTCGAAGGGAAAGGCGACATCTTCCGTATGCCCCCCGGCTCCGGCGGCAAATACGCTGCCGGTCGAGAGGGCAAGGGTGGTCAGGACGGTTGCTGTGAGTTTCCTGATCATCATTTCTGATCCTTTCTCACTCGGCCGGCGTATCATTGGCGCCGCCGTAATGGGCGATGAAATCTTCCTCGATCGTGCCGGGCTGCGGCAGCGGCTTTTCGATCACGCCGAGCAGCGGCAGAATGATGAGGAAATAGGCAAACCAGTAGGCCGCACCGATCAGGGCGATCGTGGAATAGGGCGGCTCTGGCGGCATGGCCCCTGCCCACGTCAGCACGATGAAATCGAACACCAGCAGGGCAAACCACCACTTGAACATCGGCCGGTAGCGGCCCGAGCGCACGCGTGAGGTATCAAGCCACGGCACAAGAAGCATCACGATGATTGAGCCGAACATGGCCAGCACACCGAAGAACTTGGCGTTGATGATGCCGCCGGTGATCCAGTTCGCCAGCTGCACCACCCAGACATCCGCCGTGAACGCCCTCAGGATCGCGTAGAAGGGCAGGAAATACCACTCGGGCACGATATGCGCCGGCGTTACCAGCGGATTGGCCTCAATGTAGTTATCGGGGTGGCCAAGGTAATTGGGCATGAAGCCGACAATCGCGAAGAACACCAGCAGAACCACCGCCAGTGCGAACAGATCCTTGATCACGAAATAGGGCCAGAAGGGAAGGGTATCCCGCTTTGCCTCTTCCTTCGAGCTGCGGCGCACTTCCACGCCGGCCGGGTTGCTGTTGCCGGTGGTGTGGAAAGCCCAGATGTGCAGCGCCACCAGGGCGGCAATCACGAAGGGCAGCAGGTAATGAAGCGAGAAGAAGCGGTTGAGCGTGGGGTTGTCCACCGCCGGACCGCCGAGCAGCCATGTCTGCAGGGCTTCACCCACCCAAGGGATGGCGCCGAAGAGCCCGGTGATCACCGTGGCGCCCCAGAAGCTCATCTGCCCCCAGGGCAGCACATAGCCCATGAAGGCCGTGGCCATCATGGCGAGATAGATGAGCATGCCGATGATCCAGGTGACCTCACGCGGCGATTTGTAGGAGCCGTAGTAAAGCCCGCGGAAGATATGCACATAGACGGCAAAGAAGAACAGCGAGGCGCCGTTCGCATGCAGATAGCGCAGCATGTAGCCGGCATTCACATTGCGCATGATGTGCTCGACGCTGGCAAAGGCCAGATCGACATGCGGCGTGTAGTGCATGGCCAGCACGATGCCTGTCACGATTTGCAGCGCCAGGCAGAAAACGAGCACGATCCCCCAGATCCACATCCAGTTGAGGTTTTTCGGGGTGGGGATCATGATCGTGTCGTAGAGGAGGCGAAGGATCGGCAGGCGCTGATCCAGCCAGCGCTCGAAGCTCGTCTTCGGTTCGTAGTGATCGTGAGGAATTCCAGACATTTCGCTCTCCCCCTAGCCCAGCTTGATCGTGTTTTCGTCAATGAAGGTCGCCACGGGTATGGGCAGGTTCTCCGGTGCGGGGCCCTTTCGGATACGGCCGGCGCTATCGTAGTGCGAGCCGTGGCAGGGGCAGAACCAGCCGCCGAAATCGCCGGACTTGCCGCCAAGCGGCACACAGCCCAGATGCGTGCAGACCCCCATTTCAACCAGCCACTCGCCCTTTTCATCAAGCGTGCGGTTTTCATCCGTGGCAGGCGCATCGGGAGGCAGGTTGGCATTGCGCGCAAGAGGATCCGGGAGATCCTCGATCTTCGTCTTGCGCGCCCTTTCGATGTCGTCCTGATCGCGGCGGCGGATGAATACCGGCTTGCCGCGCCATTTCACGGTAAGCTGCGTGCCGACCTCGACGCCATCTATCGGCACCCGGATCGAGGAAAGCGCCTTCACATCCGCGCTTGGGTTCATCTGATCGATCAGCGGCCAGATGGCTGCACCGGTGAGCACGGTGCCGACGCCCGCGGTCGCGTAATACAGGAAATCCCTGCGGTCGCTGTCGAAATCCTCTGCATGGGACACGGGGAAGCCTCCTATTGTAGCCTATCTCAAAACGACACACCCGCAACGACCTGACCGGTGCGAGTTGTTCGCAGCGCTTCGCTGCCTGTTTAGACACCTAATGAACCTTCGTCCAGACAGGTTTTCACGGATGGAAAAATATCCTGTCACCTCTTTGAATTCGCATTTCAATATGCGTCTCGTGCCACATGAAGGGCCCGCCGATGAGCAGGCCTGGAACTCGCCGTATCTTGAAATGCCAGGGTTTCAGATCCTGCGGATCCGCAGGCGGCCGAGCGCGCTCAGATCGACCTCCAGGCCAGGGCCTTCTTCGCCGAGGCGTATGGCCCTGCGAAACCGGGCCGTGGCATTGGCCTGCCGCGCCTCGCGGCGGTATGTCAGACCCTCGTCAAGCGCATCAAGCGCATCCTCGGCCCGCTGATCGCGCCGGCCGGGCGCGATGCGCCGGGTAACGGCATAGGCCGCCATGGCGACCATCCCGTAACGCAGGGCAAAACCAGCAAGAGGGGCAAGCGGCAGAGGCATCGTGGATCTCCTTTCCTGTAATGCAAATATAGTCATCTCCGGCCCGCCTGTCCAACCGGGGAATTTCGCCTTGCCATTCTCCCCCGGCGGGCCGAAGATGGCTTCGTTCTCAGGGCGGGGTGAAATTCCCCACCGGCGGTGAGGGGCGTGCGCGCCCCGCAGCCCGCGAGCGCTTCCCTTTGGGAAGGTCAGCAGATCCGGTGCAATTCCGGGGCCGACGGTGAAAGTCCGGATGGGAGAGGACATGCGGGACAGCCGGGCCAGAAGCCGGCTGCCTTTCCCGATATGTCTTGCGCTCTGTGACGTGTCGCAAACGGGAAAGGAAAGCACATGACACGCACAAGATACGCCTTCATCAGAGCCGGCTGGCATGGCGAGATCGTGAATGCCGCGCTTGAGGGTTTCTGCGAAATCATTTCACGCGAAGATGTGGATGTATTCGATGTGCCCGGCGCCTTCGAAATGCCGCTTCTGGCGCGCGATCTGGCGGCAGGCGGGAAATATGCCGCCGTTGCCGCAGCGGCCTTCGTTGTGGATGGCGGGATATACCGCCATGAATTCGTGGCGCAGGCGGTGGTGGACGGGCTGATGCGCGCCGGGCTCGATACAGGCGTGCCGGTGCTCTCGGTTTCGCTCACCCCGCATCAGTATCAGGATACGGCGCATCACAATGCGATCTTCAGGGCCCATTTCGTGGAGAAAGGGCGGGAAGCGGCCGAGGCGGCGCTTCAGATCACCGAAACGCGCCGTCGGCTTGGTGAGGCGGCTCAGCCGTAATCCCGCGGCCCGAAGATGCCAGAGCCCACGCGCACATGGGTTGCGCCCTGAGCGATGGCGCGCTCGAAATCGTGGCTCATGCCCATGGAAAGCTCAGGCAGATCGTTGCGCTTCGCGATCTTGCGCAGGAGCGCGAAGTGAAGGCTCGGCTCCTCGTTTACCGGCGGGATGCACATGAGGCCAATGAGCGGCAGGCCGAGGCGGCGCACTTCGGCGATGAAATCATCGGCCTCAGCCGGAAGCACGCCGGCCTTCTGCGGCTCCTCGCCGGTATTGACCTGCACGAAGAGATCGGGGCAATGGCCCTGCTCATCGGCAAGGCGCGCAAGCGTGCGGGCAAGCTTGGGGCGGTCAACGGAATGGATCGCGTCAAACAGCCCCATCGCCTGGCGGGCCTTGTTCGTTTGCAGCGGCCCGAGCAGATGCAGCTCCACCCCGGGAAATTCCTCACGCCAGGACGGCCATTTCCCGGCCGCCTCCTGCACGCGGTTTTCTCCGAAAAGCCGGTGCCCCTCCTCGAGCACGGCGCGCACGCGCGGCTCGGGCTGCATCTTGGAAACGGCGATCAGCCGCACGGATCCGGGCTCGCGGCCGGCGGCTTCTTCTGCCTTGCGGATACGCTCCTTGATCTCGGCGAGCGACATGAACACACCTCTCTCTGTTCCCCGATTCACAGAAACATCATCCGCGCCCAAAAGAAAAGAGCGAGCCCGAAGGCCCGCTCTCTCTTTTGGTTGGCTGTTCTTCCGAAATCAGAAGGACAGGCCCAGACCGATCGACCAGCGATTCTGATCGCCAACGGTCGTGCCGTCGATGTCGTTGGTGTAGCCGGCCATCACGGTGGCGCCACCGCCGAGATCGTAGTTCACGGCAAGAGCGACAGCATCGTTGCCCGTGAGATCGTACTTGCCATAGTTGGCGGTCACGAGCAGGGCATCCATGGTGTAGCCGAGGCCGATGGCGTAGTGGGCGCCATTCGTCGAGTGATCCGAGTAGTTCAGGATCGCGCGGAAGCCGTTGTCCATCTTCGCGTCAACCGAAACGCCCCAGATGTCATCCACACCGTTGTCCTGGTAGCCAAGGCCGAGGCCGAGGTTCACACCGCCGAGAGCGGCGTTGTACTTGACACCGATGCCGTAATCGACATCGCCAACACCGGTATCATCCAGCTCGGCCGAGATGGCCACGCCGAAATCACCGAAGGTGTTGTCATAGCGCAGAACCTGGCCGTCGTAGGTGCCGTCGAGGCCGGAGTTGCCGTTGTAGCCGGCGTGGCTGGTGTGCTCGTCAGTCAGGGTGGTGCCCATGCCGACTTCCTGCATCGCCCAGTCAAGCGCGCCATCGGTGTCGCCCAGAGTGATGGAGCCGAAGGCACCCTTCACCCAGACGGCGTTCAGCTGGGTCGGACCGCCGGTGAAGGCGCCCACGTCAGCTTCGTCCAGATCAATCTTGGCGCCGAAGGTCAGGCCGTTGTCGGTTTCGCCGGACAGGTGGAAGGAGACGTCGATATCGTCATGGAACTGGGTTTCGATGCCCGAGCCGCCCTTGATGCCGATTTCGGCATAGCCGGTCAGCTTCACTTCAGCGGAAGCGAAGCTCGCGGAGGCAACAAGTGCCGTGGTTGCAAAGAGAATCTTTTTCATTTCGTTTTCCCTCGTGTGTTTCAAAGGTGCACCTCAATTCAGGGGAATCCGAATTGAGTATGCGATTAACTCACTCTTTCGCGCCAGGTTTTCAAGGTTTCGCAGGGCGCTCGGTGCAAAGAGGCCGCGCGTGGTGCAGCTTTGCCACAGTCCGGCAGCATGGACGCAATACGGCCCCTGCCATAATGTGCGAGCAAAAAGCCTTGCCCGCCCAATGGGCGTTGTTTACTAGGGAATAAATCGGATAACGGGGTGTGCTTTTCATGGCGATTGCAAACGGAACAAGGGGCCTTCTCACAAGAGCGGTTGCGATTCTCTCTCTTGCGGCGCTCGCCGGCTGCGGGGGCGGATTCAGCCGGGGCGGGGGCGATGGCGCAGCCGGCTCCATCGGATCGGGCGGATTTTCCGGCGGCGGCGCGAAGAAAGCCACGCAGGAGAAGGCCGCCGAGCCCAAGCGCTCCACCATCTGGGATCTGTTTCAGAATCGCGATGATCCGAATGTGACCGTGAAGGTCAACAAATACATCTGGAACGCCTCGCTCGATGTGCTGGATTTCCTGCCCATCGAAGCCGCCGATCCCTTCACCGGCGTGATCGTCACCGGCTACGGCCGCCCGCCCGGCGGGGGCAAGGCCTACCGGGCCACCATCTACATCAAGGATCCCGCGCTTGATGCGCGCTCGCTCCATGTGGCGCTGCAAACGCGCGCGGGGCCGGTCAGCCCCGAAATCGTGCGCGCGATAGAGGATGCGATCCTGACCCGCGCCCGCCAGCTGCGAATCGCCGACAGCAAGCTCTAGACCCGGAGCAGATCAGCGAATAAACCGACCACCGGGCCTCGCGCCCGGTGTTTTCACATCAGGGAATGAGAAATGACGCGCTACGCACCCGCCGAAACCGAAAAGAAATGGCAGAAGGCCTGGGAAGAGGCTGATGTTTTCAGGGCCGAGCGCGATGAAAGCAGGCCCAAATATTATGTGCTCGAGATGTTCCCCTACCCTTCGGGGCGCATCCACATCGGCCATGTGCGCAATTACACCATGGGCGATGTTGTGGCCCGCTACAAGCGCTCCACCGGCCACAACGTGCTGCACCCGATGGGCTGGGATGCCTTCGGGATGCCGGCCGAAAACGCCGCCATGGCCTCGGGCGGCCACCCGAAGGACTGGACCTACCAGAACATCGCCGACATGCGCGATCAGATGAAGCCCCTGGGCCTTTCGATCGACTGGTCGCGCGAGTTCGCCACCTGCGATCCCGAATATTACGGCCAGCAGCAGGCGCTTTTCCTCGACATGCTGGAAAAGGGCCTGATCTACCGCAAGAACGCCGTGGTCAACTGGGATCCGGTGGACATGACGGTGCTTGCCAACGAGCAGGTGATCGACGGCAAGGGCTGGCGCTCGGGCGCGCCGGTGGAGCGGCGCGAGCTCACGCAGTGGTTCTTCCGCATCTCCGATTTCGCCGAGGAGCTTCTGGAGGCGCTCGACGGCCTTGAGAAATGGCCCGAGAAGGTCCGCCTCATGCAGAAGAACTGGATCGGCAAATCACGCGGCCTCGAGATGGCCTTCCCGCTCACCGAGCCCGCGGCCGGGTTCGACAATATCGAGATATACACCACCCGCCCCGATACGCTGATGGGTGCTTCCTTCATCGGCATTTCGCCCGATCATCCGCTGGCAAAAGCGCTTGAGGCCGAAAATCCCGCGCTGGCCGAATTCAATGCCGAATGCCGCCGCATGGGCACGTCTGAAGCCGATCTCGAAAAGGCCGAGAAGAAGGGCTTCGATACCGGCCTGCGCGTGCGCCATCCGCTTTTCCCCGAGCGCGAGCTTCCCGTCTGGATCGCCAATTTCATCCTTATGGATTATGGCACCGGCGCGATCTTCGCCTGCCCCGCGCACGATCAGCGCGATCTCGATTTCGCCCGCAAATACGGCCTGCCGGTAATCGATACTTTCGTGGCGCTCGAGGATGGCAAGCCGGTGGAGAACGAGGCCTTCGTGCCCCCCAAGACCGAGAAGGTGAAATGGCTCGATCATTTCACCGGGCTTGATGTGGCCACCGGGGAAGAAGCTATCGAGGCCACCATCGAGAAGGCCGAGCGCGAGGGCTGGGGCAGAGGCGTGACCCGCTATCGCCTGCGCGATTGGGGGCTTTCGCGCCAGCGCTACTGGGGCTGCCCGATCCCCGTGGTCCATTGCGAGGCCTGCGGCACCGTGCCGGAAAGGAAGGAAAACCTGCCCGTCCGCCTGCCCGACGACGTGAGCTTCGATCAGCCGGGCAACCCGCTTGATCGCCATCCCACCTGGCGCGATGTGCCCTGCCCGAAATGCGGCGCCCCGGCGAAGCGCGAAACCGATACCATGGATACCTTCGTGGATTCCTCCTGGTATTACGCCCGCTTCACCAGCCCGCATGCGGATGTGCCGGTGGATCTCGCGGAAGCGGAATACTGGATGAACGTGGATCAGTATATCGGAGGCATCGAACACGCGATCCTGCACCTCCTCTATTCCCGCTTCTTTGCCCGCGCCATGCACCTCACCGGCCACCTTCCGGCAAAAGCGATCGAGCCCTTCGATGCGCTTTTCACCCAGGGCATGGTGACGCATGAGATCTACCTCACGCGCGATGAAAACGGCCGCCCCGTCTATCACCTGCCCGAGGAGGTGGACCGCGAAAAGAGCGTGCTGAAGGCCACCGGCGAGCCGGTGGAGATCATCCCTTCGGCGAAAATGTCCAAGTCCAAGAAGAACGTTGTGGATCCGGTGGACATCATCGCCCGCTATGGCGCCGACACGGTGCGCTGGTTCGTGCTCTCCGACAGCCCGCCCGAGCGCGATGTGGAGTGGACGGCCGCCGGCGCCGAGGGCGCTTTCCGCCACCTGGGCCGCGTGCATCGCCTCGCCCATGAGATCGCCGCAAGCGATACCCCCGCCAATGCGCAAGACGAATCGCTCGAGCGTGAGCGCCACCGCACCATCGATGACGTGACCCGCGGCATCGAGGGCTTCGCCTTCAATACCGCCATCGCCCGCCTTTACGCCTTCACCAACGCCATCGCGAAATCGAAGGCCGGGGCGGAAGCGAAAAAACGCGCGATGCTGACGCTCGCCCAGCTGATGAGCCCGATGACCCCGCATCTGGCGGAAGAAATCTGGGCCACGCTCGGCGGTGAGGGGCTGATCGTGAACGCTCCCTGGCCCGAGGCGGATGCGAAGATGCTTGTGGAGGATACCGTGACCCTGCCGATCCAGATCAACGGCAAGCGGCGTTCGCAGATCACCGTGGCCAGGGATATTGCGCGCGAAGAGGTTGAAAAACGCGCGCTTCAGGATGAAGCTGTGCAAAGGGCGCTTGATGGCAAGGCGCCGAAGAAGGTGATCGTTGTGCCGGGGCGGATCGTGAATGTGGTCGTATAGCCGACGAAGCTTCATCCTTTCCCTCGCCGCGCTTTCGGGCTGCGGCTTCAGGCCGGTCTATGGCCCTTCCGCCGCGGCCACGGCGCTGCGCGGCCGGATCCGGGTGCGCGAGCCGAAGAATGCCGATGAATTCTTCCTGCTGCACCGGCTCGAAGAGCGGTTCGGCCGCCCCGAGGGCGCGCGCTACCGGCTTGATTACAAGCTCGAAACCCGCGAACGCGGCCTTGCGATCACCCCGGCTCAGGAAACAACCCGCTTCCATGTGCTGGGGCGCGCCGATTTCACCCTCGTTGATACGGCAAGCGGCAAAGCCGTCACCTCCGGCTCGGTCGATGGTTTCACCGGCTACAGCGCCATCGGCACCACCATCAGCACCAAGGCCGCGCGGGAAGATGCCTATCGCCGCCTCATGGTGATCCTTGCCGACAAGATCACCTCCCGCCTGCTCGCCACGCCTCCCGGAGAGCCCGGGTGAAGCTCTCGGGGCGCGAAGCAAGGGCCTTTCTCGCCCGCCCCGATCCCGCAAGGGGCGGCATTCTTCTTTACGGCGCCGACCCGGTGCGGGTGGCGCTGAAGCGCCGGGATCTGATCGCCGCGCTCATCGGGCCGAAGGGCGAGGAGGAAATGCGCCTCACCCGCATTGCGGCCACCGATCTGCGCAAGGAGCCGGCGCTGCTGCTCGATGCCATCAAGGCACAAGGGTTCTTCCCCGGTGCGCGGGTCGCCCTTGTGGAAGATGCGGGCGACGGGCTTTCCAAGGCCATCGCTCCGGCGCTCGATGAATGGTGCGCAGGCGATGCGCATATCGTGGCGACGGCGAAGCAGCTCCCCGCGCGCTCTTCCCTGCGCAAGCTTTTCGAAGGGCATGCAGATGCCGTCGCGATCGGCATCTATGACGATCCTCCGAGCCGCGATGAAATCGAGGCCGAGGCCCGAAAACAGGGGCTCACGTCCATCAGCGGTGATGCGATGGAGGCCCTGATCGCGCTTTCACGCAGCCTCGATCCCGGCGAATTCCGCCAGCTCATCACAAGGCTTGCGCTCTACAAGCTCGGCGATGAAACTCCGCTGAGCGGAGAGGAGATCGCCCTGCTTTCGCCTGCTGCCGGGGAAGCGGCGCTCGATGACCTTCTGCACGCGGTCGCCGAGGGGCAGAGCGGGCGGATTGGCCCGCTGCTCTCGCGCCTAGGCGCTCAGGGCACGCAGCCCGTGGGGCTGTGCATCGGGGCCATGCGCCATTTTCGCACCCTGCACCAGATCGCCAGCGGCCAAAATCCGCGCCCGCCCCTCTTCGGCCCGCGACGCGACCGCTTGCAGGCCCAGGCCCGCAAATGGGGCCCACACCGGCTCGAACGGGCGATCCGCTTGCTCGTCGAAACGGATCTCGCGCTCAGATCATCATCCAGGGCGCCTTCCCAGGCCCTGATCGAACGCGCCCTGATCCGCCTTTCCATGCTCGCCGGGCGTTAGGCGGCAAGTCACCGTGCCGCCCGCGCCGCAGCGCGCCCCGCCCAGCGCCCGGTGGAAAGGCAGGCCGTCAGCAGATAGCCGCCCGTTGGCGCCTCCCAGTCAAGCATTTCGCCTGCGGCGAAAATGCCAGGCAGGGTGCGGATCCCAAGCCCGCCATCAACCCCGCTGAAGGAGATTCCGCCGGCCGTGGATATGGCCTCTGCAAGCGGATATGGCCCGGCAAGGGAAACGGGCAGCGCCTTGGCTAGTGCCGCGAGCGCGGAGCCCGTGGGCAGGGGGTGCAAGGATTCGCGCATCAGCGCGATCTTCACCGGATCAAGGCGCAGCCGCTTGCGCAGATAATTCGAGCGGCTATCCTTGCCTTGCGAGCGGGAAAGGCGCGCCTCGGCCTCCTCCTCGGGAACATCCGGCAGGAGATCGAGCGTCAGCGAAGCGCCCTCGCGCAGCGCCCGGGAAACGGCGTAAACCCCGCCGCCTTCGATTCCCCGCCTCGAAATCACGAATTCGCCACGCACCCGCACGCCTCCGGCAATCAGCGCCACATTTTTCACAGGACGGCCGAAATGGCCTTCCATATGCCTGCTCCAGTTGACAACAAACCCCATGTTGGCGGGTTTGAAGGGCGTTATCGGCACACCCTTTTCCGCCAGCCATTCCGCCCAGGCGCCATCGCTCCCAAGGCGCGGCCAACTCGCGCCGCCAAGCGCCAGAATCGTGACAGAAGGCGAGAGGATGCGCGCGCCTTCCGGGGTATCGAAAACAAGGCCGCCGCTCGCAAATCCCTGCCAGCGCCAACGCATCCGAAATGCCACGCCCTTTTCGATCAACCGTGTCTGCCAGTTGCGCAGCAGGGGCGAGGCCTTCATCATCTCGGGGAAAACCCGCCCGCTCGATCCCGTGAAAACCTTCTGCCCAAGGTCTTCGGCCCATCGCCGCACCTCCCGCGGGCCGAATTCTGCCAGCATCGGGCTGAGATGCGGGGTGGCTTCGCCATAGGCGGCAAGAAAATCCTCAAGGGGCTCGTCCTTTGTCAGATTGAGCCCGCTCTTGCCGGCCATCAGCAGCTTGCGCCCGATGGTGGGCTTGGCCTCGGCAACCGCCACGGCAAGGCCGGCATCCGCCATTTCCTCGGCCGCCATCAAACCGGCCGGCCCCGCGCCGATCACCAGGGCCTGACTCATCCCGCAGGCTTTTCGGCTGCGTTCCTCAGCTCCACCACACGATGCGGGTAGGGGATCCTGATACCGTTGTCTTTCAACGCATTCCAGATCAGGAAGAGCACATCGGAGGTGAACCTGTTTTCACCGTCATCAATGCCGTTCACCCAGAATTCCACCGCGAAATCGACGCCGCTTTCCCCGAAGCCGCGCAGCTCGCAATCGGGCGGAAAGGGCTTTTCGAGCACGGCCGGGTGCTTTGCCACGGCCGCCTCCACGATTGCCGGCACCTTGTTGATATCCGTTTCGTAGCTCACCGAAAACGGCGCTTCATAGCGATGCGCCGCGCCGGCATCGGAATAGTTCACCACGCGGGTGGTGATGAAATCCTCGTTGGGCACCACGATCCAGCGGCCATCGAAGGTTTCCAGTATGGTGGCGCGTGCCGTCATCTTGACGATGGTGCCTGCCTCTCCGCCGTCAAGCTCCACGTAATCGCCTACCGTGGCCTGGCCTTCCAGAAGCAGGATGATGCCGGAGATATAATTCGAGGCGATCTTCTGCAGGCCGAAGCCGAGCCCCACGCCGATCGCGCCGCCGAGGATGGCAAGCGCTGAAAGATCGATCCCCATGATGCTCATCAGCAGCAGGAAGGCGGTGCCGTAGATCAGCACCTCAACGGCCTTGACGGCAAGCTGACGGGTGGCCGGGCGCAGTTCTTCGCGGCGGGTTATGTAGCTGGCGCTCTGTTCGTTTGACCACCGCCCGAGCCAGAAAAGCAGGCTTCCCGCGATCACGCCCCGCACCAGAGCCATGACCGAGAAGGAAATATTGCCGATCTGGATCACCATGGCCGAGAGATGCGCCACCAGCGGATCAAGCAGGCCGAGCGCATGCAGGGCCATGGCGGGGATGAGGACGTATTTCCCGAGAAGCTTCAGGAACGGCTCCCGGATGATCCTGTTCACCAGTGCCCAGGCCGCGAGAAAGAGAAACACGCGCTTGCCGAAGGCAATCACGGCGCCGGAGCCAAACAGGGAGCGCGTGATCTGCTCGCCGATGGCGGTGAAGCCATAGGCCAGCAGCGGCAGCATGAGCGGCAGAAAGATCAGCACGAAGCGGCGGACCCGGGAGACAACCCCTTTCTGCCCCTCTGGCGGGGTGAGCAGGCGCTCAAGGGCCGTGGTGGCGCGCCGGCTGATGACAAGCGCCAGAAGCCAGGCCGCCACCAAGAGCGCGAACTGCGACCATGCCGCCGGGCTCAGAAACCACTCCTGCGCCTGCGCCCATCCCTGTTGGAGATAGCCTAGCGCCATATCCGTGTATTGTTGGCTTTCGCCTGCCATGCCAGTTCTCGCCATTTACTGTCTTGCGGCCCTGCAATCGGCCATCTGGCGGGAAAAATCAATGCTCCCCGCGGCACATCGCCTTGATCCGGCGCGCGATCGCCGGATCGGCCGAAAGGCTGTCCGCCGCCAGAGCCCGGGCGTCGGCTAGAAGGGAGGCCGGATCGGATATGCGATCCACGAGCCCCTTTTGCAGCGCCTCCCCCGCGGTGAGCTTCGCTCCGGCCATCAGGATCATGGCGGCGGTGGAGGGACCGGCGATCGCGGCGAGGCGCTTTGGATCGGAAGGCTGGGGGAGGAAGCCGAGCTTCATCACCGGGTAGAAGAATTTCGCCTCCGGCACGCAAAGGCGCAGATCGCAGGCCAGGACCATGCCGAAGGCGCCGCCGGCAAGCGTGCCGTTCATTGCGGCGATGGTGAGGCAGGGAAGGGCGGCGATGGCGCCCGAGAGGCGCTCCCACACCGGATCCGTGGCCAGCCCGGCGCGCGCCTCATCGAGATCGGCGCCCGCGCTGAATACCCTGCCCGCGCCCGTGAGGATGAAGGCCCGCGCCTCGCCCTGCGCGCTTTCGGTAATGCCGGCCAGATCGTCCAGCATGGCGCGGGTAAGAGAATTGGCCTTTTCGGGGCGGTTGATGGTGGCGATCCAGAGCCCGCCTTCCTTCACCAGATCAATCATCCGAAAGCCCGATACGACGGCGGATATCAGGATCGCGCAGGGATATTTCCTGCCCGATGAATTCATCCGCATCCGATGTGCACATCCACAACAGCGCCCTTGCCGGCCACTCCGGCGGGATATGTTCGGACCAATCAAGCCGGCTTACCGGATTGATCCCGCTTTTCCTGATTTTCTTTTGCATGTCGGTGGCCACCGTGCCGGGCGAAAGCCCCATCACCCTCAGGCCACGCCCGCGCCCTTCGCGATCCGTGCAAGCGGTGAGCATCGCCGCTCCGGCCTTGGACGCGCAATAGGCGCTCCAACCCTCCAGCGGATTATGCGCCGCACCCGAGCTTATGGTGATGATGGTGCCGCCACCGGCTGCGAGCATCTGCGGCAGCACGGCCCTGATGCCGTGATAGACACCCTTCAGGTTGATGTCGATCGCGCGGCTCCAGGCCTCGGGGTCGGTCTGCGCGATGGGGGCTATGGGCTCGATCACGGCGGCGTTGTTGATCAGGATATCCACTTTGCCGAAATGGCGTGAGGCCTTGTCCACTGCGGTTTCCATATCAGGCCACCGGCTTGTATCTGCGGTGATCGCGAGCGCGCGGCTGCCGATCTCGCGGGCGATTTCCTCGATGGCCGGGCGCGTGCGCGCCAGCAGCACCACATTTGCGCCGGACGCGGCAAAATGGCGCGCAGCAGATGCTCCGATACCCCGGCTTGCGCCGGTTATGAACGCGGTCTTTCCCCTCAAGTCGGCCATTTTCTGCCCTTTCATCCTTCACTTGTATTTATTGGAGATATAGCATCCGGTTGTTCTTGATATTTCCGAAAGTCGCAGCCATTGTGCCAGCGGTAATTAACATTGAAAGGTTCGATATGAAACTGCGGAATTTCCTTGGGGCATCGTCTGTCGCAGCACTTCTGGGCGCCACCGCATCCCTTGCGGATGTGTCGGCGCAGGATGTGTGGAACGACTGGCGCAGCAATCTGGAAAGCTACGGCTATGAAATCACCGCCGAAGAGCAACAATCCGGTGATACGCTGACAATCACCGATTTCAAGGCCGTGCTCCTCTTGCCGGAGGGCGAGGGCATGATCTCCGCCTCCTTCCCATCCCTCGAAATCAGGGACAGGGGCGATGGCACCGTTGAAGTGTTCATGGCGGAGCACAATCCCTTCATCGTGGATATCACTCCCAAGGATGACGAGCCGGTTCGTCTGGAAGCGGATTTCTTCCACAAGGGCCTCACCACGATCGTGAGCGGCACGCCCGAGGAAATCGCCTATGACAGCAAGGCGGAAGAGGTCGGCCTGAAGATCGACAGGATCGAGGTGGACGGCAAGCCCGTGCCGAATTTCACCTTCAACATGACGGGGCGGGATTTCACCGGCAATTACATCAGCCGCCTCGGAAATCTGCGGGTGACAGATCAGAAAACCACATTCGGCGTGCTGGAATATGCCTTCGGTTTCGAAGAAACTGAAAACGAAACAAAACTCGATGCCAGCGGCACAATCGAGAGTTTCAACCTCGCCGGCCATGCCGAGATGCCCCTGCAAGCTGATTTCGCCAACCTGGCCAGGGAAATCCGTGCCGGCTTTTCCGGCAACATCGCCATTTCCTACGGCAGCTCCAGTGGCCAGTTCATGGTGGATGAAAGGGGAAAGGTCACAACCAGCAGATCTTCATCGGGCGAAGGCGCGGTTGAAGTCGCAATCAGTGAGGACGGCATCATGTATGGGGCGCGTGGGAAGGATACCACCGTCACCATGAGCATCCCTGATCTTCCTTTCCCGGAGCTGACCATCGGGGTGGCCGAGACGGCCGCGCGCCTGAGGTTTCCCGTCCTCAAATCCGAGGAACCGCAGGAATATGCCTTCATGATCAAGATCGTGGATCTGGCTTTGCCCGAAGAGATCTGGGCTATGGCCGACCCGATGGGCGCCCTGCCCCATGATCCTGCCACGATCCTGCTTGATCTCGGCGGCAAGGCGATCCTCGAATACGATCTTCTCGATCCCGAAAACGAACAGGTGCTGGCAAACCGCGCCCCCGGCACGCTCGAAACCGTCGATCTCAATGCGCTCCTGCTGAAGATCGTTGGCGCGGAGCTTTCCGGCAATGGCCAGATCAGGATCGACAATGAGGATCTTGCAAGCTACGGCGGCACGCCCAAGCCCGTGGGCGAGATCAACCTGATGCTCGTGGGCGGCAATGCCCTGCTTGACAAGCTCGTGCAGATGGGCCTCGTGCCCGAGGATCAGGCCATGGGCTTTCGCATGATGCTCGGCATGTTCGCCCAGCCGGGCGACGGCGAGGATGTGCTCGTCTCGAAGATCGAGTTCACGGAAGAGGGTCAGGTGCTTGCCAATGGCCAGCGTCTGAAATGATCTTCCACTGATCCGAAGATCAGGCCGCTCCCCCGGGAGCGGCCTTTTCTCTTGCCCGCATCTTGCGCCCTGGCGGCGCGGGGTTTACCTCGGAGGCAGCAAACAGGGGGCGGCGAAATGGATCAGGATCTGGAGCAACTCACCTCGGCGCTCATCGAGGCGGCCCGGCGCGCCGGTGCGCAGGAAGCCGATGCGATCGCCGTTGCAGGCTCGTCGCTATCGGTGGACGTGCGCGAAGGCACGCTCGAACATGCCGAGCGCTCGGAGGGCACGGATATCGGCCTCCGGGTTCTGATCGGCAGGCGTCAGGCCTGTGTTGCGGCCTCCGATACAACGGCCGAAACGATGCGAGAGATGGCCGAACGCGCCGTTGCCATGGCCCGGCTTGCGCCGGAAGATCCCTCCATCGGCCTTGCCGATCCGGGCCAGCTTGCCAAAAAATGGGATCTGCAGGCGCTCGAGATGGCCGATCCCGCGCCCGAGCCCGCCCCCTGCGCGCTTGAGGAAGATGCCCGGCGCGCGGAGGCCGCTGCGCGCGCCGTGAAGGGCATATCCCAGGTGGATACCGCCTCCGCGGGCTACGGGCGCACAAGGATTCATCTCGCCGCCACCAATGGCTTTGCCGGCGGTTACGAACGCACCAGCCGCAGCCTCTATTGCGTTGCCATCACCGGCGAAGGGAGCGCGATGGAGCGCGATCACTTCGCCGATTCCCGGGTGTTTCAATCCGATCTGATGGCGCCGGAGGAAATCGGGCGGATCGCGGCCGAGCGCACCCTCGCGCGCGCCGGCGCCCGCCAGCCGCCCACCGGCGCCTTCCCGGTGCTGTTTGACGAACGCATCGCCGCATCCCTGATCGGCCACCTTCTGGCGGCGGTCAACGGCACGGCGATCGCCCGTGGCGCGAGCTGGCTTCGCGAGCGGATGGGGGAGCGTGTGCTTCCCGAAGGGATTTCGCTGATCGAAGAGCCTCTGCGCCCGCGCGCAAGCGCCACCCGCCCGTTTGATGGCGAGGGGCTGGCCACGCGGGAAAGCGCGATCGTGGAGGATGGGATCCTCCGGCGCTGGGTGCTCGATCTTTCCACCGCCCGCAAGCTCGGGCTCGAAAGCACCGCCAACGCCCGCCGCTCCACCGCCGCCCCGCCCTCGCCCGGCGTCAGCAACATCCGCCTGACGGAGGGAGCGAAAAGCCGCGAGGATCTTTTGCGCGAGATGGGCACAGGGCTTCTGGTGACCTCGCTGATCGGCAGCACCATCAATCCCAACACCGGGGATTACTCGCGCGGCGCCAGCGGCTTCTGGGTGGAAGGCGGGGAAATCGCCTGGCCGGTGAATGAATGCACCATCGCCGGCAATCTCGCCGACATGCTGAAAGCCATCATCCCGGCCAATGATGCGCGCCAGCATCTTTCCCGGGTGGTGCCTTCACTTCTTGTGGAAGGGCTGACGATTGCCGGGAAGTGATCTCGAACTTCTGACGGAAGCCGCCCGAGAGAGCGGCGAGATCGCGCGCCGGTTCTGGAAACAGGCGCCCGATACCTGGCACAAGGCCGAAGGGGCCGGGCCTGTTACCGAGGCCGACATGGCGATCGATGCCATGCTGCATGATAAGCTGCGCGCCGCGCGGCCCGATTACGGCTGGCTCTCGGAAGAAACGGAGGACGATCCCGCAAGGCTCGCGGCAAGGCGCGTGTTCATCATCGATCCAATCGACGGCACACGCGCCTTCATCGAGGGCAGCCGGGATTTCGCCCATTCCCTTGCCGTTGCCGAAGATGGAGAAATCACCGCGGCCGTCATATATCTGCCGATGCATGATCGCATGTTCACCGCGTCACGCGATGATCCCGAGGCCCGGCTCAACGGCAGGCCGATCCACGCGCGCACGCGCGCCAAGGCCGATGGCGCAACCGTTCTGGCGGCGAAGTGCAATTTCCGCCCCGAGCACTGGCCCGGCGGCCTGCCCCCGGTGAAGCCGGCCTTCCGCTCTTCCATCGCCTATCGGCTCGCGCTCGTGGGCGAAGGGCGCTTCGATGCCATGCTCACCCTGCGTCCGACATGGGAGTGGGATATTGCCGCCGGCAGCCTGATCGCGCAGAAGGCGGGGGCTGTCGTGACCGATCTTGCGGGCCAAAGACCCCGCTTCAACCGCCCCGAGCCCCACCTTGGCGGCCTGATCGCCGCATCGCCGCCCCTGCATGAAACCCTGCGCCAGGGGCTCCGGGGCTGAATATGCCCTGCGCCCCTTCCACCCACGGGCATTATTCAATACTGTCCACGCCAGATACAGACACACCCATAAAGCGGAGAGCCCCATGACCCAGCGCCTTCATCTCGTGTTCGGCGGCGAACTCGTGGATCCATCGAGCAACGTCTTCAAGGATGTGAACGATATACATATCGTCGGGATGTTCCCCGATTACGCCAGCGCCTATGACGCCTGGAAAGCGGAGGCGCATCGCACCGTCGATAACGCGCACATGCGCTACTTCATCGCGCACATCCATCGCCTGCGCGACGAGGAACGCGAATCATCGCCAACCGAGGAACTGGGCGACTGATCCGGCCCGGGCAAGGCGCCAATGGCAGAAAGGGCCGATGAGAGATGCGGTTTCCGCTCAGCCTCAAGCTCTATCTGGCCTCGACCCGCCCGTCCGCTGGAGCCGGGGCCGGAAATGCTCCCCTGCCGCCCCGCGCCGAGGGACCATATCTCTGGCTGCATCATTCAGCCCCCGAAAGCCTTTCGCGAACGGCCGAACTCGTGGAGCGTCTTCAGGATGCGAGAAACGATCTCAACATCCTGTTATCAACAGCCGGACACATGGCCCTGCCGGAAGGGATGGAAAGCGCGGGCATCCAGCATCTGGAGATTTTCGGCGATCATCTGGCAGATATGCGCAGGCTCATCGCCCGCTACGCGCCGGAACTCATGATATGGGTCGGCGGGGGCCTGCGGCCGGGGCTTGTTGTTGCCGCCGAGAAGGAGGATGTGCCGCTGATCATGATTGATGGCGAGGCGCCGCATTTTCCCGGCATTGAGCGGCGATGGCTGCCGGGGCTTGCAAAGCCGCTCCTGCGCAGCTTCCGCATGATCCTGGCCCGTGATCCCGATGCGATCCGCGCGCTCGTCCGCCAGGGTGCGCCGAGGGCCAATGTCCGGCTCGGGGGGGCGCTCGAAACCCTGCCGCCACCGCCCCCCTGCAGCATCGAGGCGCGCGATGAAATGGCCCGCAGGCTCGCGGCCCGCCCGCTGTGGGTGGCGGCGCGGGCAACCCCGGAGGAAGAGGATATTCTCGAGACCGTTCATCGCCATGTGAGCCGGATTTCCCACCGTCTCATGCTTGTTCTCGAGCCGGAGGATGAAAGCCGGGGCGAGGCTCTGGCAAAGCGCTTCGAGAAGGCCGGCTGGCGCATCGCCCTGCGCTCGCGCGGAGATGAGCCGGATGGCGAAACGCAGATCTGCATTGCCGACGATCATGACGAACACGGCCTCTGGCTCAGGCTCGCGCCCATCTGTTTTCTCGGCGGCACATTGTCCTCGGGCGCCACCGTCAACCCGATGGCGCCGGCCGCTCTCGGCTCGGCCATTCTTCATGGGCCCCACACAGGAAATCACCTCGAAACCTGCCTGCAGCTGGACAACGCCGGCGCCGCGCGGCTGGTGCTCGATCAGGCCGGGCTGGCGCGCGCCATCGAGGCGATGCTCGCCCCGCACAAGGCGGCCGCCATGGCCAATGCCGCCTGGGAATATCATTCCTCCACCTCGCTGGCCACGGGGCGCATATGCGATTTGCTGCTTGAGGCGCTTGCCGAACGGGCTGGAAAGGAAGAGCAGGCATGAAACGCGCGCCCCTCTTCTGGTTCAGACCGCCGGAAAGGCCGGGCCTGCGCGCCCGCCTTCTGGCGCCCCTCGGTGCACTCTACGGCGCCGCCACCGCCCGCCGGCTGGCAAGGGGGCAGCCCCGGCGGATGGATGTGCCGGTGATCTGCATCGGCAATATCAATGCCGGAGGCACCGGCAAGACACCGACCGTGATCCATCTCGTGGAGAAGCTCCTTGCCGCCGGGCACACACCGCATGTGGTGAGCCGGGGGCATGGCGGGCGGCTGGCCGGGCCGCTGCGCGTCGATCCCCTTGGGCATGTGGCCGATGACGTGGGCGATGAGCCCTTGCTGCTTGCGGCCTTCACGCCCACCTGGGTGGCGCGCGATCGCGCCGCCGGCGCGGGGGCGGCGGTTGCGGCCGGGGCGGATGTCATCCTTCTGGATGACGGCTTTCAGAATCCCGCCCTGCACAAGGATCTCTCGATTGTCGTGGTGGATGCCGCAATGGGATTCGGCAATGGCAGGGTGCTGCCGGCCGGCCCCTTGCGCGAACCGGTGAGGGCCGGGCTCGCGCGCGCCGATCTGCTGCTCTCGATCGGCGGCGGGAAGGCCCAGGCGCGCTTCACCGAACGCTGGGGCGATCACATCCGGCTGCCCCACCTCACCGGGCGCTTCGAACCCGTCGAAACGGGGATGGACTGGAAAGGCCACCCCGTGCTGGCCTTCGCAGGCATTGGCCACCCGGAGAAATTCTTCGCCACGCTGCGCGGGCTCGGCGCGGATCTGATCCAGGAGGTTGCGCTTCCCGATCACGCGTCATTTTCGCCGGGCCTGCTCGCCCGCCTGCACAAGGAAGCCACGCTGCGCAACGCCCAGCTTGTGACGACCGAAAAGGATGCCGTCCGCCTGCCGCCCGATTTTCGCCGTGAAGTTCTGAGCCTCCCCGTGCGCCTCAAGATCGAGGATCCTGCGCCTCTCGATGAAGCGCTCAGGGCTCTTGATCTGACCTGATCTTTCTCTTCCTGGCAATCTCGGCCTCATGCTCGCCCAGCATCGGCGAGGGCTTTCCGAGGGCCAGTTCCGCATCCGAGAAACGGAAGGGCGAGCGCAGGCCGGGGATGCCGCCCAGATCAAGCGCCATCCCGCGCGCCTTTACCTGCGGATCGTCGAACACCTCGCCAAGATCGTTGATCGGCCCGGCCGGCACGCCCTCGGCCTCGCAGGCGGCCAGAAGATCAGCCTTGCTGCGCTGCCTGGTCTTTTCCGTCAGCCGGCGCTCAAGCGCATCCCTGTTTTTCAGGCGATCGGCATTGGTGGCGAAATCGGGATCTTCCGCCATTTCCGGCAGGCCGAGAATATGGCAGAGCCGGCGGTATTGCGCATCGTTGCCGGTGGCGATGATGATCCAGCCATCGGCACAATCGAACACCTGATAAGGCGCCAGATTCTGATGCGCGTTGCCGATGCGCCGGGGCGGCTCGCCGGTGGTGAGATAATTCATCGCCTGGTTGGCCATGATGGAAACGGCCACGTCGAGAAGCGCCATGTCGATATGCTGGCCGCGCCCCGTGCGTTCGCGCTGGTGAAGGGCGGCGAGGATGGCCGTCGTGGCGTAGACACCGGTGAAGATATCCGCCACCGCCACGCCCACCTTCTGAGGCTGCCCCTCCGGCGCTCCGGTGACCGACATCAACCCCGACATCCCCTGGATGATGTAATCATACCCGGCCCTGTGGGCATAAGGGCCATCCTGCCCGAAGCCGGTGATCGAGCAGTAGATCAGGCGCGGGTTGATGGCCGAAAGGCTCTCATGATCGAGCCCGTATTTCGCCAGCCCCCCGACCTTGAAATTCTCGATCACGATATCCGCATCGCGCACCAGATCGCGCACCAGCGCGCGGCCTTCTTCGGTGCGGAAATCGGCGATCACGGATTTCTTGCCCCGATTGCAGGCGTGGTAATAGGCGGCCTCGCGCCGGCCTTCGCGCTCGATGAAGGGCGGGCCCCAGCGGCGCGTGTCATCACCCTCGGGGCTTTCGACCTTGATCACCTCGGCGCCGAGATCGACCAGCGTCTGCCCGGCCCAGGGGCCGGCCAGAATTCGCGCCAGTTCGATCACCTTCAGGCCTTCGAGAGGAGCCGCCATGAGCGCCGGCCCTCGCAGATCAGTTGCCCGCAGCGGCAAGCGCTTCCTCGATCGCCTTGGCGAAATCCTCGTAGCTCATGTTGGAATATTTCTTGCCGTTGATCACGAAACTCGGCGTGCCGGTGATTTCATCCTCGGTTGCGGTTTTCTGATACCAGGCCACCAGATCCTTTGCGAGCTGCTCATCGGAAAAACAGGCATTCATATCCTCATCCGAGAGCCCCGCCGCACGCCCGATCTTGCGCAGGTTGGCAATCGCCTTCTCGCCGTCGCCACCTGCAATCCATTCGTTTCCGTCCTCGAAGATCATCTTCGCGAGGCCGAAATAACGCATGTCGCCCCCGCAATGCGCCAGCATCCCGGCCCAGAGCCCGTAACGATCGAAATAGACTTCCCGAAACACGAATTTCACCTTCCCGGTATCGATGTAGTTCTTCTTGATCTTCGGGAACACTTCCTTGTGGAACCGCGCGCAATGAGGGCAGGTGAAGGAGGCGTATTCGATGACCGTCACCGGCGCATCGGAATCGCCGAGGATCATGTCCTTGCTGGCGGGATCCTCCGCATCGCCAGAGCGCGCCGCCTGCGCATTCCCGTCTGTGCCGGCGTTTTCGGTGGTGGCCTGCTGTTGTTCGGCCCGGGCAGCACCGTAGCCCGGCCCCTCCGCCTGATTCGAGCCGCTCAGGTAGAGCGTGGCAATAAATACTACGGCAAGCACTGATATCGCTGCGATGATACGCTTCATGGTCGGAGCCTCTTTTTCAATCTCTGGAACGGGATAGTATGTTTGTGCCAAGCGCGGCAAGGGCGGCGCGCAGCTTTTCATCACGCACGCCCGCAGCCACTTCACGGGCCTTTTCGGTCAGGGCCGGATCATTGCGAGGCGCGGGCTTCTTTGGTGCCTGGGCGAATGTCGCCCGGCCTTCGCAAAAGCCGACAGGTGCCGTCTGGGTGATGCGGATGCGGGAAATGGCGCTGTAGCCGTAGCAGGCATTCACCTTCTCCCTGATCCGGGGAAGCTCGGCCTGCAGCAGGGGCGCATGGGCGCCGGTGGTGAGCAGGGTCAGCGTGGCGCCGAAACTGCCCCGCCCGTAAGTGATCCTGACAGGGCGGGCCATGGAGGCGATCTCCTCGCCGACGATCTCCGGCCAGTGCGTCAACAGGCGGGCCACGGCAAACCCCCGCGTTTCGCTCGCGGCGCGGATGCGGGCCTGCAACAGCCCCGAAGCGCGCTGAAAACCATGCCCGCGCCGCTTGCCCCGGCTTTCATGTGAGGTGCCTGTTGCCATTGGCCGCCATTTTCACCACGTTGATCCGGCCGCTATTCTAACAGGCAGCGGCAAGCACGCCAGCGAAATGAGGAACAGGATCATAAAGATTGCGTTATCCGATGGATGAAGCGGCTCTGCAGGCCCGGCTCCTTGAATGGTATGATGTCAATGCGCGCAGTTTTCCCTGGCGGGTGCCGCCGGGGAGCGGGCGGCGGGCTGATCCCTATGCCGTCTGGCTATCAGAGATCATGCTCCAGCAGACGACGACCGCCGCCGTGCGGCCCTATTTCGAGGCTTTCATGGCCCGATGGCAGGATGTGAACGCGCTGGCTGCGGCGGATGATGGGGAGGTGATGGCGGCCTGGGCCGGGCTTGGCTATTACGCCCGCGCCCGCAATCTTCTGAAATGCGCGCGCGTGGTGGCGCAGGAACATGGCGGGCGCTTCCCCGATCAGTATGACGCGCTCCTGAAGCTCCCCGGCATCGGCCCTTATACGGCCGCCGCCATTGCCGCCATCGCCTTTGATCGCCCCGCCGTGGTGGTGGATGGCAATGTGGAACGGGTCATGGCGCGGCTGCACTGCGTGGAAGATCCCCTGCCCGACGCCAAGCCATTGCTGAAAGCCCATGCGGCACGCCTCACGCCCCGGAAGCGCCCCGGCGATCACGCTCAGGCGCTGATGGATCTCGGCGCCACAATCTGCGCCGTGAAAAGCCCCACATGCCCCCTGTGCCCATGGCAGGCAGATTGCCGGGCAAGGACGGCAGGGATGGCCGAGGCCCTTCCCCGGCGGGTGGCGAAGGCCGTAAAGCCGCTGCGCCTCGGGCATGTCCATATCGGGCAGCGCGCCGATGGCGCCTGGCTCCTTGAGCGCCGCCCGCCCCGCGGGCTGCTTGGCGGGATGCTCGGCTGGCCGGGAAGCGAATGGCAGGAAGGGGAGTTCCCCGATGCGCAGCCGCCGGCAAAGGGCCGCTGGCGCTGCGCAGGGGCCGAGGTGCGCCATACGTTCACGCATTTCCACCTTCGCCTCATGGTGCATGTGGCCCGATTGCCAGCGGATAGCGCACCGGCGCGCGGCTTCTTCCTGCCTGCCGCCGATTTTCGCCCGAGCGACCTTCCCAGCGTCATGCGCAAGGCCTTCAACATCGCGCGCAAGGCGCTTGCGGCGGATTGAGTTCGCCTTTTTGCCGGTCTAGGATCCCCTCCCATGAAGGATACACAGACCGCCCGCCACCTGCCACCGGAGCATGTTGCCCGCCTGCGCGCGGCACTGCCCTTCTGGCTTTCGCTTCTCCTGGTGCCGGTGGTGCTTGCCGCCGCCTGGCTCGGCGGCTGGTGGGTGCTGATCGTGCCGCTCTTCACATGGGGGCTGTTCAGCCTGCTTGACGCCCTCACCGGCCTCAATCTCGACAATGCCGATCCGCAAACCGACGAGCGCCAGCTTTTCTGGTATCGGCTGATCACGCTCCTGTGGTTTCCGATCCAGTTGGCCCTCGTTTACGGGCTCCTCTGGTGGGTCACGCACGCCGGCCATCTCGATACGGCCGAGAAGATCGGTCTCTTCTTCGGCCTTGGCGTAATCACCGGCACCATCGGGATCAATTACAGCCATGAGCTCATGCACCAGAAGAACCGCCTTGAGCGCTGGCTCGGCGATCTGCTGCTGGCCATGGTGCTTTACAGCCATTTCCGCAGCGAGCACCTCCTCGTCCATCACCGCCACGTGGGCACCCCGCGCGACACCGTGACAGCCCGCTACAACGAGGGCTTTCACCGCTTCTTCCCCCGCGTGCTGCGCGAGAGCCTCCCCTCCGCCATGCGCGCCGAAGCCGAAATGCTCTCGCGCCGCGGCCTGCCGGCCTGGCACCGCAGCAATCCCTTCTGGCGTTATCTACTGCTTCAGCTTTTCTTCCTCGGCCTCGCGCTCTGGATCGGGGGGGCCGAAGGGCTGGTGCTTTTTCTCCTTCAGGCGGGCGTGGCCGTGTGGCAGCTCGAGCTTGTGAATTACGTCGAACATTACGGCCTCACGCGCAAACACCTCGGCGATGGCCGCTACGAGCCGGTGCGCCCGCATCACTCATGGAACGCGGCCCACCGCGCCAGCAACTGGCTCCTGATCAATCTTCAGCGCCACTCCGATCATCACGTGAAACCGGCCCGCCGCTTTCCGCTGCTGCAAAACTACGACGAAAGCGAGGCGCCCCAGCTTCCCTACGGCTATCCGGTGATGACATTCATCGCCATGATCCCGCCGCTCTGGCGCGCGCGGATGAACCGGCGGGTGCGCAAGTGGCGGGCGATGTATTACCCTGAAATCACCGATTGGGAGCCCTACAACAAGGGCGAGACGCCGATGCCCCGGTAACGGGGGCAATCACTTCTTAATCCCTCTGCGCAATCCTCCATCCTGGGCTGATTCAACCCATGCCAGTAAGGAAGGAGCGAAAATGAAATTCCCGATCATCGCCTTTTTGGCTGCCGGATTGGCAGGCTGCACGGCAGATCCGCTGATCTCCGATTACAACGGAGCAAGCGTGAAGATCCAGACCAGCGTTTTCGCCCCGGCCGCAGAGGCCAAGGCAGCGGCGCAAGCGCAGGCCGATCGCATCTGCGCGAAATCGGGAAAGGAGGCCGAATACGCTTCGAGCCGCGAAATCCCCGGCGCTTACGTCTATGAGCACCTCTATCTATGCCTCTGAGCAAAAAAGCCCCGCCGGAAAACGGCGGGGCAAGGCGGGCGCCCGGCCGGGCGGCCAGGGCACCGGGCGGTACAACCATGAAAATCAGTTCGGGCGATCAGCCATCTCGGCACGGATCTGCTGGCGCAGGATATCGATCGGGATCTTCTTGCCGTCGCGCTTGAAGCACCAGTATGTCCAGCCATTGCAGCTTGGCGCGCCCTCGAGCGCCGCACCCACCTGGTGAATCGAGCCCTTCACGTCATCCCCGATGAGGGTGCCATCAGCGCGCACCTTGGCCTTGTGGCGATTGTTGATCGAATAAAGCTCGTCACCCGGATTGAGCAGGCCGCGCTCCACGAGCTGGCCGAAGGGCACGCGCGGCTCGGCACGCTTCGAGGTGCTGACTTCCAGGCTCTCGCGATCGAAGCGGCGGATGCGCGCGATCCTTTTTTCGGCAATCTCGCGATAGGCCGCTTCGCGCTCGATGCCGATGAAATCACGGCCGAGCTTCTTGGCTACGGCACCGGTCGTGCCGGTGCCGAAGAAGGGATCGAGCACCACGTCTCCGGGGTTTGTCGTCGCCACCAGCACCCGGTGCAGCAGGCTTTCGGGCTTCTGCGTGGGGTGGGCCTTCTCGCCCTTTTCGTTTTTCAGGCGCTCATTGCCGTTGCAGATCGGAAGCACCCAATCGCTGCGCATCTGCACTCCTTCATTGAGGGCTTTCAGCGCCTCGTAATTGAAGGTGTAGCGGCTGCCCTCGCCGCGGCTGGCCCAGATCAGGGTTTCATGGGCGTTCGTCAGCCGCTTGCCGCGGAAATTCGGCATCGGGTTGGTCTTGCGCCATACCACGTCATTGAGGATCCAGTAGCCCGCATCCTGCATCGCCGCGCCGACGCGGAAGATGTTGTGATAGGAGCCGATCACCCAGATCGCACCATCGGGCTTCAGCAGGCGGCGCGCGGCCGCAAGCCAGGCACGGGTGAATTCGTCATAGGCGGAGAAGGAGGAGAATTTGTCCCAGGCATCGGTCACGGCATCGACGCGCGAATTGTCGGGCCGGCGCAGATCGCCCCTGAGCTGGAGGTTGTAGGGCGGATCGGCGAAGATCAGATCCACAGAAGCCTCGGGAAGGCCGTTCATCACCTCGATGCAATCGCCGTCAATGATCTGATTGAGAGGGAGCTTCGCAGCCGCCCTTTTCCTGGTCCTGATCGTCATTTTCTGCCTCTGTCCGATGCTTTTTGCACCTGATTTGTTTGAGGCAAGAATGATTCATCAGCGATTCGGCGTCAAATTCTTTTTTGAATCAGTTACTTACAGTTTTTTCTTGATACAAGATATTGTGGACCGGCTTGAAGGAACGCCTATGATGTGGGGTAGGCCCAAGATTTCGGAGCGCCTCGAGATGCTCCTTCGTGCCGTAACCATTGTTTCTCTCCCATCCATAGCCGGGGAACTGTTGCGCCAAATCCACCATGATGCGATCACGACACACCTTGGCCACGATCGAAGCGGCACTGATCGAGAGCGATTTGCCATCGCCGCCGATCACGCATTCGCCATTGCAGGGGAGGCCATCGGGGATCATGTTGCCATCGATCAGCGCCAGATCGAGCTTCACGCCAAGGCCATCGAGCGCGCGCAGCATAGCAAGCTGTGCCGCGCGCAGGATGTTCAGGCGATCGATTTCCTCGACACTCGCATGGGCAATCGAAACCCGCGCAACCGCATGGATCTCCTCGGCCAGAGCGATCCGGCGCGGGTGGGTGAGCTTCTTTGAATCGTTTATTCCGTCCGGTATGCGCTCGGGATCGAGGATCACCGCCGCCGCCGTCACCGGCCCGGCGAGCGGCCCCCGGCCCACCTCATCCACCCCCGCGATGATGCGAAAGCGCCGCTTCATGGCCAGAGCCTCAAGGCTGAAATCGGGTTGCTGATCCTGCATGGAGCCGGAATGCCCCGAACAAGCGGCCCGATCAACAACAAAAAAAGGCGGAAGGGGAGGAACAGGAACCCTTCCGCCTGAAGGAGCATCCGTAAGCGCGAGGAGGATGCCCCTTGTTCTTGCAAGCCCCTCAGCGCGGGAAGGGCTCGATCCGGTAACCCTTGTTCAGGAGGCAGCGGCGGCTGTAGCCGATGCGGCTGTAGCCGCGCGCATCCCAGAAGCGCCGCTCGCAGCGGCGGGGCAGATCCACATAACCGACACGGCGCTCGATGCAGCGCTTGCCGAGAATGCGCCGCGCACCGCGATCCGTATCCACCCAGCGCACGCACTGGAGCGGCAGGGTATTGCCGATCACACGGGCTGGTTGCGGCTGGCGGGCCCGGGCGCGTTCAAGGCGGCGCTTCTTGTTGCTGTCGGCGATCAGCTTGCCGATGATCAGGATGCCGGCGATCTGGGCTGCGGTGCGCAGGGTGTCCGTCTTGTCGGCATGTGCGGGGGTTGCCGCAGCGCCGGCAATGGCAATGGATGCGGCGGCAAGAAGCGCCGTGATGCGGGAAAAGCGGCGGGGATGCGGCTTCGTGTAGGTTTGCAGCAGAGGCATGGCGAAATTCCTTATCCTGTTCGATTTCCGGCCCGGCTTGCGCCTTGCCGGTGGCGATGGGGAAAGCATGGCTGCGGCTGGCGAAGTTAAGCAATATCGGCCGGCGGCTATCGGATAACGGCACTATGCCGGCGGCTTGTTATTGAATAGCAGCTCCGTTTCGCGCATGTTGCGGGCATGACGAAGAATATGCTCCACATCCTTGCCGCCCTGGCCGTGATCCTCACGATGAATCTGACGGTGGCCACCGCTGCCGATGCGGCCTGCTACGCCGATTACAAGGCCAAGCGCAACAATCCGCTGCGCCTTCATTACGGTGTTGTCGAGCTCCCCGAAGCCGCCTGCACGAAGGCCGCGGCAAGGCCGACCATCCAGAAGCGGATCGGCGCCGATGGCTGGGAACTGCTCAATATTCTTTCGATCTTCGGCCCCGAACGGCTTGAGGAAAAGCGGGCCCAGGCGGGAAAGTTCTTCCTGAAATACTGATCCGCACCGCAGAGATCAGCGCTGCAGCGTATCTCCGGGCTGAAGCCTGGGCTCCAGCGTGATGACATGCCCTTCGCATGTAGCGGCGCCCTCGCACTCGATCCCCATGTCCGGGGCAACCTCGCCAAGAGCTTGCCTTGTGATGATGGCCGCAGCACGGCGGCCGGTTTCGCGCCGGCAGGCGTCCATGGTGGCGAGACGCCGGGGGAGCCCCTCGATCAACTCGAGGCCATTGAAGCCCGCAAGCCCGATCCGTCCGGGCACATCCAGCCCCTGCTCAAGGCAGTAGAGAAGGCCGCCGGCGCCGATCATGTCATTGGAATAGTATAGAAAGTCCAGATCCGGGCTGCGGGAGAGGAGGCGCGCCGTCATCTCCCGCCCCTTGGCGAGCGACGAACCGCCTTCATAGAATTCCTGATCGGCCACCTCAAGCCCCGCCTCTCCGAGCGCCTGGGTAAAGCCCTCAAGGCGCTTTCTTGCCCTGTGATCGAGCGGCATCTTCGTGCCGAGAAAACCGATCCTGCGATACCCCTCGGCGATCAATGCCTCTGCCATCATGCGCCCGGCGCGGCGATGCGAGATGCCAACCGCGAAATCCACCGGCACGCCATCCACATCCATGATCTCGACAACAGGCGCCTCGGCTGCTTCGAGCATCCGGCGTGTGGCTTCGGAATGCTCGAGCCCGGCCATGATGATCCCCGAAGGCCGCCAGGAGAGCATCTCGAAAAGCACCTGCTCCTCCTTCTCGGGGCGGTATTCCGTGAAGCCGATCACCGGCTGAAGGGGCGTTTCATCAAGCACCTCGGAGATGCCCGAAATCACCTCGGGGAAAACCATGTTGGAGAGCGAGGGCACGATCACCCCCACGAGATTGACGCGCTGCGAGGCCAGCGCGCCGGCGATCTTGTTGGGCACATAGCCCAGCGCGCGCGCCGCCTCCATCACCCTGGCGCGGGTCTTCTCCGATACGTCGCCACTGTTGCGCAGGACGCGGCTGACCGTCATCTCGCTCACGCCGGATGCTTCCGAAACATCGCGAAGCGTGAGCGTACGGCGGCGCCTGTTACGGGGGGGCTGTGCCAAGATCTCTATCCCGCTGGTTCAATACTGGGCTGATTTCCTAATATCGGGCGGCTCCGCAATGTCAAAGGGCAGGGCGGCTGCAATGAAGGAAAACGGTTGATCTCGGGATGAATTCCCGCGAAAACGCGGGCACGGCCCCGTAGCTCAGCAGGATAGAGCGACCGCCTCCTAAGCGGTAGGTCAGAGGTTCGAATCCTCTCGGGGTCGCCAGCGCCGGCGCTCAGACCATACGGATCACGTCCTTGTCGATCGCCAGCATGTAGCCGCGCCGCGCGATGTTCTTCACCAGAAGTTCGCTGACCAGTTGATTGCCGAGGCTGTCGCGCAGGCGCTTGATGCGGGTTGCGCCCGCGGCTTCCTCGCATTCGGAGGGATCACGCCCGGAGATCATCGCCTCGATCTCGGCGCCGGAAAGCACCTCGTCATCCATGCGCGCTTCGGCGAGCACCGAGAGCGTCTCGATTGCGGCTTCGGTGAGCTTCAGTTCGAGATTGTTGAGATAGACGGTATTTTCCTCGCGGCTGATCAGCAACGAGGAAACATCGATCCCCTTGCGCTCGATCTCGCTCATGCGGCGATTGAGGCTGATGATGGTGAGCAGGAAAACCAGCGCCGCCACCAGAAGCGCGGTGGCAAATACCAGAAGCACGAAGATCACGAAGCGATAGGAGGCCAGGGTTTCGGCGAAAACCGTGCCCGATTGGGCGAGGATCTCGAGAAGCTTGATCTCGGCGCCGGAAGTGAGATCGTCATTCTCCACGAATATCTGCTCGACACGATCATTGAATTCATTCGCATCGGGCAGATTGTAGAAAAGCACGGCCGCGGCCACGAGCAGGATCATCACGATCGCCACGACCCCCAGCACCACCACGCGATTGCCTGTCCGGGCGTGAGAGGGGGTGGAGCGGCCTTTTTCTGCGCTGTCCTTCTCGTCCACTGTCTGCTCCTGCACTACAAGCCATAGGTGCCCATGAAAGGCCCGAGGGTCAAGCCTTTGGAGCAGAAGGCATGAAATGGGGATGCACTGACGTGAACGGAAATTGATGAAGGCGGGCCGCAGGATGGCCCGCCTTCATCTTTATCTGATGATCCCCTCAGCCATAGACGAGACGTGGCAGCCAGGTGATCAGCTCGGGGAAGACCATGCACAGGATCAGGCCCAGAAGCTGCAGCGCCAGGAAGGGAAGCGCCGATCTGAAGATGTCCGACATCGGAATTTCCGGCGGCGCCACGCCGCGCAGGTAGAAGAGCGCGTAGCCGAACGGCGGCGAGAGAAAGCTCATCTGCATGTTGACAAGGTAAAGCACCCCGAACCACAGAGGATCGAAGCCGAGATCCTTGATGATCGGCACGAAGATCGGCACTGCCAGCAGCAGGATCCCGACCCAGTCGAGAAACATGCCGAGAATGACAAGGATCACCATCATCAGGATCAGGATCCCCCAGCGCCCCAGCCCCGTGGCATCAAGCGCCCCGGTCACGAACTGCTGACCACCCTCGAGCACATAGAGCCCCACGAATATCGTGGCGCCGAACATGATCCAGATCACCATGGCAGAGGCTTTCAGCGTGGTGAGGCAGGCCTCGCGCACCGTGCGCCAATCGAGCTGGCCGTGCAGCGCCGCCACCATGAAGGAGCCGAACGTGCCGATCCCGGCCGCCTCCACAGGTGTTGCCGCACCGGAAAAGAGGGTTGCGAACACCACGAAGATCAGGGTGATCGGAGCACCCATCTTGCGCAGCAGCGCAAGCTTCTCGCGAAAACCGATGCGCTCTTTTTCCGGGATCGGAGGCCCGAGCTCCGGGTTCATATAGCAGCGGACCGTAACATAGAGGATGTAAAGCCCCGAGAGCATCAGCCCCGGGATCACCGCGCCGATGAACAACTCGCCCACCGACTGCTCGGCCACCACCGCATAGATGATGGCAAGGATCGAGGGCGGGATCAGGATCCCGAGCGTGCCCCCGGCCATGATCGAGCCCATGGCGATCTTGGGATCGTATTTTCGCTCCAGCATGGCCGGCAGCGCGATGATGCCCATGGTGACGACCGCCGCACCGATCACGCCCACCATCGCCGCAAGGATGGTGGAGGCGATGATCGTTGCCGAGGCCAGCCCGCCGCGCAGGCCTCCGAGGAGCTTGTAGATCACATCGAACATGTCCTTGATGATCCCGGCGCGTTCCAGCATCGCCGCCATGAAGATGAAGAGCGGGATGGCCGAAAGCTGGTAATCCGTCATCAGCGGGAAGATGCGGCTTGGCACGATGTTGAGCGTGTCCATGTCTCCCAGGATGAAGAGGAACACCACCGCAAGCCCGCCGGTGACGAAGGCAAGCGGCAGTCCGGCCATAAGCAGGACGAGCAGCGAACCGAACATAATGAGGGTGAGCCACCCAATGCCGATTTCAAGCCCCATTTTCAGCCCTCCTCTCCGGGTTCAGAACTGTGGCAATATCCTTCATCACTTCGGAAATGCCCTGCAGGATCAGCAGGCCGCCGCCGATCACGATGGTGATCTTGACGGGCCAGTACTGGATTCCCCATTCGGTGAAGCTCACCTCGTTCTGATGGATGGAATCGCTGGCGAAGATCCAGCCTGTCCACAGAAGCGTGAAGGCGAATATGAAGAAGAATACGGATGTCATGAGATCCACGATCGCTTTGGCGCGGGGGCTGAAATTGGCGTAGAAGATATCCACCCGCACATGGCTTTCGGTCAGCATCGCATAGGCGCCGGCAATCAGATACTGCATCCCGAACATCAGGAACATCGCCTCATGTGCCCAGTTCGTGGGAGAATTGAACACATAGCGCACCATCACCTCGTAATAATAGGCGAACACCGCGATCACCGACCAGTAGGCGACGAACTCGCCGGCAAACAGCGAAATGCGATCGATGACGCCGGCAAGCCCGGTGCCGACATACACCTTGTCATCCTTGAGAAGCTCGCGCTCGATTTCATCGGGTGGCTCCCGCTCCAGCTTCCTGAGCGCAGATTTCAGCATCGAGGGGATGAGGAAGAAATCCACCGCCATGAAGGCAGCAATGGCGATGAACGCCCACCAGGCAATATCCGACCAGCGCTGCCGCTCGGCTGCGGCGGCTTCCAACCTGGGTTTCAGCTCTTCCGCTTCCCTTGCAAGCGCGGCAAGTTTCTCCCGGGCGCCGGCGATTGCCTTTTCGGCCTTGGCGATCTTGCGCTCCTGACGCGCCCTGGCGGATTCGCTCTCTTCGCCGGCTGGCAGCTCCGCGAGCTTCGCGCGCGCTTTTTCAATGATATCCTCGGATTTGCGTATCCGCGTTTCATTGCGCGCCGTGGCTCCCTCGATCCCCTGCACGGCGGCCACCGCATCCGAATAGGCCACACGCGCCTCCCGCTGGATACCGTTGGCATAGAGGATGAGCGCGAAGAGCGGCCAGTAGAGAAAACCCCAGCGATTCTTCAGATAAAGCCTGTGAAAGCCGAACATGCCCCCCACAAGCCAGATGAAATAGGCGATCCCGAGGCTGCGCGAGCCCCGTGGCGGTTGCGGACGGCGCGCCATGTACATGGCCACAAGCGGAAAGATGACGAGCCCTGACCAGTAAAGCCAGTGCGGCAACACGAAATTGACGCTCGGCATGAGGAACTCCCGTGAGCAAGATGCGAAATGGCAAGTGGTCCCGCCCGAGGCCTGCCCCGGGCGGGAGGGCGATCAGAGGTCGAGTTCGTAGCCTTCGATCATGTCTTCCGTCACATAGCCGAGCGAGGGCGACATCATGTAATCGAGCTGCGTCTTGAAGACCCGCGCCGCGTCCTTGTCCTTGTTGGCCCATTTGAACCAGATCGGCACGGCGATCTCCGTCATGGCCTCGATATCGTCCTCGCTGAGGCGGGTCACTTCCGTGCCATCCTCCGCGAACTTCTTCCAGGCCTCCTGATCGGCCTGCTGGATCTTCGCATGGTGCATGTCGGAATAGGAATGCACCTCCATTTCCACGAAGCTCTTCAGATCATCGGGCAGAGCCTCCCAGGATTTCATGCCCACGGTGAGGTCCATCAGATCCACCGGCTGATAGACGCTCATGAAGCCCGGAGGGCCAAGCACCACGTATTTCGTGACCTGGCTGAAGCCGAGCGCATAGTTGATCGCCGGACCCACGTAGTCGGCCACGTCGATCGTGCCCTTCTCGAGCGCGGGGAAGATCTCGGAGCCGGGCAGAAGCGTGGTTTTCGCGCCCAGCGCCTGGAATACCTCGGCCACCATGCCTCCGGGAAGGCGCATCTTGCGTCCGCGGAAATCATCGATCGAGCGGATCGGCACCTTGGAATGGATGATGTTCGGGCCATGCTGGATCGGCCCCACGTAATACATCCCCTCGCGGGCAAAAAGCTCACGCGCCATGTCGAGCCCGCCGAGCCCATAATAGAACACATCCCATTCCCCCGGCTGACGAAGGCCGAGCGGATAGGAGCTGAGAAATACCGAGGCCGGGATCCGGCCTGCCCAGTAAAGGGTGAAGGGGTTCATCGCATCGAGCACGCCGTTCTTCACGGCATCGAAAAGCTGGAAATCCCCCACCACATCCTTGGCGCCGAAGGGAATGAATTCCATCTCGCCGCCGGATTTCTCCTTGATGGACGCACACCAATCCTTGAAGATCTGCAGCCCGATGCCGCCGGGCCATGAGGTCTGGACCTTCCAGGTGATGGTTTTCGCCTGGGCATTGGCAATGGCCGGCGCGGCAAGAGTGCCTGCGGCGGCTGCGCCTGCGGTTTTCAGCAGAAAATCGCGTCGATTGGTTTTCATGGTCATGGTTTCCTCCTTGTTGGTTGAACTGCGGCCGTGTCCCGGCTTTTCGGTCCAGGCCGCCGGCTCCCTCTTCCGAATGATCAGGATTTCCGGTGGAGCCTTCCGCCCCCTTTCGCTAGCGCGAAGCGGGGATTTCCTGTTTCATAGCACAATTTCCTCCGAAATGCCCTGTTCCTGCGCGGCCTGCGCTGCTGCCCATGCCACTGCGAGATCCTGAAGCCCCACCCCGGTGCCATCGAACACGGTGATTTCATCCTCCGAACGCCGCCCCGGATGATCGCCATTTATGACAGCGCCGATCGGGGTGATATCCTCGGGCCGGATCAGCCCCCGGGCGATGGCATGCTGGGCCTCGCCGATACTTATCGACTGCTCCACCTCGTCGGTAAACACGGTGGCGGATGCAAAGATCGCCGGGTCCAGCTCCTGCTTGCCGGCGGTATCGGTGCCCATGCAGGCGATATGGGTGCCGGGGCGGATCCACTCCTGCATCAGAAGCGGCTCATGGGCGGAGGTGATGGTGATGATCACATCGGCCTCGGCCCCCAGCGCCTCGCGCGAAACCGCCTCGAAAGGCAGGCCGAGCTCTTCGGCCACCTTGCCAAGCGCCGGCAGCATCTCGGGGTGATAATTCCAGGCCACGACGCGCTCGAAATCGCGCTGCTCGGCAGCTGCCCGCAGCTGGAAGGCCGATTGATGCCCTGCCCCTACCATGCCCAGCACCTTCACATCTCTGCGCGCCAGGTGATTGATGGAAATAGCACTGGCCGCCGCCGTGCGCAGGGCCGTGAGATAATTGCCGCCCACAAGGGCCGAAAGCCGCCCGGTATCGGGATCGAAGAGAAACACCGTCGATTGATGGTTCGTCAGCCCCTTCTCCGCGTTGTGCGGCCAGTAGCCCCCGGCCTTCACGCCAAGCACCAGCGAAGCGCGGTCAAAGCCCGATTTGAAGCCGTAAAGTGCATCCGCATGGCCAATCGCCTCGCGCACCACGGGAAAATTGCGCGCATCCCCCCGCGCCATGGCTCCGAACACCGCCTCGACAGCATCATAGGCCGCAGGGCGCGTCATGACCTTCCGGCAGGTTTCCTCATTCACGATCAGCATCAGTATGCGAGCCCCCGCGCAGTAACCGGAATCACATCCTCGACCTTCCCGCCACGCACCAGCACATACCAGTCGTGCACGTTGCAGGTGGGATCACAGTGGCCGGGGATGAGCCTGATCTTCTGGTTGATCGCAAGCTTGCCCTCGGGATCGGCGATCACGCCGTGTTCGTCGGAGCATTTCACATATTCCACGCCCTCGATCCCGTGCACCTTGGGCAGGCCCGAATCCACCGATTGCGCCTTCAGGCCCGCATCCACCACGGCCTTGTCGGGCTTTGCATGGCTCATCACCGAGGTGAGCAGAAAGAGCGAGGAGCCAAACTGGCTTTCGCTGATCGGCACGCCGTTTTCGTCAAGGATGCGGCCGTAATCGGCATCCATGAAGGCGTAGGAGCCGCATTGAAGCTCGTTATAGACACCGGATTCGCCCTCGAAATAGTAGCTGCCGGTGCCGCCGCCGCCGATGATATCGCACTCCAGACCCTCGGCTTTCAGCGCCTCCACAGCATCCTTCACCATCGCCACAGCGATATCGATCTTCTTCTTGCGCTCCTCATATTCATCGAGGTGCTGCATCGCGCCCTGATAGGCCTGAATGCCGGAAAATTTCAGCCCCGGCGCCGCGTCGATCGCCTTTGCGATCTCGACCACATCCGCCGTTTCGGTTACGCCGCAGCGCCCGGCGCCGCAATCGATCTCCACAAGGCACTCGATCTCGGTGCCATGCCTTTCGGCCGCTTCGGAAAGATCGGCCACATTGGCGATATCGTCCACACAGACAATCGCGCGCGCGCCGAGCTTCGGAAGGCGGGCAAGGCGATCGATCTTGGCGGGATCGCGCACCTGGTTGGATACCAGGATATCCCTGATCCCCTCGCGCGCGAAGGCTTCTGCCTCACTGACCTTCTGGCAGCAGATTCCGCAGGCGCCGCGCTCGATCTGCATCTTCGCGATATCGGCGGATTTGTGCATCTTCCCGTGCACCCGCAGGCGCACGCCCATGGCATCGGCATCCGCCTGCATCTTGTCGAGGTTGCGCTCGAGCTGATCCATGTCCACGATCAGGCAGGGCGTCTGGATATCGGCCTCGTCCATTCCCGGCTTGGCGGGGATGTTGTAGCCCACTTCATATTCATCGAAATTCACGTCTTTCATCTCGCTCCTCCCGGCCCCGGTCACATCCAGGGCAGCTTTTTCAGATCCACATTGCCGCCGGTCAGGATCACACCCACCCGCTTTCCGGCGAATGTTTCCCGGTTCTTCAGTATTGTTGCGAGCGTCACCGCGCTCGAAGGCTCGACCACGATCTTCATGCGCTGCCAGATCAGATACATGGCATCGATGATCTCCTGCTCTTCGGCGAGGAGGATATCGCTCACGTGGTTCTTCACGAAATGCCAGGTGAGATCCTTGAGCGGCACCTTGAGGCCGTCGGCCACCGTGACCGGCGCATCATCGGCGATGATATGGCCGGCTCTGAGGGAGCGCCAGGCATCATCGGCTTGTTTCGGCTCGGCAGCAAAGATTTCCACATCGGGCGCGATGCTGGAAAGGGTAAGGCAGGTGCCCGAAACCATCCCGCCCCCGCCAATGGGCGCGATCACCGCATCGAGCCCGCCCGTCTGGGCCAGAAGCTCCTTCGAGCATGTCCCCTGCCCGGCAATCACGCGCGGATCGTTGTAGGGATGCACGAATTCCGCCCCCGTTTCCTCGACAACCCGGGCAAACACTTCCTCGCGGCTGGATGTGGAGGGCTCGCATTCGGTGATGGTGCCCCCGTAGCCGCGCACGGCCTCCTTCTTGGCCTCCGGTGCGGTGCGCGGCATGACCACATGGCAGGGAATGCCCCGCCGCCCCGCCGCATAGGCGAGCGAGAGCCCGTGATTGCCCGAGGAATGCGTGGCCACGCCGCGCGCGGCCTGCGCATCGCTCAGAGAGAAAACGGCATTGCTGGCCCCGCGCGCCTTGAACACGCCCGCCTTCTGGAAGTTTTCGCATTTGAAGAAAAGCTCGGCACCGGTGAGATCGTTGAAGGTGCGCGATGTCAGCACCGGCGTTTCGTGCACATGGGCGCTGATGCGCTCATGGGCTCTTTCGACATCCTCATAGGTGGGTATCAGCATCACTTCCTCATGCTTTCAAGCTGCCTTTGCCGTTGCGGTGGCAGGGGTATTGCGGTAATATTCCTGCGCAGCGGCAACGCCCGATCCCAGCTCGATCGGGTAGGAAAGATCCTTCATCGCCATTTCGGCCGTTGCAAGGCCGGAAAGCACCATGACATCGGTAAGCGCGCCGAGATGGCCGATGCGGAAGGCCTTGCCCGCCATCTCGCCAAGCCCGATGCCGAAGGAAACATGGTATTTCTCATAGGCGTGATCTGTCAGCGCATTGGAATCAAAGCCCTCGGGCACGAGAATCGCGCTGACGCTGTCGGAATAAAGATCCGGGCTCTTGGCCACCAGTTCCATCCCCCAGGCAGCGACGGCCCGACGCACGCCCTCGGCCAGCCGGCGATGGCGGGCATAAACGTTATCAAGCCCCTCTTCGAGCAGCATGTCGAGGCTCTCGCGCAGCCCGAAGATCAGATTGAGCGGTGGCGTATAGGGGAAGCCCCCGGAGGCATTGGCCGCCGCCATCTCGCGCATATCGAAATAGCAGCGGTGGGCCCTGGCCTCCTCCATCGCCGCCATCGCCTTGGGGGAAACCGCCAGCAGAGCAGCACCGGCAGCCAGCATGAAACCCTTCTGCGAGCCGGAAATCGCGATATCCACCTCCCATTCATCCATGCGGAAATCCATCGACGCCAGCGACGAGACACAATCCACGAAGAGCATGGCCGGATGGCCCGCTCCATTCATTGCCTTGCGCACGGCGGCGATATCGGAAAGCACGCCCGTCGCCGTTTCGTTATGTGTCACGAGAACGGCGCGGATCTCGCGGCGCTTGTCGGCGGCGAGGATTTCGGCAAAGCGATCGGCCGGCGCGCCCGCACCCCATTCGCACTCGATCACCTGCACATCAAGCCCATGGCGCTGGCACATGTCGATCCAGCGGTGGGAAAACATGCCGTAACGCGCGATCAGCACCTTGTCGCCCGGCGAAAGCGTATTGGTGATCGCCGCCTCCCAGCCGCCGGTGCCCGAAGCGGCGAAGATGAAGGTCTGGCCATCCCGGGTGCGGAACACCTTTTTCAGATCCCTGAGAACGGGCGTGAAGACTTCCACGAAATCGGGCGCTCGGTGATCGATCGTCTGCACGTTCATCGCGTGGCGCAGCCGGTCGGGTATGTTGGTTGGGCCGGGAATGAAAACCGGATTGAGGCCGAACATTGGCTTTCCTTCTGAAGGTGGTCGACAAATCAGATGATAGCTGTGCGCATGGGTTTTTCAATTTTTCTGAAAAACATTTTCATTTTACCTTGTTTTCGGATAACATTCTGAAATGTCATGGTTTTCAATTTTTCAGCCATGGCAATCAGATATGATCGGTTTTCGAAAATGTTCAATCGGAAGGGAGAATCGGAATATGTCGGCCGAAGAAGAGAAGAGCATCCGGCGCAAGAGAGGGCGCCCGCGCTCCCTCATGCGAGAAGCGGAAAGCGGCACTGTGCGCGCCCTCGATCGGGGCCTTGCGCTTCTTCACCAGCTGTCATTGCGCGGCAGCATGACCCTGAGCGTGCTCGCACGCGAAGCGGAGATCCCCGCCTCGACCGCCCACCGCCTGCTCACGACCCTTTACCAGCACGGTTTCGTGCGCTTCGATGCCGATACCCAGGAATGGGCCATCGGCATCGGTGCCTATCGCGTGGGAGCAACCTATCTTGCGCGCAGCAATCTGGTGGATGCGGCACGCCCGATATTGCGCAGGCTGATGGAGCAAACGGGCGAAACCGCGAATCTGGCCGTTCTTGAAGGCCATGAAATCGTTTTCGTCTCCCAGGTCGAAACACAACACCCGGTGCGCGCCTTCTTCCTGCCCGGCACCCGAAGCCTGCTGCATGCCTCGGGGATCGGCAAGGCCATGCTCGCCTGCCTGGGCAACGAGGAGATCATCGCAGCCATCAGAAAAATGGGGCTCCCCCGCTACACCCCCAATACCATCACATCTCCAGAAACCCTTCTCGCCGAACTCGCCCGGATCCGCAAACAAGGCTATTCCCTGGACGATGAAGAACAATTCAGCGGCATGCGCTGCCTCGGCGCGGCAATCTTCAATTCCTTCGGCGAGGCCGTTGCAGGCATATCCATTTCCGGCCCTGCCGGGCGGTTCGATGACGGGATGATTGCGCAAAACAGGCAACATGTCATGCAGGCGGCGGAGGAAATAACCTCGGCGACCGGAGGCAGGATTCGCCAAAAACCGGATTGAGCACCCTTGTCAGCGGCGCGGGGCCATTCTGCGGATGCGCTGCCAGATTGCCTCACCGGCCGGGCCGGAGCCGCGTTTGTGCCTGAATGCCACAACCTCCAGATCCTCCTGCCACTGCCGCCCCGGCAGAGCCGCAAGTCGGGCGCGGTGATTCCCCTCAATGATGGACCAGGGCAACCATCCAACGCCCATCCCCCTTGCAACGCAATCGCGCAGCATGTGGGCGATGTTGCATTCGATTCGGATGGCACCGGCAAAAAGCTCCGGCGCGGCATCTATTTTCCGCTCGACAAGCCGGGCAAAATAGGCGCCCCGCCCATAGAGCACGAGCGGCAGGGGCTTTTCGCCCCGCTGCAGATCCCCGGCCGCGCAATCGGGAAAATGGGCGCGCGAAACATAGGGGCGCAGTATATCGTATTCGATCACATGCATGTCGAAGAGAGCGGGATCGAGCATCACCGGCAGCTGCGCGCCGCGATGGCAGATTAGGATTTCACTGCCGCCGGCGACAAAATCGGAGATGATATCGCTCACACTGCCGACAGAAGCCTGGGCCTTGATCGGAGTTCCCGCTGACCAGGCCCCCCACCAGAGAGGAAAGCGGGAAACGGCAAGCATGTGGGGCATGGCTATGCGCACCCGCGCATTGCGGCCAAGATCGGGATGGGAAAGGCGCGCCCGCGTTTCCTCGAGATGCGCAAGGATCTCGCCTGCTTCATGTGCGAATCTCTCGCCCTCGGCCGTCAGGCGCACCGGATGTGTGGAGCGATCCACGAGCCGGGCGCCCAGCCACTCCTCCAGCGCCCTGATGCGCCGGCTGAAAGCGGCCTGCGAAATGTTGCGCGCCATTGCGGCGCGGGTGAAATTTCCCCGCTCGGCAAGCTCGAGAAAATCCTCCATCCAGGCAATATCCATCCAGCCTCCATCCGCTTCAGTGCCACCGCATCACATATCATGCATTTTGCGCATGATTTTGTCATCACCCATGATTGTTTTTGGCCAATACGGGCAGGGAAATACCACATGATGACAGATTTGCATTGGTCGCCGAGCGCCGGCGGCTTCATACTCCGGCCCGCAATCCGGCCAGCGCACATCCCCGCCGGCCAGCAAGCAGGAGAGAGAACATGGGCCATATCTTCGGCCGGACGACGCATGTCACCCCTCCCACCGTAGCCGGCGGAGAGGGGTGCTATCTCATTGATGATACGGGAAAGCGCTATCTCGACGGCTCGGGCGGCGCTGCCGTTTCCTGCCTCGGGCACTCCAACAGGAGAGTGAAGGAAGCCGTTATCGAGCAGTTCGGCAAGGTCTCCTATGCCCATACCGGCTATTTTACATCCGAACCGGCCGAGGCGCTTGCCGATGAGCTGATCGGTCTTGCCCCCGAGGGGATCGGGCGGGTCTGCCTGCTGAGCGGCGGATCGGAGGCGGTGGAAGCGGCGCTGAAGCTCGCCCGGCAGTATTTCGTCGAGAAGGGGGAGCCCTCACGCGGGCGGATAATCGCAAGGCGCCAGAGCTATCATGGCAATACGCTCGGCGCGCTCGCCGCAGGCGGCAACATGTGGCGGCGGCGGCAATTCGAACCGCTGATGATCGAAACCAGCCATATCGCGCCCTGCTATGAATACCGCGATCGCCTTCCGGGAGAAAGCGCATCCGAATACGGTTTGCGGGTAGCGGATGAGCTTGAAGCCGAAATCCTTCGCCTCGGGCCGGAGAATGTCATGGCCTTCATTGCCGAGCCGGTCGTGGGGGCCACGGGCGGTGCGGTGGTGCCGGTGAAGGGCTATTTCCGCCGCATACGCGAAATCTGCGATCGCCATGGCGTGCTGCTCATCCTCGATGAGGTGATGTGCGGCATGGGGCGCACGGGGACCATGTTTGCCTGCGAGCAGGAGGGGGTGCGCCCCGATATCGTGACAATCGCCAAGGGGCTTGGCGCGGGCTACATGCCGGTGGGCGCGATGCTGTGTTCGGAAGCTATCTATGAAGCCATCGCCTCCGGCAGCGGCTTCTTCCAGCATGGCCATACCTACATGGGCCATCCCACCGCTGCGGCCTGCTCACTCGCGGTGGTGCGCGAGATCCGGGAGAGGGATCTCCTGAGCCGGGTGCGGGCCCGGGGGGATTATCTCGAAAAAGCCCTGCATGAAGCCTTCGGCGATCATCCCCATGTAGGCGATATCCGCGGGCGCGGGCTTTTTCGCGGCCTTGAAATCGTTTCGGATCGCGAGAGCAAGGCCCCCTTCGAGCCGGAGCGCGGCATCGCTCGGCGGATCAAGAGCGCCGCCTTCGAGGCGGGGCTGATCTGCTATCCGATGGGCGGCACGATTGATGGCAGCCTCGGCGATCACGTGCTGCTCGCCCCGCCCTTCATAATCGCCGAGCGGGAAATCGATGAACTGGTGGAGAAGCTGGCTCATGCCATCGAAGCCGCAATCTGATTCGGGAAAGGCGCAGGAGATGTCCTTCGCCTTTCCGCCGCTTGCGGATCACGAGTGGCCGGAGAATATCCGCGACATGCTCACAGACTTTGCCGGGCAGCTGAATGTCTATCGCGTCATGGCTCACCACCCTGAACTGCTGCGCGCCTGGGGGCCGCTGCGGGCCCATGTGGTTCTCGAAAATGCGCTTGGGCGCGAGAAGGCCGAGGTGGTGATCCTGCGCGCTGCGTTCCGTCTGGGTTCGGCCTATGAATGGGCGCATCACATGGTGCGGGCACGGCGCTGCGGGCTGGATGCGGGCCGCATTGTGAGCCTTCGGGGCTCCGTGCAGGACATGGCCCCCGAGGATGCGCTCCTGGCTGAAGCGGTTGACGAATTGCTCGCGAACGCGCGCCTGACGCCGGAAACGAAGAAAAAGCTCACAGGGCTCCTGGGCAAGAAGGCGGCGCTCGATCTGATGGCAACGCTCGGCTTCTATTCCACGCTGGCCTTCATCCTCAACAGCTTCGAGGTGCCGCTTGATGAGGATCTTGCCGGCAAGGCGGATCCCGCCATGCCCGATTCCTGAGCGGTGTGGTCATGCGCAATCCCTTCGGATCTGGAGGGCGCCGCGCGGCCTGCCAGCCCACGGAAGCCTGACGCACGAACCGGAGGGCGATCGCTTTACCGGGTTTCCTGAAGAAATGGTGAGCCGTGCAGGGATCGAACCTGCGACCTACTGATTAAAAGTCAGTTGCTCTACCAACTGAGCTAACGGCCCACATCAAGGGCTACCTAGGAAAGAGGGGCTGGATGGTCAAGCCCCCAATTGCCACTTTTCATGACATTCTCTGGTAATGCACGGCGCCGCTCGCTATATGCCGGCCCATGCAGAGGCAAAACCCATATCAGCCCCTCCGGTTTCTCAAGATGCACGGCGCCGGGAATGACTTCGTGATCATCGATTCACGGGGGCAGGATACGCGTGTGAGCGCCGATCTCGCCCGCGCGCTGGGCGATCGCCACAAGGGGGTGGGGTTCGATCAGCTGGCAGAGATACGGGATTCGGATGCAGCCACCATAGGGCTCGAATTCCGCAATGCCGATGGCAGCCCGTCGGGCGCCTGTGGCAATGCCACCCGCTGCGTGGCAAGCCTCGTCATGGACGAAACCGGCAAGGATCGCATCCAGATCGAAACCGCGCGCGGCATTCTCGAAGCCAGGCGTGAGGATGGTGCGATCAGCATCAACATGGGGCCGCCGCAGCTTGACTGGCGGGAAATCCCGCTCAGCCGCGAGGCGGATACGGATGCCCTTCCCCTGCCGGGTGCGCCCTCATCCGTGGGCATGGGGAATCCCCATTGCGTCTTCTTCGTGGATGATGCCGAAGCGGTGGACGTGGCCGGCGAAGGCGCGCGCTTCGAGCGCGATCCGCTTTTTCCCGAGGCTACGAATGTGGAATTCATCTCCCTCCTCGGCCCGGATCATCTGCGGATGCGGGTGTGGGAGCGCGGCACCGGAATCACCCTTGCCTGCGGCTCGGGCGCCTGCGCCGCGGCGGTGGCCGCGCATCGGCGTGGCCTCACCGGCAGGCGCGTGCAGATAGAGGTGGACGGCGGCACGCTCGGGGTGGATTGGCGTGATGACGGCGTGTGGCTCTCGGGGCCGGTGGCGCGGGTCTTCGAGGGCGAGATCGCGCCGGAATTCCTGGAGGCTGCCGGATGGGCACGCTGAAGCCCCCTCTCTTTGCGACCCTCGGCTGCCGGCTCAACACTTACGAAACGGAGGCCATGAAGGCGCTGGCGGAACAGGCCGGCGTCGAGGGAGCGGTTGTGGTGAATACCTGCGCCGTCACGGCCGAGGCGGTGCGCAAGGCACGCCAGGAAATCCGCCGGCTGCGGCGTGAAAACCCGGAGGCGAAACTGATCGTCACCGGCTGCGCCGCCCAGACGGAGCCTGAAACCTTCGCCGCCATGGGCGAGGTTGATCTGGTGATCGGCAACGGCGAGAAGATGCAGCCCGCCACCTGGGCCCGCCTTGCCCCCGATTTCACCGGCGAAACCGAGCGCGTGCAGGTGGATGACATCATGTCGGTGCGCGAAACGGCAGGCCATCTGATCGATGGCTTCGGCGCCCGCGCGCGCGCCTATGTGCAGGTGCAGAACGGCTGCGATCACCGCTGCACCTTCTGCATCATCCCCTACGGGCGCGGCAATTCGCGCTCGGTGCCTGCGGGTGTAGTGGTGGAGCAGATCAGGCGGCTTGTTGACAAGGGCTATAACGAGGTGGTGCTGACGGGGGTGGACATGACAAGCTGGGGCGCCGATTTGCCCGGCGCGCCGGCGCTGGGCGATCTGGTGATGCGCATCCTGCGCCTGGTGCCGGATCTTCCCCGCCTGCGCATCAGCTCGATCGATTCCATCGAGGTGGACGAGCGCCTGATGGAGGCCATCGCCACCGAACCTCGCCTTATGCCCCATCTCCATCTCTCCCTTCAGGCGGGCGACAACATGATCCTCAAGCGCATGAAGCGGCGCCACGCGCGCGAGGATGCGATCCGCTTCTGCGAGGATGCGCGGCGCCTGCGCCCGGATATCACCTTCGGCGCCGATATCATCGCGGGCTTTCCCACCGAAACCGAAGCGATGTTTGAAAATTCCCTGCGGCTGGTGGAGGAATGCGGGCTCACATGGCTGCATGTCTTTCCCTATTCCCCGCGCAAGGGCACGCCGGCGGCACGGATGCCGCAGGTGAAGGGGCCGGTGATCCGCGAGCGTGCGGCAAGGCTGCGGGCGCTCGGCCGGGAGCGCGTGGCAGCACATCTTGCGGCCCAGATCGGAACGCCCCACCGCATCCTGATGGAAAGCCCCCGCATGGGGCGAACCGAGCATTTTGCCCCGGTCCATTTCAGCGCCGATCAGCCCGTTGGGGAGATCGTTGAAGCTCCTATCCGGGGGCGGGAAGAGGAGGCCCTGCTGGCCTGAGATCAGGCCGGCAATGGCGGCACGATCAGCCGGGTTCCCGGCCCGATCCGCGTGACGATCCACATCAGATCCTCTCGCGCAAAGGCAATGCAGCCTTCGGTGGGATACCCCGGTCGCCGCCAGATATGGAGAAAGATCGCGCTGCCCGCGCCGGGGCGGGGCGGAGCGCTGTTCCAGTCGGTAGTGAGGATCATGTCATAGAGAGGATCGGGGCGAAACAGGCGCTCGTGGCGTGCGGCAAATGGCGCGCGCACGGGCATATTGTAAGCCGGTGAGGCGGGATCGTCGCACCAGAGATCCCGGGGGCCGATCGGGCGGGCCCAGGGAGCGGGGCAGGCCATTCGGTCGGCGCGATAAAGAAGGCCGGTGATGCGGTGGATCCCGGCCGGTGTGGCACCATCGCCCTCACGCTTGTCGCGCCGCACGCCGCCGCGCCCGATGGCACAGAGGAACACCCGGCCCGCGAAGCGCACGCCTTTTGGCGTGAGCACGAGATCTCCGAGCCCGGGCCAGCTCACAGCAGATGCCCGGATTTCTTCGCCTTGGTGGCGAGATAGGCCGCGTTTTCCGGCGTGTGGCCGACCTTGAGCGGCACCCGCTCCGCCACCTGCACCCCTGCGCGCTCCATCATCTCCACCTTGCGGGGATTGTTCGTCAGCAGCCGCACCGCGCCAAAACCCATCGTCTTCAGGATATTGGCGCCGATGCGAAAATCGCGCTCGTCATCCTCGAAACCGAGGCGATGATTGGCCTCCACGGTGTCAAAGCCCTGATCCTGAAGGCTGTAGGCACGCATCTTGTTGGCAAGCCCGATGCCCCGCCCCTCCTGATTGAGATAAAGAAGCACGCCCGCGCCCTCATCCCCCATCTGCTTCAGCGCCGCGCGCAGCTGCGCCCCGCAATCGCATTTGAGCGAACCCAGCAGATCGCCGGTAAAACAGGCCGAATGCAGCCGCGCCAGCACCGGGCGATCGCGCGCAGGCTTCCCGATCTCGATGGCGTAGTGCTCCTCTCCGCCATCCTCGGGGCGGAACACATGCACCCGCCCCGCGCTTGAAACCGCAAGCGGCACCCGCGCACTGACGACCTCCTGCAAAGTGGGCGCAAGCGCCATTTCCGGGGCGATCCTGCTGGCATCAAGGAGCGTCAGCCCCTCGTTTGCGGCGAAGGCGGGGCCTTCGGGGATGTCCAGGATCACCGCGGCAGGCAGCAGGCGGGCGCTTTTCAGAAGAGGCATCGAAAGCCGCGCAAGGGACGGATCACCCTCGCGCAGCGTGGGCAGCGGCCCCTTGAGCGGGTGCATGAGATCACCGGCGGGATCGGCCACATCCACAACCCATCCTATATCCGCTTCCTCCGGCAGGGGAATGCGCGCGATGCCGCCGTCATATGCGCGCGCCTTCAACGTCTCGGCGCGGCGCGCGGTGATCACCAGCACCGGATTGCCCCCCAGCTTGCGCATTGCCGCAAGGCGCTCCGGGGTCAGGGTTTCCGCTGCCGCCATGAGCACCGCACGCCCGCCGTCCGCAAGCACCACAGGCACACCCATGCGCAGATCGCCACGGGCGCGGGCAAGCAGTTCGGCGGTGTCTGGGCTGAGTTTCATGCGGCGTCCTGTTACAGCTTTGCCATCCCATGTAATCCTTTCCGCCCGAAGATGAAACATATGCCCGACTTTTCACACAGATGCGTGAAAGGAGGGTTCCGGGGCTTGCCGATCCGAAGATACGTGCCCAAATTCCAGGTAAGAAAAAGGAGCGGGCCGATGGGCAATATGAAAAAGATCCTTCTCGTGGATGATGACGACGATCTCCGCGAGGCGCTCAGCGAACAGCTGGTGATGACGGAGGATTTTGATGTGCTCGAAGCGGCCACCGGCCATGAGGCGCTCGAAAAGGCCAAGGCCGGCCACCACGATCTGGTGATCCTCGATGTGGGCCTGCCCGATACGGATGGCCGCGAGCTTTGCCGCCTGATGCGCAAGCAGGGGGTGAAATGCCCGGTGCTGATGCTGACGGGCCATGATTCGGACGCTGACACAATTCTCGGCCTCGATGCCGGCGCCAATGATTACGTGACAAAGCCCTTCAAGTTCCCGGTGCTGCTCGCACGCATCCGCGCCCAGCTTCGCCAGCACGAGCAATCCGAAGATGCCGTATTCCAGCTTGGCCCCTACACGTTCAAGCCCGCCATGAAGATGCTAATTGGCGAAGATGAAAGGAAAATCCGGCTGACGGAGAAGGAAACAAACATCCTCAAGTTCCTCTACCGGGCGCCAGAAAAGGTGGTGCCGCGCGATGTGCTTCTGCATGAGGTCTGGGGCTACAATGCGGGCGTTACCACCCACACGCTGGAAACCCATATCTACCGGCTTCGGCAAAAAATAGAACCAGATCCGTCAAACGCCCGCCTTCTTGTTACCGAATCCGGGGGCTATAAACTGAACCTGTAAGGAGATCCCTCGTGCGTTGGGGTCATGACGCAATCCTCCCTGTTGGACTGGCCCGGCCTTGCGCCGGGCCTTTTTTTGCGCTTCATGGGGTGAAAAGGAGCCCGCGCCCCATGCCATTCACCATCGCCACCTGGAACATCAACTCGATCCGCCTGCGCGAAGGGCTGGTGAGGCGCCTGCTAGAGGAGGAAGCGCCGGATATTCTCTGCCTGCAGGAATGCAAAAGCCCGGTGGAAAAGATCCCCACCGAAGGCTTCGCCGCACTCGGCTATCGCTACATGGTGGCACGCGGGCAGAAGGGCTACAATGGCGTGGCGATCCTCTCGCGATTGCCGATCAAGGATGCCGGCAGCCATGATTACGTGGCGCTCGGCCATGCCCGCCATGTGGCGGCGCGGCTCGAAAACGGCGTGATCATCCACAATCACTATGTGCCGGCGGGCGGGGATGTGCCCGATCGGGAGGCCAACGAGAAATTCGGCCAGAAGCTCGATTACCTCACGGAGCTTCGCGATCAGTTCCATGCCGAAAAGCCAAAGAAGGCCATTCTCTTGGGCGATCTCAATATTGCGCCGCGCGAGGATGACGTGTGGAACCACAAGGCGCTCCTCAAGGTGGTCAGCCACACGCCGATCGAGGTGGCGCATCTGGCCGAGGTGCAGGATGCCGGCCGCTGGCATGACGTGACCCGCGCCGACATCCCCGAAGGCCGCCTCTACTCCTGGTGGAGCTACCGCGCCCGCGATTGGGACGCCGCCGACAAGGGCCGGCGCCTCGATCACATCTGGGCCAGCCCCGATATCGCCCCGGCGGCGCATGGCAGCCGCATCCTGCGCCATGCGCGCGGCTGGGAAAAGCCCAGCGATCACGCCCCGGTTTTCGCAACTTTCGATCTCTGACCCTTGGGTTTTCACCCAAATGGCCACATATAGAGGCCAAACCGAAATCACACTGGGAACGAACCATGCTCGAACAAGGCAACACCCCCGCAAATGATGATCTGATCAAGGATTCGGACGAACTCCACTTCATGGAAGACGTGATCGAGGCCAGCAAGCGCGTGCCGGTGATCGTCGATTTCTGGGCGCCCTGGTGCGGCCCCTGCCGCACGCTCGGGCCCGCGCTCGAGGCGGAAGTGAAGCGCGCCAAGGGCAAGGTGAAGATGGTGAAGATCAACATCGACGAAAACCAGCAGATCGCCGCACAGCTGCGCATCCAGTCGATCCCCACCGTCTATGCCTTTGCCGACGGCAAGCCCGTGGACGGCTTCCAGGGGGCCCTGCCGCCTTCCGCGATCCGCGAATTCATCGAAAAGATCACCGGCGATGACGGCGGGCTTGCCGCCGCGATCGAAGCCGCCGAGGAGATGCTGAAGGAAGGCGCCGCGGCGGATGCGGCCGAAACCTTTGCCGCCATCCTCGAGGAAGAGCCGGAAAACGCCGCCGCTTACGGCGGCCTCGTGCGCGCGAATCTCGCCGCGGGCAATACCGAACAGGCCGAAGCGCTTCTGAAAGCGGTGCCGGAAAAGATCCGGGAAGCTTCCGAGATCGAGGCCGCCCGCGCCCAGCTCGAACTTGCCAGACAGGCCGCCGAAGCCGGCCCGATCGATGAGCTCCGGGCCAGGGTGGAGAAGGATCCCGACGATCTCGGGGCCCGTTTCGATCTCGCCAAGGCGCTCTATGCCTCGGGCGATGCCGAGGCGGCGATCGACGAGCTTCTGGAAATCTTCCGCCGTGACCGCTCCTGGAATGACGAAGCCGCGAAGAAGCAGCTGATGACGATTTTCGAGGCTCTCCCGCCTGAAGATCCGATCGTGAAGAGCGGGCGGCGCAGGCTCACATCGCTGATCTATGCGTAAGGCGCGATTCAGGGTATGGTTGGCGCATGTTTTCCCCTGCTGACCTGCCCGATACCCTCCCGCTGTTCCCCCTCCCCGGCGCTGTCATCCTGCCTCGCGGGCAATTGCCGCTGCACATCTTCGAGCCCCGCTATCTCGCCATGCTCGATGATGTGCTGAAAACGCCGCATCGCCTGATCGGGATGATCCAGCCGATCCACCCCTCGGATGACAACCCCTCGCCAAAGCTGCATCAGATCGGTTGCGCCGGGCGGGTGATCGCCTTCTCGGAGCTGGACGATGGCCGCTACATGATCACGCTTCGGGGCATCTCGCGTTTTCGGGTGAAGGGGCAGATTTCGGGCTTCACCCCCTATCTGCGCGCGGATGTAAGCTGGCAGGGTTTCGAGCGCGATCTCGGGCAGCCAGAGCATGACCCGGGCCTTGCCCGTGAGCATTTCATGAGCCTTCTGCGCCGCTATTTCGCAGTCGAGGGGCTGGAAGCGGATTGGGAAAGCATGGAAGGCGCGGATGAAGAGCTGCTGATCAATTCCATCGCCATGCTGAGCCCCTTCGAGCCGGAAGACAAACAGGCCCTTCTCGAAGCCCCAACCCTGACCGATCGGCGCGAGATACTGATCACCCTGATGGAATATGCCCTGCACAGGGGCAACGACACTGACAATGAGGTAATCCAGTGACTGAAAAGGAAAACGGCAGGTTCGATCCAAGGATGCTCGAAAGCCTCGTATGCCCGGTGACCCATGCGATCCTGAGCTATGATGCCGAACGCCAGGAACTGATTTCCAAGGCCGCGCATCTCGCCTTTCCGATCCGCAACGGCATTCCCGTCATGCTGGTGGACGAGGCACGCCAGCTCGATTGATCTGGCCTGCAGGGCAAGGGGAGCCCGCCACATTGCACCATGCGGCGGGCTCCTATCGTCGACCAACTCGCTAACAGGGAGGAATCAGAACTTGCCGACGATATTCAGAAATATCCCCCGCGAATCGTAATTTATATCCGCGAGATCGTCCGAAACAGAACCCCATTCAACACCCACGCCAAGCTTCACATTGGCATTGAGATGGCGATAGACGGCGATCTGCGCGCCAGTTTCTGTAGTATCGGTTTCATCCGTAAAAAGCACGCGGGCCTCACCCATGATGTCCCATCTGTGAGTCACGTGCCAGTCAAGCCGCAGGGCGGCGAGGGTGGCGGTGTTGTCGGTGAAGTTCGTGGTGCCGCGCGGAGCCACGCGCGCCTGACGCCAGCCGAGCTTGCCACCCAGCGTGAGGCGGGGTGAAAGATCGTAGGCCGCGTTCACCGAAAGGATGTTGCTCATCTGCAGGGGCTGGTTGGTGGTGCCGTCGGCGCCCACCTGATCCTCGCCCGGAAGATCGCGCAGGTAGGTGTAGCGGAACAGCACGTTGAGGCGCTCGTTATCGATGGGCCGATAGGCATAGCCGAGCGATGCGCGCACATATTCGCCATCGCGGAAATCCCCCTCGGCGCTTTGCGAAATCAACGCATCAACATTGGCGAGAAGGCGCCAGTCATCATTGATCTTGTTGGTGTAACCGGCCGTCAGCGCCCAGGTTTCGCGATCGCGCGCGGTGCCCGCGCCATCCTCGGTGCGGTATTCGAGGCGCGCCCGCCAGCTCATGTTCTCGCTGCGGCTGTAAGCGGCGCCGAAGGAAAGCGCCAGGCGATCGAAATCACCGCTCGCGTCATCGCGCACCCGCCCCTTCTCAAGCGTGCCGCTCAGCGTCCAAGCCGAATTCGGGGTGTAGTTCACACCGAACACATTGGAAAGCGAACGCTGGTTGGTGGGCAGATCATAGACCGTTTCGCTGTAGGTGGTCAGCGTTTCGGACACGCGATAACGCCCGCCAAACACCACCCGGCCGCGATCGTGGAGATCCCCGCCCGCGCCTTCGCGCGTGGGATCGAGCGTGTAGCCGAGATAGATCTCGTTATCGGCCGTGGGCGTGTAGCCAAGGCGCAGGGACGCGCCCTCGCCCGCGGTGCCGTCGGAAAGCTCGCCCGCCAGGCTCAGCTTTTCGCTCAGCTGCGCATCGAAGCCGAGGCCAAGGCGATCATTGCGATCCAGCCCGCCGGAGCGGCTGAGCGTGCCCTGGGCATAGCCATAAAGCTCCAGATCATCGGAAGGCGTGTAGGTCAGCCGGATCGCTGCATCGGTGCGGTCGCCCGTCCTGGCCGGGTCCCCGATCGTCGTCTTGTCGGTGAACTGAAGGCCGCCCTCGATCGTCCACTTTGGATTGAGCGCGTATTTCAGGCGCAGTTCCGCTTCGGTTTTCTCGTCGCCATTGTCCTTCTCGAAACGCTCGGCATCGCCGCCGAAGGTGAGGCGCTCGGAAAGCACCACCTCAAACTCGGCGCCAATCAGCGTCTGATCATCGGTGATGTCTTCCGTCAGGGTCGAGAAGCCCGCTTCCTTGCGCTCGTAGTAAAGCCCCACGAATCCCGCACGGGAAAGCCCGAGATCGGCAAGATCGAAGCGGCTGTCAAAGCGCAGCGCATTGGCCCCGGTGCTGGGCGCGCCGGCGGAAGAAACGATGGTCAGCCCGCCATCGGTGGAGGTGGAGCGGGTGATGCCCGGCCCTTCGGTATGGGCAAACTCGATCTCGGCATAGCTCTTTTCGCTCATCTGGAAGCGAAGATCGGCGCCGTGCATCTTCTGATCTTCGCCGGCGGTCGATTCGCGCATCACCGTTGCGCCAAAGCGCAGGCGATCGGAGGCCCAGGCCTCGATCCGCCCGCCCCAGGCGGTATCGTCCACTTCGGTGCTGCTCGGGGTGTATTCATATTGCGCCACGAGATTTACATCGTAATCCGCGCCGCCATCATCGATGAGCCCGCCATCCTCGGCCCCCGATTCCAGCGGATGGGTGAGCATCAGCACACCCTGGATGTGATCCACGGTGAAATCGGTGCCTTCGGTGAGGGTGCGGGTGGAAACTACGCGGCCAGTTTCGGGATCGACCGTCTGCACCGTCACGGTGACGGAGCCGCCGGTAATATCCTGCCGGGTGAGGAAATAGACCGAGCCCCCCGTGCCGCGCAGGATATCGCGCTGGGTAAGGGTATCGGGCGTGGCCGCATAGGCCACCACCGAATAGCGCGGATCACCATTGTTGGTGACATTGCGCGATTGCCAGCGCAGCTCGGCACCGTAAAGATCGCGGGTGTTCTGCAAGAGGCTCGCGCCCGTCATCCCGGCCTTGAAATCGCCCCAGGTGAAGCGCAGATTTTCGCTTTCCACCCGCAGGAAGACGCGCCCCGCTGTGGGGGTGTCATCGAAATAGGTGCTGTCATCACCATAGGTCGGGTAAAGCTCGGTGCCATCTTCGCGCAGACGATCAAGCACCCGGCGGGGATCCTTGTCATTGAGGCGCTCGAAGATATCCTCGATCGGCCCTTCGCCGGTATCGAGCGAAGCGGTGATGGTATAGCCGGCTTGGGTCTTGCCCTTGATGTAGAAGGCGAGGCGGCCATCCACGTAAGAGTCGTCGCGATTGCCGGCGTCATCATCGCGGATGCCGGCCGTCACATCGACGATGCCGAGGCGGAACCATTCCGAGGCCGGGATGTTCACATCGCGCACGATACGGCGGCCGTTCACATCCACCGTGACCACATGATCGCCGGCGGGCAGGATACGGCTCACCACGAAGCGCCCCGCGCCATCCACCGGCACCGGCTCGCCCATCACGCGCACGGTGCCACCGGGCGTGGCCCCGCTGCCCGATGCGGTGATCACGCCGCCGCGCACGGGGATGGTGCGCCGCTTCGTGCGATCCTCGCCCTCGCCCGGCGCCACGGGCGCGGCGCCCACCTGGGCATGGGTGGGGAAGTGCTTTTCCGTGCGGGTGATCTCGAGCGGGATGGTTTCATCATACCGCCCCTTCAGATCATAGACCCGCATCACATAGGCATAACGCCCCGAGCCATCCTTAGGCATCACCCATTCGGCCGTGCCGTTGGGGCTGGCAGGGATGGTGGCGACCACCGGCTGCCCGCGCTTTTCGAGATCGATAATGCGGACTTCGCCGCGCTTCACGAAGGCCGGGTAGTTCATCGAGGTGCGGAAACGGATCCTCTCACCAGCACGATAGGCGGCGCGCATGTCAACGGTGGTAACGTTCAGCATCCGGCGGGTATCGAGCCCATCGTAGCGGATATCCACACCCGCGGCAGCGGCGGCAACATCACTCTTGCGCTCGGGGTTGCGCGGGGCCGGGGCGCCGGCGATCGTCTGATCGTCGATCGAGATCGAAAATCCTGTGCTTTCGAAACCACCGCCGGGCCTTGCCGCCCGCTCGGCATTCTCGCCTGCCGGCACCACGACGGCCGTGCCTGCATTGGAGCGGTGACATTCGGCCGGGATCGGCAGATCCGTCTGATCGCAGCGTCGCGTTTCGGCGCTTGCCGTAGCGGCCGAGAGGACGACGGTCAGCGCTGTGCCTCCGAGGAGCAGAGTGCGGAGGCTTTTCATGTCGGATACCATCTTCATGCTCATTACCTTCATCCCCTTACCTCCCGGCCCGGGCAATGGACTGTTCGATCAGAAGCTGCCCCTTGCCGGTGCCGCGCCAGGCGCGTTTCAGCTCCCTTGCCACGAGTTTCATGCGCTTGCGCGCCGCTTTCACATCCTTCACCCCGGCATCTGCCGCCACGTGATACTCGAGCCTCACGGTGCCGGGCTTCGCAGCGATCGCTTTCGCCAACCGGTGCAGGCCGGCCTTGAGAGCGGGCTTCATGCTGCCATCGGCAAGGAAGGCCGCATCGCTGATATCCACCCGCACCACCGGGCCGATGGCGGCGCCGAAATTCAGCTCGCTCATCATTCCGGGGGTGAGGCGCACCACACGCGGGTTCTCGGTGGTGACGCGGAAGCCCGAGGGCAGCGAGCGCGGATCGAGCTTGAGAATGAAATTCGATCCGCGATCGGCCGGCAGCATCGCGCAGGGCACACTGAAGCGGCCGTGCTCATCGGTGGTGATCACGAGGCCATCGGCGGTAACGAGGCGCACCCCGGGGATGCCCTCCTCGGGCTGGCGCTCGAAGCTCTCGGGCGCGATCTCGACCTTGCCCTTGCCGCCCTGATACGTCTGATCACTGATCGCCGGGTTATTGCCTGGCTCGTCGGCCGGATCCTGATAGCCGTTGCCGTTGCGGTCGTTGAACACCTTGCCGATCACATCGCCGCAATCGAACACGCCTTCGGGCAGGATGCGCACCGTGGCCGTGGCCGGCGGCACGATCGGCTGTCCGGTGGCCACATCGATCAGGCTCGCACGGTTCACATGCTCACCTGCGCGCGCGCCATTCAGAATGCGCGCCTCGATCGTCACGGTGGTGGAGCCCGCGGCCGGAATGGTCACATTCGGCCAGGTGATCACGGCGCCTGTAACGTTCACCGTCGCCGAAACGCCTCCGATGGTGGCGCTTCCGGGAACATAGACAAAGCCCGGCGGCAGGGTATCGACGATATTCGCCGGCCCCACCACGAAGGTATTGTCGTTGGTGATGGTGATCGTATAGGGCACCACATCACCCCGCTTCACCACATCGCGCGGTGTGGTTTTCGTGATCGTCACGCCACCCGGCTGCACGAAGGGCGAGAGCGCAAGCTCGGTCGGGTCGTCGCTGGCGTTGCCGTCGGTATCGTCGCCGTCATCGGACACATCCGAAACCGGCGTCGGCGTGCCCGGCACTCCCGGGGGGAATACGGGCGTGCCGGTGGCGGTGACCGTATTGCGGATACCATGCGCGTTCACCGCCTGCAGGTTGAGCGTGAAGGTCGCGGTGTAGGTGGCGGTTTCTCCGATTTCAAGCGTGCCCTCGGGCGAGCCGGCAGAGGCGCTCACGAAGGTGGGGCCGCTGTCGAGCGCGAGCGCGGCGCCATTGAAATCGGTAAGCGTGTCGTTCAGCGTCACGCCGTTCAGCACCGTGTTGCCGGTGTTTTCAACGGTGATCGTATAGGTCACCGTGTCGCCCACATCGTCACGGCCGTCGCCGTTATCGGTGAACACCTGCATCTTGGTGGTTTCGATCGCCGGCAGCGCACCCTGCACTACGGTTTCGGTGGTGGTATCGCAAAGCGTGGGCACGTCCTTCGAGCAGATCTGGTATTCCACCGTATAAACGCCCGCCGGATTGCCCGGCGCGAGCGTGATCAGCCCGGTGGAGGGATCAAGCGTCACTTCCGGATCGGAGTTGATCACGGTGATATCCACGGAGGCGAGCGTGGCCGGATTGCCGTTCAGGAGATCCGAAGCCAGCATCGAGGTGGTGGTGCCGCCATCGGTGGTGAAGGGCGGGAACACCTCCGGGATCGCCTCGATCTTGCCGACGGTAGCGGTCACGCTGTCGTCATCGGTAACACTGAGGCTGTTGCCCGGGCCGTAATGGCCCGTCACCGTGGCGTTGTTGATGATCTCGCCGGCAGCGATATCCGCCGCGGTGATCGAATAGGTGGCGGTGTAGGTGGTGCTGTCCACCGCGCCGGGCGTGAGGCTCGGGATCGGCCCGCCGCTGATGGTGATGCCGGGAAGCGTGTCCGTCACGGTCACGTTGTTCAGCGTCACATTGCCGGTGTTGGTGACGGTGAAGCTGTAGTTCACCGGATCGCCCACATTGGTGCCGTCCAGCAGATCGGGCTCGTTGGTGACGGCCTTCACCAGCTGGATCGCCGGATTCTGGCCAAGGGGCGTGACGGTAGGATCGTCATCCCCCGTGGTGGTGCCGGAAAGATCGCTCACGGGCGGGCCGGAAGGCGGCGTGCCGGTGGCGGTGGCCTGGTTCTGCACCTGGCCGGCATCGATATCCGATTGCTTCAGCGTATAGGTGGCGGTGTAGGTGGTGCTGTCGGAAGCACCCGGCGCGAGGCTCGGGATCGGGCCACCGGAGATCACGATGTCAGGCAGGGTATCCGTGAGCGTCACGTTGGTGAGGGTCACGTTGCCGGTATTGGTGATGGTGAAGCTGTAGCTGATCTGCTCGCCGGCAATAGGGGGCGAGGAAAGTGCCGAGGTATCGGCGGCTTTCACCAGCGCGATGGCGGGGCCTTGCCCGAGCGGCGTGACCAGCGGGTTGTCATCACCCGTTGTGGTGCCGGAAAGATCGCTCACATCCGTGCCGAAGGGATCGGTGCCCGTGGTTGTGGCCTGGTTCTGCACCTGGCCGGCATCCACATCCGATTGCTTCAGCGTGTAGGTGGCGGTGAAAGTGGTATTGTCGGTCGCGCCCGGTGCGAGGCTCGGGATCGGGCCGCCGGAGAGCACGATATCTGCAAGCGTATCGGTGAGGGTCACGTTGGTGAGGGTCACGTTACCGGTGTTGGTAATCGCGAAATTGTAGGTGATCACCTCACCCGCCACGGGGGGCGAGGAAAGCGCCGAGGTATCGGCCGTTTTCACCAGCGCGATGGCGGGCGCGAAGCTCGGGGCCACGGGCGTGGGATCGTTTTCGCCGCCCTCGTTGCCCTGCCCGTTGCCGTTGGGATCGGGATTGACGCCGTTATCGCTCAGATCCGTCAGCTGGGGATTGGTGGCGGAAGTCTGGCCGGAGTTCTGGCCTTCGCCGGTAACGGTGGCCTGGTTCTCGTAAGAATCACCCGGGTTGTTCGGACGGATGCGCAGGGTGAAATCAATGGTGCAGGTGGCGCCATTGGCAAGGGTGAAGCCGCTGGCCACGGTGGTATCGCCATCGCCATTGAAACCCGCATTCGCGCCGCCGCAGGAGCCCGAAGGCGCGGCGAGCACGGTATAGCTGCCCGCTGGCATCGGATCGTTCGCCGGATCACCGAGCGCCTGATAGGCGCCAAACAGCGGCAGGGCGCCCGTCAGCGGATCGGTGACGGTCATGTTGATCAGCGGCTCGAGGCTGAAATTCTCGACCGTCAGGCGGAAGGTGGCGTTGAAGGAGCCATCGGCGTTCATCACCGGCGTGCCCTGCACGGCCTTGGCGATGCCCACCCGCGCCTGCGGGATCACCGGGAAGAGGTAATCCGTGGCATCGGTATTGGCCGGCACATTGATCGAGCCGATCACCGTGGGCGAAGTCACGGAGCCGCCCTCGCTGCCCGCTGCTGTCTGCGAACCATCGGTAAGGTAAGCCTCGCTCACCGTGCCGCGCGTCAGCGTATAGGTGCCTTCCGGGATATAGGGGAACAGGAAATTGCCGCTCGAATCCGTATTCACCGTAAGGCTTACGGGCTTGCCATCGAATGAGGTGCCCGTGAGCGTGATCGGCACGCCGGCCACGCCTGTATCGGTACCGACCGTGAGGCCATCATCGGCGAAATCGCGATAGACGGTGCCGGCGATCGAGGAGGAGCCGACTTTTACCGAGCCCGAATTGCTGTTGTTTGCGGGATCCACGTCAAGCGAGGTGGTGGTGACGCTCGCGGTGTTGGTGAAGCTCTGCGGATCCGCGCTCACCGAGACAACCTCCACGGGGATGTTGATGCTCACCTCGCTGCCGCCATTGACGGTGCCGAGATCACAGGTGAAGGATGTGCCGCCCGCGGCGCCGGTGCAGCTTGTGGATGTGGCACTGCCCGAGGTGACTGTTGCCGTCGGCGCGCCCGTCAGCACCATGCCGGATGGCAGGGCGTCGGAGAACTGCACGTTGTCCGCTTCCGCGAGCCCCGGCCCGGTGTTGACCCGCACGATGGCGGTGAAGATGAAATCGTCATTCAGGTTCACCGTGGCGGGCGTGGCTGTCTTGCTGGCCACTTCCACATCGGTTTTCGTGCGAACGGTGGTTGTTTCCGATGTCTGGTTGTTCGCGGCAAGACGATCGAAGCCTGCGGCGATCTCGTCCGAAGTGATCGAGACATCGTTCGGGATCGTGCCCTTGGAAACACCCTGCATGGTCACGGTCACTTCCTCGGTGATCCCGGCATCCATATAGGGCCAGGAGCAGACAAGCGTGCCGCCCAGCGAGCCGACTGCCGGCACCGTGGAGCAGGTGCCCGCACCGGAAACAGTATGGCTCTGATAGGTGAGGTGGGCTGTCGGCAGGGTATCCGTCATCACGATGTTTTCCGAAGCCGAAGGCCCGGTGTTGGTGACGGTAATGCTGTAAACCGTGGTATCCCCGACCGCGACGGGATCGACGCTGTCGCTCTTGTTCACCAGGATATCCACATCGGGCTGGATGATGTCGGTGGTTTCGGTGGCAGAGTTGTTGGTGGTGTCGATTTCGGTCGTTGTGGTTGTCACGTCCACGCTGTTGCTGATCTGGGTGCCGCGCAGAACGTTGTTGGGACGTACGACAATCGTCACGGTGCGCTGAGCGCCATTTGCAATGGTGCCAAGATTGCAGATCACCTGGTTGTTGCCGGGGCCGGTGGTGCTGAAGGCAGCTGGCTCGGTGGAGCAACTCCCGGCCGAAGGCGTGGCCGAGATGAAGGTGAGGTCGGCCGGCAGCGTATCGGTGATCGTCACGTTATCGGCAGCGCTGAGGCCATTGGCGATATTACGCGCCGCCACGATATAGGTGAGGTTCTGCCCGGCCGCGGCGGGATCGGGGCTGTCGGATTTGGTGACAGTCACATCGGCGCGGGCTTCCACGTTGTATCCCGCGCTGGCGTTGTTGTTGGCGAGGTCCGGATCCGGCGTTGTCTGGGAAATGGCGCTGAAGGTATTGGTGCGCGCGCCGGCGTTGCCGCCGGGGCGCACCTGCACCGTGATCACCGGGCAATCCGTGCCGGCGGTGCAGGTTGGCAGGGTGGCGATGTTGCAGCTGAGCCGGCGCGAAGTGCCACCCGATGATGCTGTCGAGCAGCTTATGCCCGAAGCCACGCCGGCGCTCACGCTTTCGCCGATATAGCCTGCGCCCGTGGCGCCGACGCTGTTGTTGATGAGGCTGGTGAAATTGTCGATCACCTGCACGTTTTGCGAAGGCTGGGGTCCGTCGTTGACGATTTCCAGGGTGAATGTCTGCACATCACCCGCGGGAATGGGGCTGACGGAAGCCGATTTCAGGGCCCTTAAATCGGCGGAATCGCCGCCCACGGTCGCCGTTACATCATAGGTGATGGTGTCATTGGCGGGATTGGTATCGGCGATATTGGCATCAGGCGAACTCACATGCAGGCCGTTCGAGATGGTGCCGGCAGCGGTTACGGTGGTGTGCAGCACCACGCCCGGCGTGGTGGCGCCTGCGTTGAGCGGCGAACCGGCCGTATAGACGCGCGTGCAGGTGAGCGTGGCTGGGCCTGTGAGCGGCAGGGCGGGTGAGCAGCTCCAGCCATTGAGGGTAGCGGAATTGACCGTCAGCCCGGCGGGAATGAAATCCTCCATCACCGAGGTTCCGAAGAAGGGCGCATTGCCCACGTTGCTGGTGCTGATGGTGTAATCGTAATTGTTGCCGACAACCGCCAGCGCCGGAACGGGGCCGGACTTGTTGGCGCGCAGGTCCACCACCGGATCGTTGATCGTGGCGCCGCCGTCGTCATCGGTGTTGTTGGCGAGGTTGCTGTCGGGCGGGCCATCCGCGCCGATCGTGGCGGTATTGACAGGCGTGCCCGAGGAAACCACATCGGCAACCACGGTGATCGGTCCGAGCGACACATTCGACCCAGCGCCGGAGCCCGAGGTGCGCACGCAGTTCACATCCTGGCCCGAGGAGGCAGAGCAATCCCAGCCCGGTGCGTTGATAGAGGTGATCGAATAATTGGCGGGGATGGTATCGAGGATGGTGATATTGTTCGGGCTGTCGCCGGTATAGGAGCCGGTCAGGGTGAAGGACACGCTGTCGCCCACCAGAAGCGCGCCCGAGGGGCTGCGGCTCTTCTGGATCGTCAGATCCGTGCCGGCGGTGATGGCGATATCGCCGGTATCGGTATTGTTGCCGCTCACCGGATCAGCCGGGTTGGCATTGAGCACGCTGCCCGCGCCGGTTACGGTAGAGCCGCCACCGGCGGAAACCTGGCCGGTAAAGGTGAAACTGGCCGTGCCACCAAGTGCCAGCGCCCCGCCCGAGCAGGTATAGACATTGCCCGAAAGCGAACATCCTGCCGGGGCTGTCACATTGGTGATGCCGGTGGGGATGGCGAATTGCACATCATAGGAATTGGCATCGTTCGGGCCGTTGTTGACCACTTCGAAATCGAAATTGACAAAACTGCCCGAAGCGGCGGTTGGCGGCACTGTCAGCGTGATGCCGAGGTCGGAGCCGGCGACGATGGTCGTCTGTTCGGTCAGGGTGTTGTTGCCCAGCAGCACATCATTCACGCCACCCGCCGAATCCGGCACCGTCGCTGTCAGATCTATCACCCCGGCGGTGGAGGTGCGGATCGTGGCAACAACACTTGCCGTCCCAAGCGATGCCAGCGCCGGCACATCGCAGATCACGGTGGCGGGGCCGGTCGCCGGTACGGGCGAGCAATTGGTGATCGCGCTGCCGGACGGCCCGGCAGCCACACTGACAAGCTCGCCGCCGGCAGGCACATCCAGGGTAATTGTCGTGGCTGGCGCGGCATCGAAACCGTTGTTATCGACTTCGACAAGATATTCCACATCGCCGCCGGCCGGAGTGGGATCAAAACCCGTATCATCAATGTTGACGAGCCAATCCACATTCTGTGCGCTGGCCGGAGCAGCCAGACCAAGCCCGGCAGCCATAAGCAAAACAAATATCTGCAGCATGCGCTGCGCCCATTTGTTCTGAAATTTTTTCGAGGGGAGTATATTGCACCCGATGCGGATCATTGCGGCCACCTTGACATTCGTAACAAAGCAAAAAGTCCTGATCGGCCGCGCTTATATTTCACATTCTGGAAAAATTGAGATGAAAATACGTTAAAAAAGTTACCTCCATGCTTTTCGATGCTTGCTGTTGCAAAAAAGTTTCAGGGGTCGGCCTTGGGGCAATCTTTGGTTGTTTTTTTGTCTGAATATATCTTTCGTTTATGATTTTATTCAGGCGCGACGGCTGGAGAGATCGGCAATCCCCAGCGCCTCCAGTGCACGGGCTTCGATATGGGCGGCATCAAGGCCGGCAATTTCATACATATCGGCCTGGCTGGCCTGATCGATGAAGATGTCAGGCAGCACCATCATGCGGAATTTGAGCCCGCGATCGAAGATGCCCTCTTGCGCCAGCAGTTGCGCCACATGGCTGCCGAAGCCCCCGGTGGCGCCTTCCTCGATGGTGATGAGGGCTTCGTGTTCGCGCGCAAGGCGCAGGATCAGCTCGCGATCGAGCGGTTTGGCAAAGCGCGCGTCCGCGATCGTGGGGGCAATGCCCCGCGCCGCAAGCGCCTCGCCGGCCTTCAACACCTCCGCAAGCCGCGTGCCGTAGGAAAGGAGCGCCACGCGCCCGCCCTCGCGCATGAGCCGCCCCTTGCCGATCTCGAGCGGCACGCCGCGCTCGGGCAGATCCACGCCCACGCCCTCACCGCGCGGATAGCGGAAGGCGCTGGGGCGATCGTCTATGGCTGCCGCCGTCGCCACCATATGCACCAGCTCTGCCTCGTCCGCCGCGGCCATCACGATGAAGCCCGGCAGGTTGGACAGGAAGGCGATATCGAAAGCGCCGGCGTGGGTGGCGCCATCCGCCCCCACCAGCCCCGCGCGATCAATGGCAAAACGCACCGGCAGGCGCTGGATCGCCACGTCATGCACCACCTGATCGTAGCCGCGCTGCAGGAAGGTGCTGTAGAGCGCGCAGAAGGGCTTCATCCCCCCCGCCGCCAGCGCCGCGCTGAAAGTGACGGCGTGCTGCTCGGCAATCCCCACATCAAAGCAGCGGTTCGGAAAACGCTCGGCAAACAGGCTAAGCCCGGTGCCATCGGGCATCGCGGCGGTGACGGCGACGATCTTCTCGTCCGCCTCGGCCTCGCGGATCAGGCTCTTGGCGAAAACCTTTGTGTAGCTCGGTGCATTGCTCGCCGCCTTCTTCTGCTTGCCGGTGATCACATCGAAGGCGCTGACGCCATGGCCCTTGTCGCGAGCGGCCTCGGCGGGTGCGTAGCCCTTGCCCTTTTTCGTCAGCACATGGATGAGCATCGGCCCGGTGGCGCGCTCGCGCACCGTGCGCAGCACCGGCAGAAGCTGATCGAGATCATGGCCATCGATCGGCCCGACATAGGAAAAGCCGAGCTCCTCGAAAAGCGTGCCGCCCACGGCCATGCCCTTCAGCATTTCCTTGGCCCGCTTGGCGCCCTCGCGGAAGGGCTCGGGCAGGAGGCTCACCGCCCCCTTGGCCGCCGCCTTCAGCTCCTGAAACGGCTCGCCGGCGTAAAGGCGCGAAAGATAGGCCGACATCGCCCCCACCGGCGGCGCGATGGACATCTCGTTGTCATTCAGGATCACGAAGAGGCGTTTCTTCAGGTGGCCGGCGTTGTTCATCGCCTCATAGGCCATGCCGGCGCTCATGGCGCCATCGCCTATCACCGCGATCGCATCGCCGAGCGGCGGATCCACCGCACCTCCGAGATCACGCGCCACGGCAAAGCCGAGCGCGGCGCTGATCGAGGTGGAGCTATGCGCCGCGCCGAAGGGATCGTAGGGGCTTTCGCTGCGCTTGGTGAAGCCGGAAAGCCCGCCCTTCTGGCGCAGGGTGCGGATGCGATCGCGCCGGCCGGTGAGGATCTTGTGGGGGTAGCACTGGTGGCTCACATCCCAGATCAGGCGATCGCGGGGCGTATCGAATACGGCATGGATCGCCACCGTAAGCTCCACCACCCCGAGCCCCGCGCCGAGGTGGCCGCCGGTTTCGGAAACGGCTGAAATCGTCTCGCTGCGCAGCTCATCGGCGAGCTGGCGAAGCTCGCGGTCCGAAAGCGTGCGCAGATCGGCCGGCGTGTGCACACGATCGAGAAGCGGGGTTTCGGGCTTGTGACTCATGGGGCGCGGGCCTTCGTGGCGTTACCTGTCGCGCGCAATAACGAAACGCGCGGCCTCCCGCAAGCATTGCGCCTTTTCGCCGTAAGGTTCAAGCGCGGCTTCGGCCTCGCCCACCAGAGTGCGGGCGCGCGCCTTTGCCCCCTCGAGACCCAATAGAGAAACGAAGGTTGCCTTGCCGGCTGCGGCATCCTTGCCAACGCGCTTGCCGGCCCGGGTTTCGCAGCCTTCCACATCGAGTATGTCGTCGGCGATCTGAAAGGCAAGGCCCAGAGCATCGGCGTATGACGCAAGCGGCGCAGGATCCTCGCCGGCCAGCAGCGCCCCCGCTTCGGCCGCCCAGCGGATGAGCGCGCCGGTTTTGCCGGCCTGAAGGGCGGTGATCTCTTCAAGGGCGAGCGGCTCGGGCGCGGTTTCGGCCGCGATGTCAAGCGCCTGGCCGAGCACCATCCCCCGCGCCCCGGCGGCCCGCGCAAGCCCGGCGACAAGCGCCACCCGGCGCGCCGGATCGGGATGGCAGGCAGGCGCGGAAAGCAGCTCGAAGGCCAGTGTCTGCAACGCATCACCGGCCAGCACGGCCGTGGCCTCATCCCATTTCACATGCACCGTGGGCTGGCCGCGGCGCAGATCGTCATCATCCATGCAAGGAAGATCATCGTGAACGAGGGAATAGGCATGCACGGCCTCGACAGCGCAGGCCGTTTCCAGCGCTCTGGAGCGGGGCACATCGAAAAGCGCCGCGCCTTCAAGCACCAGAAAGCCCCTGAGCCGCTTGCCGCCCGCCACCGCATAGCGCATTGCCTCGATCACCGGCTGATCGGGCAGCGGCGCAAGCACAACCTTCAGCCGGGCGCCGATATCTTCCGCCGCCCGGGCAAGTGCCGCTTCGAACATGGGCCTAAAGCCCCTCCACGGGCCGGGTACCGGTGGGCGTGCCGTCTTCGCCGAGAGTGATCGCCTCGATCTTCTCCTCGGCTTCCTTCAGCTTCGCCTCGCAATGCTTCTTCAGCTTCGCCCCGCGCTCGTAAAGGGCGATCGAATCCTCGAGCGGCACATCGCCGCGCTCAAGCTTGCCGACCACCGCCTCAAGCTCGGCCATGGCTTCTTCAAAGCTCATCTCGCTCACAGGTCTTTCGCTCATGCGCCCCGCTCCATCAACACATCCACATGCGCCGCCACGCTCGCGGCCAGAGCCTTCAGATCATAACCGCCCTCCAAAGTCGAGACGATACGGCCTTCGCAATGGGCATCGGCGATATCGCACAGCCGGTGCGTGATCCAGGCGAAATCCTCTTCCACCAGCATCAGTTGCGCCAGAGGATCAGCCGCATGGGCGTCAAAGCCAGCCGAGATCAGCACGAGCTCGGGCGCGAAAGCTTCCAGACGTGGCAGGATTTTCGTCTCCACTTCTGCCCGAAACAGCCCGCCATCGGCACCCGGCGGAAGGGGCACGTTCAGGATGTTGTCATGCGCGCCGCGCTCATCGGGCGCGCCGGTGCCAGGATAGAGCGGGCTCTGGTGGGTGGAGACGAAAAGCACGCGCTCTTCATCCCAGATCAGATCCTGCGTGCCATTGCCGTGATGCACATCGAAATCGACGATGGCCACGCGGGAAAGCCCGTGGCGCTCCAGCGCATGGCGCGCGGCGATGGCCACATTGCCGAACAGGCAGAAGCCCATGGGCTTTGCCGTCTCGGCGTGGTGGCCCGGAGGACGTATGGCGCAGAAGGCATTGGCCGCCTCGCCGCCAAGCACCCGATCCACCGCCCGCAGATTCGCGCCCACCCCCCGCAGCGCCGCCCTCCATGAGCCGGGCGACATATGCGTATCGGGATCAAGCTGAGCAAAGCCTTCTTCTGGGGTGGCGGCCTTCACGGCCTCGATATAGGCACGGGGATGGCAAAGGGCGATGTCCGCCTCTTCCGCCAGCGGCGCCTCCTCTCGCTTCAGCGCATCAAATTTCGGATCGGCCAATGCCGCATTGATCGCCTCGAGCCGGGCCACCTGCTCGGGGTGGCCCGGCGGCGTGACATGCGCCAGACACTCTGAATGGGAAAGGAGAAGGGTTGTCATGCGGCAAGGCTAGGGGAAATCCCCGCGCCCGACAAGGCTGCGCGCCATGGCTGCCGGACCGGGATTCCCGATGCAAGGCACCAAATTCTCGCAACCGGCACGAGCCGCGTCCGATACGCATCTCCTCAATCCGGCACCAGCCGGTAGCCCTCCCCGCGCACTGTTTGCAGATAGCGCGGCTCCTTCGGATTGGGCTCGATCTTGCGCCGCAATCGCGTGATCTGAACATCCACCGCGCGCTCCTGAGCCTGCCCCCCGTCGCGGCCGAGCCCGGCCACGAGGGCAGAACGGCTCACCGGCATGCCGGGGCAGGAAGCAAAGATCTTCATCAGGGCATTTTCGGTGGCCGTGAGGCGCAGGGGCTGATCGCCGCTCCACATTTCCCCGCGTTCGACATCATATCGCACAGGCCCGAGATTGATCACCTTCGGCCCCTCTTCCACCACTTTCGCCGCAGGCGCGCGGCGCAGGATCGCATTGATCCTGAGCAGAAGCTCCTTGGGCTCGAAGGGTTTGGGGAGGTAATCATCCGCACCCGCTTCGAGGCCGAGAATGCGATCCTCCGTATCGCCCTTCGCCGTGAGCAGGAGGATCGGGGTTTCGATCTTTTCGCGCAGGCTGCGCGTGAGGCTGATTCCGTCCTCTCCCGGCATCATCACATCCATCACGATCAGATCGAACTCGAGCCCCGAGAGGATACGCCGCGCATGGGCGGCATCGCGCGCCGCACTTACCCAGAAACCATTGCGGATGAGAAATTTCTGCAGCAATCCGCGGATGCGCTCGTCATCATCTATGATCAGCAGATGAGCCTCGGGGGTATCATTCATCCGTGCTCTCCCTCAGCGCATTGTAATGGCTGCGCAGGGCCGGGTCCATCATTGCTTCGAGCACCTTGCGAAAGCCGGCCACAGCCTCCGGGCCGGCCGCACGGTAGGCGGCTCGCATCCGGCTGCGCTGGGCGGTTGAGAGCTGCTGCTCGAGCTCCCTGCCGGCTTCGGTAAGATAGAGATGGCGCTCGCGGCGATCGCGCGTGCCGATCCGGCTTTCCACCAGCCCGTCTTCGATCAGGGTGCGCAGCACGCGATTGAGCGATTGCTTGGTGACGCCGAGGATGGAGAGGAGATTGCTGACCGTCGTGCCCGGGCTTCTGTGGATGAAATGGATCGCCCGGTGATGAGCCCGCCCATAGCCCTTCTGGGCGAGAATCCTGTCAGGATCGGCCGTAAAGCCGCGATAGGCGAAAAACATCGCCTCGATCCCTTTTCGCAGCTGCTCATCCGTCAGGAAAAGCCGGCTTTCGCCACCGCTCATGCCCCTGCCACCTTCGGCCATCACTCATACTCCCCGATCTGTTTGCCTGCTTATGCGGACAGTTTATGTCAGCCTTATTGACATTCCAAGAATCAATTCGTAAGCATGGCTGGAATTTGCGCAATATTATGTCCGAAGTGGACCAATTTCGCGCAATATTACGAAACCCGAGAGCGGGAAGGAAAGCAGATGTCGGAAGCAGCATATGATGACCGCGACGGTGTGATCTGGATGAACGGCAGACTCGTGCCCTGGCGCGAGGCCAATGTGCATATCCTCACCCATGCGCTGCATTACGCCTCTTCCGTGTTCGAAGGCGAGCGCGCCTATGGCGGCAAGATCTTCAAGAGCCGCGAACATTCCGAGCGCCTTCACAATTCCGCCCGCCTGATCGATTTCGAAATCCCCTGGACGGTGGATGAAATCGAAGCCGCCAAGCAGGAGGTGCTCGCCGCTTCCGGGCTCGAAGACGCCTATGTGCGTGCCGTCGCCTGGCGCGGAGCGGGGCCCGACATGGGCGTGGCCTCGGCCCGCAACCCGGTGCAGCTTGCCATCGCCGCCTGGGAATGGGGCGCCTATTACGGCGATGCCAAGATGAAGGGCGCGAAGCTCGACATCTCGAAGTGGAAGCGCCCGAGCCCCGAAACCATCCCGAGCCATGCCAAGGCGGCCGGGCTCTACATGATCTGCACCATGTCCAAGCACGCGGCCGAGGCCAAGGGATGCTCGGACGCGATGATGTTCGATTACCGCGGCTATGTGGCCGAAGCCACCGGCGCAAACATCTTCTTCGTGAAGGATGGCGAGGTGCACACGCCAACGCCCGATTGCTTCCTCAATGGCATCACCCGCCAGACGGTGATCGGCCTTCTGAACGATCGCCAGATCAAGGTGCACGAGCGCCACATCCTGCCCGAAGAGCTCGAGGGCTTCCAGCAATGCTGGCTCACCGGCACCGCCGCCGAGGTCACGCCCGTCGGCCAGATCGGCGACTGGAATTTCGAGGTGGGCGAGCTCACCCGCACCATAGCAGAGGATTACGAAAAGCTGGTACGGAACCAGGTCGGGTCCTCATTCAAGCCCATGCGATGACGATCGATACGAGGGCCGGGGCGGCGGGGTCGTTCCGGGCGGGGCGGTCGTATCGTGTTGCGATGCGCCGCCAGTTCTTGGGCCTTCCGAACTTCCGTTCGATAACGTTTCGGCGCCGGTAAGCGTCGCGGTCGAGTGGGCAGGGCGTGCGTGGCGTTTGAAGGGGTCAGCGCCCTGATCCTGCGTTTCTTCAGCCAGCTGCGGGATTTGTCGGCGCATATGCCTTGTCGGCCAGCAGTCTCCCGGGGTGTGCGGGCCCTTCCAGGATCGGGATGGCCATGGTGATGCCGGCGAGGTTCCCCCAGGTCAGGGCGAAGGCGAGGGACCGGCCCCGCCGCCGCCATCCGTTCGAAGATGCCGTGCCAGATGCGCCGGTGAGGGCGATCATCCACCCGCGGTTTTCCCGGACGGCCATGCGGAAAATGCGGCGCGATCGCTTTCCGCGCAGCGCCGGAAAGCCAAAACAGATGTTCGGTGGACATGCTGACTGCCCCTATCCTCATACAGGCGCAAGATAGCACGATTTATCAATAGGTTGAATGAGCATTTCAACCTGGGGTCAGACACCGATCAACCATATTGAATGGCAACAACAGTCATGCATCCCTGTGTGGAAGCACGCGGGAGATGATCATGGCGAATGAATTTTTGCTTGTCCGACGGGGCTTGGGAAAAGATAGAACCGCTTACCAGCCGGGAGCGTGGCGCGTTGATGACGGACGAGTGAGCAGCGAGATCATTCATGTTCTGAAATCCAGCTGCCGCGGGCAGGATTGCCCACGCACTTACGGCCATCCAACCACCATTTACACCGGCTCAACCGCTGGAGCCGGCGGGGGATCTGGCAACGGATATTTGACGAACCTGTCGCGCAGTCAGGTATTCCAGATGAACTGTGTATGGATTCCCCCGCGGTTCGCGCGCACCGTTTGGCGCACGATGGAAAGGGGGTGAAATTCACTGCATCGGGCGCTCACTAGCCGCCCCACGACGAAACATACGCGTTGACAGACGGTTACGGGCGCATTGCCGCATTCCATCTGACACCAGGAACCATTGCCGACATTTCGGCTGCCACCGGTCAGCTGCCTGTCATGCCCGCCCCATGCCGATTGCTGGCAGATAGAGGATACAATGCCAACAGCCCGCGCAACATGCCGGCGAGCCAGGGAGCCGAGGCGTCATCCCCTCAACGCGGTCGCGCAAGCGCTTCATCCCTTACGACAGAACCGCCTATCCTGCGCACAACATGCTCGAGCGGGCATTTTGCAGACCAAGGATTTCCGGCGTGTCGCAACCCTATATGACAAGCTTGCGCAAATCTTCCTGACAACCATCACTATCGCCGCTGTCATCCTGCGATAGGTCTGATCGGGGCTCGATCCTGGGTGTCCGATGAAACGGAGGCAGGATCAGCACTCCGGCCCCTTGCCCATACCGGCCAACCTGATGGGGCCGTCCGGCGGCGTCCCACGTGCCCCTTGCGCGATTTCGGTCGGCGGGTCTTGCACAGATGCCGCTGACGCAAGGCGATGATGCCTGTATCGTTCTTCATGGCGTATTGTTTCTTCTGGAAGTCCTGGCAGGCTTCAGCACCCGCCACGATACGCCGCCTTCTCAAACCACGTCACCCAGTTTCATGCATGGCTCAAGCCGCAATCTTCAGCAGCGCAGTGAAATTGATCCTGTTTGTTGTGCATATGGTCCAGTTGGATATATGGAGTGGTTCGGCTCCCGATTCGAGTGGCTTGGTTCCCGGGGCATGAATCGGGGCAACATGCAAGATTGATGGTGCATCAATCGTTTGATAATGAACGTCCGTAAGGAGAAACACCGCTCCTCTCCTGGCACCACCCCATCCGCAAAAAGGGATGAGAATGGCGAATTTCCTGCACAATAATGATCTGCCCGCTGGCCTCGATCTCGGGCCCGTCGTGGCAATTGATTGTGAAACGATGGGGCTCAATCCCCATCGTGACAGGCTCTGCGTCGTGCAGCTTTCGGGCGGGGATGGCGATGCGCATATGGTGCAGATCGGGAAGGGGCAGCGGGAAGCACCCAATCTCCAGCGCCTTCTGGCAGATCCCGATGTGCTGAAACTTTTCCATTTCGCCCGCTTCGATATTGCCGCACTCCACAAGGCTTTCGGCACGCTCGCCACACCCGTTTACTGCACCAAGATCGCCTCGAAACTCGTGCGCACATATACCGATCGCCACGGCCTGAAGGCCCTCCTGCAGGAATTGCTCGGCATCGATATATCCAAGCAGCAGCAGAGCTCCGACTGGGGCGCTGAAGAACTGAGCGATGCCCAGCTTGAATATGCCGCATCGGATGTGCTGTATCTCCATGCACTGCGCGAGAAACTTGATGAAATGCTGGCGCGTGAAGGGCGCGCGAAGCTGGCGCAGGCCTGTTTCGATTTTCTTCCCACCCGGGCGCTTCTCGATCTTGAAGGCTGGGACGATCAGGATATCTTTTCCCATTAGAGCGCCGCTGCCGAACATGAGCGGAGCTTTGCTCATGCACGCCAACACAGGTGGAAACCTGCTCCCATCGCGCTTGCGGAATGATAGGCTCCCCTCACAACCAGGGCGGGAAACTGCGGCATGACGGCATATGACAACAGCTATTCGCGTTTCGTCGCATGGGCAAAGATACTTCTGCCCCTGTTCGCGCTCGCCGTTCTCTCCACGCTGTTCCTGTTTTCCCACCGTATCGATCCCACGCAGAGCATCCCCTACTCAAGGGTTGAGGTGGACAAGCTGGCCCGTCAGGAACGAATCGGTTCTCCCAGATATTCCGGCGTTGCGGGAGATGGCACATCCCTTACCATTTCCGCCGGCATGGTTCGCCCCGACAAGGCCCTTCCCGGGCGCGTTCTGGGCGAGGATCTGCGGGCGGAAATCGAAACGCCCGAGGGCCTGCGCCTCGACGTGACGGCCCGGAGCGGCGAAATCGATGAAAGGGCCCGGACTGCACGCCTTGCCGGCGATGTGAAGATCCGGGCTTCCAATGGCTATGAAATGGTGACGGATGACTTCTCTGCCGGACTTGAAACAGGCGAAGCCCACAGTGAGGGCCCGGTTCTGGGAAAAGGGCCGCTCGGCAGGCTCGAGGCAGGCAGAATGGAGATCGCGCCGGCCGCAAACGGTACCGCCGGGCATGTTCTTGTTTTCAAAGATGGGGTCAAGCTGATATACGAGCCTCAAAAATGAGGGTAACATGCCAGCATACATCCGCCAGCTACTGCTGATCCTGCTTCTTGCGGGCCTGCCATCGGATCTTGCCGCGCAGGGCGCGCGGATCGCATTTGGCGGGCTGAAGCAGGATACGAGCCTGCCTGTCGAGATCAGCGCGGATCAACTGCAGGTAAATCAGGCCGATGGCACGGCCGTATTTTCCGGCAACGTGAAGATCGGACAGGGCCAGATGCGGCTTTCGGCCGACAAGGTTCTGGTGGAATATGCCAAGGGGAACGGCACCGGGCGCATATCGCGGCTTCTCGCCACCGGAAATGTCATCCTCGTGAACAGCCCCGATGCGGCGCAGGCGCGTGAGGCGATCTATTCGATCGATGAGGGGCGCGTCGTCATGCGGGGGGACGTCATTCTCACCCAGGGCGATAACGCACTTTCTTCGGAGCGGATGGTCATCAATCTGAAGGATGGCACCGCTGTCATGGAAGGGCGGGTGAAATCCATCCTCGGCGCCGGTGCAAACTGATGGCGGCGCCCTCCACTCTCACCATTACCAAAGGCGAGGCCGGGCTTCGGGTCATCGGCCTGCGCAAGAGCTATCGCAAGCGCCTGGTGATCCGGGACGTGAATCTGGAACTCGCCCGCGGCGAGGTCGTGGCGCTCCTCGGCCCGAACGGCTCGGGCAAGACGACCTGCTTCTATGCCATCGCCGGCCTCGTCATGCCGGAGGGCGGGCAGGTGCTTCTGGACGGGCGCGACGTGAGCCTGCTGCCCATGTATCGCCGCGCCCGGCTCGGCATCGGCTACCTCCCGCAGGAAGTCTCCATCTTCAGGGGGCTTTCGGTGGAGGACAACATTCTCGCCATTCTCGAGATCTCCACCCGCGATCTGCACAAGCGGCGCGAAAGGCTCGAGGAGCTGCTTTCCGATTTTTCGATCGAGCATCTGCGCCGCGCCCCGGCGCTATCGCTGTCGGGCGGGGAGCGCCGGCGCGTGGAAATCGCCCGCTGCCTGGCCGCCGATCCGAAATATCTGCTGCTCGATGAGCCCTTCGCCGGCGTCGATCCGATTGCCGTGGCAGAGATACGCAGCCTTGTGGCGGATCTGAAAACGAGGGGAATCGGTGTGCTGATCACGGATCACAATGTGCGCGAAACGCTGGAAATCGTCGATCGCGCCTATATCCTCCATGATGGCAAGGTGCTGATGAGCGGCACAACGGAAGAGGTGATCCGCGATGAAAACGTGCGCCGGGTCTATCTGGGGCAGAGCTTTCGCATCAATTGAGATGCATCGCCCGAAGAGCAGGCGTCACGAAAAAGAGGCGTTGCGGAGTTGACAAGGCACCGCCTTCTGGCGCCAAATGGAGCCATGCCAGAGCATTCCACTCCGCTGGAAACCCAGACCCTACCGGCAGCAGCGCCATGTGGCAGGCCGCCTTGCCGGGCAGAGCGGGCGCCGTGCATTTCCTCGAAATTTTCGCTGTTCTTCCCGTGCTTGTCATGGTGCGGCGAGGGATTGTCAGCAATATCAACAAGAAACAGGAGATGTGATGAGATACCAGATCACCGGCCGTCATCTAGATATTGGCAATGCACTTCAGGAATACGTGAGGGAAGAGCTCGCATCCGTTCTGGAAAAATACGGCCAGCGGCCGACAGATGCAGAAGTCATATTCTCGAAGGACGCGCATAATTTCGTATGTGAGGCTACTGTCCATCTTTCCACCGGCATGATCGCCGCCGCCAAGGCCAGCGCCACCGAGATCTACGCCGCCTTCGATCTTTGCCGCGACAAGATGGAAAAACAGCTGCGGCGCTACAAGCGCAGGCTGAAGGCCCATCAGCGCAGGCGCGAACATCCGGTTGAACTTTCTGAAGCGGCCACCTATATCCTCGCTCCGTCGGAAGAGAAGGAAGATACGGAGCCCGAATCGCTCACCCCCATGATCATCGCCGAGATGGAAACGAAGATCGCCTCTCTCTCGGTTGGTGAAGCGGTGATGCAGATGGAGCTTTCGGGCGCTCCGCTTCTGGTTTTCCGCAACGAGGCCCACAAGGGCATTAATGTGATCTATCGGCGCGATGATGGAAACATCGGCTGGATAGACCCGAAAAACATCGGCTGACCAAACACCAGCCAGAGCAAGAAGTGAGCATTCATGGAACTTTCCAGTTTTCTGAAGCCGGAAGCGGTGCGTGTGCTGGGGCAGGTGAGCAGCAAGAAGCGCCTTTTCCAGCAATTGGGCCAGATCATGTCTTCTTGCTGTGACGTGAATGCCGATGAAGCCTTCGATGCCCTTCAGGAGCGCGAAAGCCTTGGTCCGACAGGCGTTGGCCATGGGGTCGCCCTGCCCCATGCGCGCCTGCCCGGGCTCAGCGGAATCAATGGCGCCTTCCTGCGGCTTCAGAAGCCGCTCGATTATGGCTCTGTGGATCGCCAGCCTGTGGATCTTGTCTTCGCCCTGTTTGCGCCCGAGGATACGGGCGTGGAGCATCTGAAGGCACTGGCCCTCGTTTCCCGCACCATGCGCGACAAGGACATCTGCGCAAAGCTGCGCGCCAATGATGATCCGGTTGCCCTGCACGCATTGCTCACGGAAAGCCGCACTTCGCAGGCCGCCTGAGCCTCTAGCCCTCCCAGGCGCGATAGCCAAACATCATGTAATCACGCTGATAGACATCGCGCGCCGCGGCTTCCAGTTCGTCATCGTGAATTTCCGCAAGCGTGACGGGATGATCCTCCCGCAGTTCAGGGATGGTTGTGCCTTCCACTCCGGCCTCGGCAGCGAGCCGAGGAAGCCCTTCGGCAAGGCTTTCCGCCCGCAGCACCATGTCGGGCAGGGCAAAACCGGCGAACCCGCGTATCACATTGCTCTGGCTGGCCCAGGAAGGATCGATGCGGATTCCCGTCTGACCGGCGAGATTCATCTTGAGGAAGCGGAGAAACCGGAGGAAGGCGCGCCGGTGGGTACGTCTGTCGTATTTTTTGGCCGGGGTCATTTCGGGCAGGGCCATGCCGTAATTGCGGCGCAGGCTTTCCCGGATTGCGGCGAAGCCTCCCTCCCCCCTGTTCAGGATATGATTGCAGAAGGCGGCATGGGCGCGGGCGAGGGGATGGCGCACCACCGTGAAGCTGCGGTGGCCGGGATGGCGCCGTTTCCACTGGCGCAGGGTCTTTTGGGTAAACCCGCGCCCAAGCTCCGATCGCTCCACGCCCTCGAGCGCCGCCATCCAGTCCATCACATGGCCCTCGAGCCCGATCCGCACGGGCAGATAGAGGATCGGTGCCGAGACCCCGGCCACATAGCCCGAAACAAGCGCCCCCCGTGCCGGCTCGAAATCCGGGAGCCGTGAAAGGCCGAAGGGATCCAGTTCGCACAATGCCTCCCGCATCTCGGCAGGGTTGGTGACCTTGGCCACGGGCGGACCCGGGTTCTGCTTGCGCACCGCGCCCGAGAGACCCCTGATCCTGTCCGGCTGCCCGAGGAAACGGGCGAGCCCGTTCAGAACGTCGATATCGGCGATATCCTCGTAATCCAGATAAAACCCGGCCTGGCCGGTTTTCTGAAGGGCGGATCTGATTTCCGCCCTCCATGAATGCTCCTTCACGAGATGCTCCTCGAACTCGCCCCGATCGAAACGGACCTTGGCGGCCTTGGCGTGCCTTGCATCGGTGAGCTTCCACTGGCCCGTCTTGCGGGCAATCTTCCGGGAAATGTAGCTCTCGAGCGGGTTGCGGCTGAGCACGATCTTGGCGCAGCGGCGATCCGCAAGGCAATGGCGCAGCACACGCGGATCGTGATCGTGGAAGAAACGAAATCCAGCGAGGCCGGTTGTGCCTTCTCGCATCGCCCGGATGAAGCCGATGGGATCGGCCTCGCGCTTCTCCAGCGTGAAACCGAAGCGGGCCTTGCCATCGGGATAGCACAGGAAGGAAGGATTGAAGGCCTCGCCATGACAGGCAAGGCCGGGAAACTGATTGATATTGGCTTCGAGAAAGTTCGAGCCGGTTCTCATGCCTGCAAGGATGATGAAATGATCGAACTGCGCGGCCATGGCGCTACTTCAGAATCCGGGGCCGTGCGCCGGAAGGGCGCAGGCGGATTGGCTGGATGTTGTCGGGCGGGAAATTTCCCATCATGTATGGGTGCATACCGTGATTCTTGAGATCCTGCAGGAATTTTCCGAAGCCCGCGAGATTGGCAAGGCGGGGCGCTTGCGTCAGCTTGCGCATGGCGCGCGGTGAAATATCGTCGGCGATGATCTGAAGGTTCTCCATCGGATTTTCCATGAATTCCGCAAGGCTCCAGATCCTGACCCGGGCCCGGGTAGCGTGGGAGCGCAGGATTTCCACATGGGCTGCCTCCGCTCTTTGGCGCAGCGCCGCGATCTTTCGGATCACGGAAAAGTTGAGACTGGAATGAAAGAGCGGTATCACCCAAGCGCCCGTGATGACGCAAATCTGCGCATTCGGATCCTGCGCGATCAGATGGCCTGCTTTCGGGCTGTCATCGGGGCCATACTGGAATGCCTGATGCTCGCCCCGCATGTTCCAGATCAGGCTGGCGAGAAACAGACGCGGATTTCGATCGCGCACGGCCGCGGATGAAGACAATCCGCCGGCAAAGACATCCTGTCCACCCTCGAATTCGGCCCCGTGCGGGGCAAAGAGATGCCCATGCACACGCGCACCCGTGGTGCGACTGAGCCAGGTTTCGAAATCGATGAAAAGATCGCTGAACCCTTCAAACACCGAATAGGGCGCACAGGTAAGCCCGTTGTCGCGCCCCGGTGCGGGGAATCTGCTGTGCATGTAGAGCCCCGCCCTTCCGCGCACGCGCCGTTCCCTGGCGCTCGAAAAGAGCTTGTCGATCGGATTTGGATCCGGCTCAACCACGCTCGGCGGGCTTTCGGTTGCTCGCAGGAAAGTCTTGTAGAGGAGATCCGCCTTCGGCCAGATCTTGCGGGCAACGAAGCATCTGGAGCGCTTCAGAAGCTGGAGATGATCATCATAGAACATGTGCGGCTTGCCCTGGTGATCGAATTTGGCAAGCGTCAGCGAACGGCTTTCGAGCCGGCGCGAATGAAGGCGCGCCAATGTCTGGAAATAGGATTCGTCCGGGATCCAGACGCGGGAGAAATAGCGATCGTATTCCCGGCGCCGGGGATCCTCGAGGATGGCGGTGAGGGTCCTGCGTGTGAGGCACCACCACTGGGAGCCGATATGCGGCACGATGCCTTCGGGAATGCGGCGGCAATAGCCAAGGCGGCGCTGAAGGCGCACATGGGCATCGAAAAGGCGGCGCTGCTTCTTCCACGAGAAGGGGAAGCGCAGCGTGAAGCGCTCCTGCCCCAGCCCGCCCACGATCCAGGGGACCTCCTCGACATTCGCCGATTCTATGAAATCAGTCTGCGGGCGGCGCTCCAGATAGGCGCGCAGATCGGCAACGGGGCGCAGCGGCAGGCATGAGCCGGAAGCCAGAAAGACATGCCGGACCTCCGGGAAGGATTCGAGCATCATTTCGGCCGCTGTCTGCGTTGCGCGCACGATGGACCACTTGCCCCATTCGCAGTGGAGCCGCGGCGAAAACAGGACATCGGGAATCCCCACCAGCGCGCTTCTGAATTCCGCGTGTCGCTCTGCGCTCACGGCCTTGTCCACATGGATGACGAGGGGGCATCCGCTTTCCGCCCAATGCCGCGCCACCTGCGCCGCACGTGCAAGCGAGGAATGAACCAGCAGGATCACCCCCAGGCCCGGATCCGTGCGGGCTGATGGTATCGGCCTCATGCCCAGTTCCCCTTGGACATCAACCCCAGGATCTCCAGCTGACGCCAGTTTATGTATTTCTCGGACCACTGGCACCAGAGATCCGAATCCTTGCTCAGGCGCTCGTGGTAAGCCCTGTATTCATGGCTGTTGGCGTAATGCTGGCGCCTTCCCAGCTCTTCACGGGCCTTTTCCCGGAAAGTATCCAGAAACTTCGCGTGCAGAAGGCATCCCGATGTCTTCTCGCCCCCCCATTCATCATAAACAAGATTGAGGCCGCGCGGCAGGAGCATATGCGTGGAATTGACGAAGGCGTAATTGCGCTGCCATTTCACAAGCGGAATCTTGTTGAGCGCAGGCGCACGCTCCGGAGTGTCAGCGAAGAATTCCCGCATCCTGGGGCCGCCCTGAACCCAGAGATTTCTGTAGAGCGGATTTTTCTCCATCACATAGTTCCCGCTGTCAAACCAGTTCGCGATCTCGAATGGATTCTGCCCGGCCCGGTATGGCACGGCGTCGATGGATCCCTTTGGATACATGTCCAGAAGCATTGCGCCAAAGGTCCGCGCCGAGGAGGCATCCAGCCAATCCACGAGCGCCCCGAGCGGGCGGGTGTCGCAGAAAGGATAGACGAGGAATTCGTCCACATCCACGACGAGCGCCCAATGCCCATGGGCATGACGCCGCAGGAGGCCGTTGATCCAGTCGGTCCCAAAATTGGAGCGCTTGTAGCTGTGCGGGGTCGTCCAGAGCGATACATCGGGCTGTTCGGCCAGAAATTCCCGGCTGCCGTCATCACTGGCATTGTCGATCATCAGGAAGTGATCCACGCCCAGATTGCGATAATAGCGAAGGAAATATGAAAGACGGATCCGTTCGTTGCGCAGCACCGTGAAGCACAGGATATCGCCCGGCCTGATCTCGCGCGTGCGGTCGGCAACACTGCTCAGTTCCCGGCGCTTTCCGATTGCGCGCAGCAGCTTCCTTTTCCGCCGCACTCTCAGGCGATATGCTTCCAGAATCTTGCTCACGGCCCGATATCCAACCTGCGCCATCCTGATGCGGGTCTCCCGCATGATGCAGGCCCCGCCCATTGCCGCCATACTGATTGAATCTGAACGAAATGGGAATCCCGTGCGCTGAAATTGCTGCGTATGCGTGTCATTTGCACAAGGCGGGCATTTGCGCCCGCTTCACTCCCAACCGCCCCGCGCCATGAGCCCCAGCGCCTCAAGCTGCTCCCAGCCCTCGAAGTGCACCGATTGCGGCCCCCAGAAATCAGGATTTTGCGCCAGGCCTTCGTAATAGGAATCATAAAGGCTGCTCACGGCGAAATGCTCGGCCCTCTCCTTCTCCTCCAGTGAGCGCCCGATCACCGAAGGCAGGAATTTGCTGTGCAGGAGGATGCCGGCCGTCATTCTGCCGGAAAGATCATGAACCGGATTGAGCCGGCGCGGCAGGAGAGAATGGGTTGAGTTCATGTATACGTAACGGCGGTTCCATTTCACGAAGGGCTTCTTGCCCATGGTTGGCGCACGCTCCGGGCGGTCGGCAAAGAAATACCGCGCCCGGACACCACCCCGGATCCAGGTGTTGGCGATCTCCGGCTGAGGGGTGAAGGTGTAATTTCCGGCATCGAACCATGAAAGGATCGCAAACGGATCATCTCCGGGCCTGTAGATCTGATCGCCGATCGGGCCCTTTGGATACATGTCAAGCATGATCGCACCGAAGCTATGCTGCCCCTGCGCCTCGAGCCGGCGCCCGAGATCCTTCAGGCTGCGCTTGTCATGATGCGGATAGATCAGGATTTCATCGGCATCCACCGTAACGCACCAATGCCCGTGCCCGTACCGGATCATGAGCCAGGTGAGCCAATCCATCCCGAAGCGCGATTGCTTGTAGCTGTGCGGCGTCTGCCAGAGAGAAAGATCCCGCTGGGCGGCCAGAAAGGGGCCCGTGCCGTCATTGCTTGCATTATCGATAACGAGAAAGTGATCCACACCGATCCGGCGGTAGTGATCAAGGAAATGGGGAAGGCGTTCGATCTCGTTTCGCACAACGGCAAACAGGAGCACATCTCCCGGCGCTATTGCCTTCGTGCGATCCCTGACTGCCGATATCTCGCGCCGCTTCCTCAAGGCACGCCAAAGCAAACGGCGCCGCTTCCACCGAAGCCCGTATGCCTTTCTCAGTTCGCGCGCCAGACTCATGACATACCGATCCCTGCTCAAGGTCACATGTTTTTGCACAAAAAGCGATGATATCTGCCTTCTCTGGCAGAACAGGCGCGATTTGAGAAGAGGCTTGCTACTGAGCGGCGTTCTGCAGGGCGATCAGTTCGGTGAGGTAATCGGAAAATTCCTCGCGCAGATCGTCGCGCGCCAGACCGAAGGCAACCGTTGCCTGCAGGAAGCCGGCCTTCGATCCGCAATCGAAACGCTGGCCCCTGAACCGCAGACCAAAGACATCCCGGCCATTGGCGATTTCTTCGGCGATGGCGTCCGTCAGCTGAATCTCGCCGCCGCTGCCCTGCTTCATCCGGTTGAGATTGCGAAGCACGTCCGGGGTGAGGATATAGCGCCCGATCACGGCGAGGTTGGAAGGCGCCTGATCCCGCTCCGGTTTCTCGACCATCCCGGCCGCCTGCACAAGCGAGCCTCTGTCTTCCTTCACATCGAGTATGCCGTAGGAAGAAACCTTGTCAGCCGGAACCTCCATCGCGGCAACCATGCAGCCGCCTGTTTCGGCATAGGCTTCCGTCATCTGCTGAAGGCAGGGCTTTTCCGCCGCAATCACGTCATCGGGCAGGATGACGGCAAAGGGCTCGTCGGCGATAAGGCGGCGCGCGCACCAGACGGCATGCCCCAGGCCCAGCGCCTGATGCTGGCGGATATAGGCGATGGCGCCGCTTTCCATGTTGGTATTTTTGAGCTCCTGCAGAAGATCCCGCTTCCCCTTATTGCGCAGGGCGGATTCGAGTTCGGGTGCGGTATCGAAATAATCCTCGAGCGCGCCTTTGCCGCGGGAAGTCACAAAGATGAATTCCTTGATACCGGCCGCGCGGGCCTCGTCGATCGCATACTGGATCAGGGGGCGATCAACCAGCGTCATGATCTCCTTGGGAACGGATTTCGTAGCCGGAAGGAAGCGCGTGCCGAGGCCGGCCACGGGAAAGATCGCCTTGGTGACTTTTTTGGTCATGCTAAACACCCTGGACATACAGGCCCCGCTCACATTTCATTATTGGTCCATTTCCCATTGCTGTTCAATGTTATAATTCGAGCTTCTTTCCCATCCCGGTGCATCACCCAAACGGGTTACTTTCCAGATCGGCATAATACTCCCGGCCTTTTGGAGGGCGTCTCGGCCTGTCACGGCGATACGAGACGCACCCCCGGCGCATGCGCGATGAAAAACGGGTTTTCATAACCCGGCTTGCCATATGTCAGCGGCTCAAGATCTTCGAACCGGACAACATGGCCACCTGCCGCGCGCAAAATCGCATGCCCGGCTGCCGTATCCCATTCCATTGTCCGCCCGAGGCGGGGATAGAGATCCGCTTCTCCGGTGGCTACCAGGCAAAACTTCAGGGAAGAACCGGCGCTGCGGCTTTCCTTCACCTTGTATCTGGAGATGTAATCGTCGGTGGCCTTGTCCCGGTGGGATTTGGACGCCACCACGATCAGCGCATCATTGTCGGGGGTTGATACCGCGATCCTGCGCATGGGGCCGGGCTCTTCCGTGCCGAGGGGGCCGGTTTCCTCACGGGCGCTGCCATCCGGCGCCGTCAGGAAAAGCCGCTCGCGGGCGGGCGCAAAAACGACGCCCCTCACCGGCACACCATCTTCCACATAAGCGATGTTCACCGTGAAATCCCCGCGCCTGCGGATGAATTCCTTCGTGCCGTCCAGAGGATCGACGATCAGGAACCTTTCAGCCGCCTGGGCATGGGTTTCGGCCTGTTCTTCGGTTATCAGGAGGATATCAGGAAAAGCTCGGCGCAGCCCTTCGGAAATTACCGCGTCGGCGGCCTTGTCGGCGCGGGTCACGGGGCTCTGATCGCTTTTCGCCTCCACATCGAGATCCCCGGATCGGTAGATCTCCATGATCTTCTCGCCGGCCTCGATCGCCAGCCTGCGAAAGATCTTCATCATTTCTCCGTGATCCACCTTCAGCTTCCCTTCCCTCCGGCCTTCCCGGCCGCGACCGCATTGATCGCATCTCTTTCAGACCTTATGATCGGCTATCAGTAAAACGGCAAGCATTCGCTGCTATCCCTGGAACATCCAGATGCAATCCCTGGTCAGGCAATGTTCGAAACCCGGCGCAGACAGACAAAATCACAGGCCGCAGCCGGCCTCCTGAGCGTGATCTATCACGCCACGGTCAGAAATGTGCGCAAGAGCCACGGGAATGCGCTGATCGGCCTCATGCTCAATATCGCCCAGCTGCTCGTGCTGGTGGCTGTGTTTTATGTGATGCTGACGATCCTCGGCCTGCGCGCCAGCGCCGTGCGCGGGGATTTCCTGATCTATATCATGTCCGGGATCTTCCTGTTTCTCACCCACACGAAAGCGCTCGGCGCTGTTGTGAGCTCGGAAGGGCCCGCTTCTCCCATGATGCTTCATGCACCGATGAACACGGCCGTTTCCATCACCTCCTCCGCTCTGGCTGCGCTCTATATCCAGGTGCTATCGGCATGTGTTGTGCTGTTTGGCTATCATGTTGGCGTGAAGCCGCTCGAAATCCACCAGCCTTTCGGCGTGATCGGGATGTTTCTGCTTGCATGGTTTTCCGGGGTATCCATCGGCATGGTCTTTCTCGCCATCAAGCCCTGGGCGCCGAATTTCATCGGTCTCGTCACAACCATCTATACGCGCGCCAACATGATCGCGTCCGGCAAGATGTTTCTCGCCAATACGCTGCCTGCGAGCAAGCTCGCCCTCTTTTCCTGGAATCCGCTCTTTCACTGCATTGATCAGGCCCGCGGCTTCGCCTTCATCAATTACAATCCCCATTTCTCCGATTACATATATCCGATCAAGCTCAGCCTGGCGCTGCTGCTGATCGGGCTCATGGGGGAATTCTACACGCGGAAGAATGCCTCCCTCAGTTGGAGTGCACGGCAATGAACACTCCGTATCCTGTCAATTTCCACCTCTTTCTCGGGGCGCTTGCTTTCAGCCTCGCCGCAATGGTGGCAAATGCCGAGGCACCGCTCACCGGCTGGCGGGATCTGCCCGCACTTTACGATGTGCGGGATGTGGCTTCGGACGATGTGCTGAACGTGCGGACAAGGCCGGATCCCCGCTCGCCGATCATCGCCACACTGGCTCCCGACGCCAGGGGAATCGAAATCGTCGGGATCGACGAAAGCGGCAAATGGGGCATGATCGGCCTCCCGGAAGCCACGGGCTGGGTTTCGATGCGCTATCTCGCCCGCCAGCCGGGGCAGGATCCCGAGGCCCTCCCGTCACCGATCACCTGTTTCGGGACAGAGCCCTTCTGGACGCTCGGCATCGAAAGGAACGGGCGGGCAATCCTCTCGGCGCCCGGCGAGGCCGGGGAGGAGGAAAAGGCGCTTTCCCTGCTCTGGGCAGACATCAGCGCCAATGGCGGGCCTTCCGCTTATGGCACCGTTCTGGCCGGCGTCGGCATTGACCTTCAGGCGGTGATCCGGCGCAGGATCTGCTACGACGGCATGAGCGATCGCGCCTATGGGCTCGAGATTGACGCCATTCTTTCCGAGGCCGGCACGAGGCGCCTGATTTCCGGCTGCTGCCGCCTCGCCGCTCACTGAGCGCCCTCACCGGCAGGCCCCGCCACCCGCAGCGTGATGTTGAGCCGCCCGCCGTTTTTCAGCAGACGGGACGTGCCGGGGCGGATGCGATCTATCCCGTGCCAGGCGAGGCGCGCCGGGCCTTGCATCACCAGCACGTCGCCGGAGGAAAGCACCACCGATTGCGTCCTGCCGCCGCGCGCCGCCCCGCCGATGCGAAAAAGCGCGTCATCCCCGAGCGAGACGGAAAGGATCGGCCATGTGAGATCGGCCTCGTCTCGATCCTGATGCAGGCCCATCCTCGCCCCTTCGCCATAGTAATTTATCAGGCAGCTGTCAGGCGGCGGGGCATCCGGCAGCAGCTCCTTCCAGATACCAAGCAGGCTTTGCGGGATCGGCGGCCAGGGCACCCCGGAAGGATGGCGTGGCTCGTAGCGATAGCCGCGTCTGTCGGAAACCCAGCCGAGAGCGCCCGCCGATGTGATGCGCACCGACATCTTCCGCCCGCTCCGCGTCACCGGATCAAACAGCGGCGCGGCCCGCTCCACCGCCCGGATATCATCGAGGAGGGCACGCTGGGCGGAAGGCGGCAGAAAACCCTTGTAGAGCATGGCTCCCATCACATCGAGCACAGGCCCTTCCGCCATCACGCCCCCCTTCCCGGACATGGCGGAAATGAATCGCATTTTTCACGATGAATCTGCATTTCGATCCTCCACCGCCGCTTGCAGTGGCCATACCCCCTTCTTATATACGCCAAGAAGCACGATCGGGAGCATATTCCCGGTCTCCGAAATTGGGATCCGGGCGGAAATGCCTTCTTAGGGTTTTCGCCCCATAACATCGCCGAAAGAGAGGAAAAAGAACATGTCCAAAGTCATTGGTATCGACCTCGGAACCACCAACTCCTGCGTCGCCGCAATGGAAGGCTCGCAGCCGAAGGTCATCGAAAATGCCGAAGGCGCCCGCACCACGCCCTCCGTGGTCGCCTTCACGGATGACGGAATTCTCGTTGGTCAGCCCGCCAAGCGGCAGGCCGTGACCAACCCCGAAAATACCATCTTCGCCGTCAAGCGCCTGATCGGCCGCCGGATCGATGACCCGGAGGTGAAGAAATACAAGAAGATCATGCCCTACAAGATTGTCGATGGCGGCAACGGGGATGCCTGGGTGGAGATCAAGGGCGAGAAATACTCGCCGAGCCAGATCTCGGCCTACATCCTGGGCAAGATGAAGGAAACGGCGGAAAGCTACTTCGGCAACGAGGTGAAGCAATCGGTCATCACCGTGCCCGCCTATTTCAATGACGCCCAGCGCCAGGCCACCAAGGATGCCGGCAAGATCGCCGGGCTCGATGTGATGCGCATCATCAACGAGCCCACCGCGGCCGCGCTCGCCTATGGGCTCGACAAGAAGGAAAGCAAGACCATCGCCGTTTACGACCTCGGCGGCGGCACGTTTGATGTGACCATCCTCGAGATCGACGATGGCCTGTTCGAAGTGAAATCCACCAACGGAGATACCTTCCTCGGCGGCGAGGATTTCGACATGCGCATCGTCAACTACCTCGCCGAGGAGTTCAAGAAGGAGCATGGCGTCGATCTGACGAAGGACAAGATGGCGCTCCAGCGCCTGAAGGAAGCCGCCGAGAAGGCGAAGATCGAGCTTTCCTCCGTCACCCAGACGGAGATCAACCAGCCGTTCATCTCGATGGATCCGGCCAACGGCACGCCGCTTCACCTGGTGATGAAGCTGACGCGCGCCAAGCTTGAAAGCCTCGTGGGCGATCTGATCAAGAAAACGATCAAGCCCTGCCAGGCGGCACTCAAGGATGCGGGCATCAGCGCCGGTGATGTGGATGAGGTGCTGCTCGTCGGCGGTATGACCCGGATGCCGAAGGTCGTGGAAGAAGTGACGAAATTCTTCGGCAAGGAGCCGCACAAGGGCGTGAACCCCGATGAGGTGGTGGCGCTTGGTGCGGCGATCCAGGGCGGCGTGCTGCAGGGTGACGTGAAAGACGTCGTGCTGCTTGACGTGACCCCGCTTTCGCTCGGCATCGAAACGCTGGGCGGCGTGTTCACCCGCCTGATCGATCGCAACACCACGATCCCGACGAAGAAGAGCCAGATCTTCTCCACCGCCGAAGACAACCAGAGCGCGGTGACGATCCGGGTCTTCCAGGGTGAGCGCGAGATGGCGGCAGACAACAAGCTCCTGGGCCAGTTCAACCTCGAGGATATCCCGCCCGCGCCGCGTGGCGTGCCCCAGATCGAGGTGACCTTCGACATCGACGCCAACGGCATCGTGTCCGTGAGCGCGAAGGACAAGGGCACCGGCAAGGAGCAGAAGATCACCATCCAGGCTTCGGGCGGTCTCACCGAGGAAGAGATCGAGCGCATGGTCAAGGAAGCCGAGGAAAATGCCGAGGCCGACCGCAAGCGCAAGGAGCTCGTGGAAGCCAAGAACCAGGCCGAAAGCCTTGTTCATGCCACCGAGAAATCGCTTGAAGAGCATGGCGACAAGGTGGATCCGGCGACCGTCGAGGCAATCGAGCTTGCCATGAATGCGCTCAAGGAAGCCATGGAAGGCGACGATGCCGAAAAGATCAAGTCCGGCATCCAGAACCTCACCGATGCTTCGATGAAGCTCGGCGAAGCCATCTACAAGGCCCAGCAGGCCGAACAGGCCGGCGAAGCCGCAGCCGGCGGCGAGGAAGAAGCGCCGCGCGGCGTGGATGAAGACATCGTCGATGCCGATTTCGAAGACATCGAAGATGACAAACGTTCGTAAGGAACGATAAGATCTCCTGGCCGGCCCGAAACACTCGGGCCGGCCATGTCTTGCGTGACGAGGAATGGCGATGGCGAAGCGCGACTATTACGAGATCCTTGGCATCAGCGTTCATGCCTCGGCGGAAGAGATCAAGAAGGCCTACCGCCGCAAGGCAAAGGAGCTGCACCCCGATCGCAATGCCGACAACCCGGATGCCGAGGCGCTCTTCAAGGAAGTGAACGAGGCCTATGAGATCCTGAAGGATCCCGAAAAGCGCGCGGCCTATGATCGTTTCGGCCATGCGGCCTTCGAAGGCGGCATGGGGGGCGGGCGAAGCGGCGGCTTCGGCGCGCAGGGCGCGGATTTTGCCTCCGCCTTTTCCGATGTGTTTGACGATCTGTTTGGCGATTTCATGGGGCAGCGCAATGCCGCCCGCCAGCGCGCCGCGCGCGGCTCCGATCTGCGCTACAATCTTCGCGTGACGCTCGAAGATGCTTTCAACGGCGTCCAGAAAACGATCCGCGTGCCCACATCCGTCAGCTGCGAGGAATGCAGCGGCACGGGCGCAGCCAGCGGCACCGAGCCCTCCATCTGCCCCACTTGCAGCGGAATGGGCAAGGTGCGTGCGCAGCAGGGCTTCTTTACCGTGGAGCGGACCTGCCCCACATGCGGCGGGATGGGCCACATGATCAAGGATCCCTGCAAGGCCTGCCACGGCCAGGGGCGGATCGAGAAGGAGCGCGCGCTTTCCGTCAATATCCCGGCGGGCGTGGAAACCGGCACCCGCATCCGGCTTGCCGGCGAGGGCGAAGCGGGCCTCAGGGGCGGCCCCCCGGGCGATCTCTACATCTTCATTGAGGTGGAGGAGCACCCGCTTTTCCAGCGCGATGGCACCGATCTATACTGCCGTGTGCCCGTATCCATGACCAAGGCCGCGCTTGGCGGTGATGTCGAGGTGCCCACGATCGATGGTGGCCGCACCCGGGTCAAGGTGCCGGCCGGCAGCCAGTCGGGCAAGCAGATGCGGCTGCGCGGCAAGGGCATGCCGGCCCTGCGGGGTGGCGGCGTTGGCGACATGTATATCGAGCTGCAGGTGGAAACCCCTGTGAACCTCACCGCGCGCCAGAAGGAATTGCTGCGCGAGTTCGAGGAGATCTCGAACGATAACAACCCGGCAGGCTCCAAATTCTTCCAGACGGTGAAATCCTTCTGGGAAAGCATGAAAAGCTGAAGCGGCACTGCCCTGGTTAACCATTTCTTCAGCATGACTGCGCTAGCCTCGGGGCATGAAAGCGCAAGGCCACTTCTCGGAAATTCCCATGCCCCTTTTCCAAGGGGATGAGGCGATTGATGCCGCCCCCCTGCCCGCGCGCCTGCCCTCCTATATCAGGGATCACCGCAAGCGCCTGCGCCAGCGTTTCATGGAGGGCGGCGCCGAAGCGATGCCGGATTATGAATTGCTCGAGCTCCTGCTGTTTCGCGCCATCCCGAGGCAGGACGTGAAGCCGCTCGCCCGCCGACTCATGGAAACATTCGGCGATTTCAACCGGGTGATCTCCGCCCCGGCAGAGCGGCTTCGCCGCATCAGGGGGGTGGGCGATGCCGTCATCACCGAATTGAAGATCGTCGAAGCCGCCGCCCGGCGCATGGCACGCGCCCGGATCATCGGAAAGCCGGTGATATCAAGCTGGGATGCAGTCCTTGATTACTGCCACACCACCCTTGCCCACCGCGAAACCGAGCAATTCCGCGTGCTCTATCTCGATCGCAAGAACGTGCTGATCGCGGATGAGGAGCAGGGGCGGGGCACGGTGGATCATGTGCCCGTCTATCCGCGTGAAATCGTGAAGCGGGCGCTGGAGCTGAATGCCTCGGCGCTGATCCTTGTGCACAATCATCCTTCGGGCGATCCGACACCCTCGGAACAGGACATTGCCATGACGGCGCAGATCGCCACCGCATCCGAACCGCTCGGGATCACCCTCCATGATCACCTGATCATCGGCAAATCCTGCGAATTCAGCTTTCGCGTCGAAGGATACCTCTGAGTTCTCCCATGCCGCTTACCTGATCCAGACTTCGATCCGCCGATTGACCCGCCGCCCCCATTCCTCCTCGTTGCAGGCCATTGGCATGGCCTCCCCGAATGACATCACTTTGATCCTTCCAGAGCCTGCCCCCAGTGAAGGCATCCTGACCAGAAGCGCATCGCGAATGGCTTCGGCACGCTTTTTCGCTATCGCCATATTGGCCTTCGCACTTCCCTCACCATCGGTAAACCCCGCCAGGGTAATGGCAAGGCCGCTCAGATCTCCGCCCCCCATGAGGCGGGAAAGGCTTTCAACATTGGCCTGTGATTGTGCATCCAGCCGCAAGGAACCCTCCTCGAAGCGAAATGTGATTGAATGCCTGCGCATATCCTTCATTGTTTCGACAAGCCTGCGCAGATCCGAAAGCCCCGTATCCCTGCCCGCCGCCAGGATGGCATTTGCAAGCCTTTCTCCCTGCATCTCCATGGAAATCCCGACAGGCCGCAAATCGACAAACCCCGCCCATTGCACCACGCGCTGAGCGGGCTCCGTATCCAGGAATTTCACGAAATCCCGGGCCGTCTTGGGGAGCCGCCGGGCGGGAAGATAGAGAAAGAGGGGGGCGGTCAGCGGGTAATCTTCGGATTTCAGATTGAAGGCCGTTGGCCGGATCTCGAAACCACACCTCCCGGCCAGCGCAAGTGCCTTGGCATTGCCCCTTTCCGAATAGCTCGTGATCCCGACCGCCAAAGGATCGGCAGCAACGGCATCCACCAGATCGGCGTTGCTATCGTGCCGCGTGATCCGGCCATTGGCGATCTTCTTGCCAGCCGGCTGCATCACGCGGCGGCGAAAGGCCTCCATCAGCCCCGAGCCGCTCTGCCGGCCATGCAGAGCGATCGGCGCATCCGGGCCGCCGAGATCACGCCAGTTTTCGATTTCCCCGGAAAAGAGCCTCGCAAGATCTTCCGGCGAAATCCGGCCGAGAGGGTTCTCGCGCGCGACAACGGCAACAATGCCATCAAGCCCGATCACCCGCATCGTCATGCCATGGCCGGGGGTGCCGTGGCCGGCCTCGCTCATCATCCTGGCTTCGTCCTCCCCAATCTTGCGCAGCGCCATGATCATGTCTGCCTCTCCGGCCACAAGATCAGCGAAACCTTCGCCGGAAGTGCGGCCGTGAAAGGTGAAGCGGGCAATATCACGCCTTCGCCCACGCTCCTGAAGAACATAGGTGAAATCCTCGTCCGATCGGGTGATACGTTTCATGTCCATGCCGGAATTGCGCGCAAATTCCTCAAGAAGCGCGGGCATGAGCACATCGCTCATGGTGCGGGCACCTGAAATGACGATGCGGGTGACGTGATTTTCAGGATCCGGGCACCCGGAGCCGCTGCAAGTTACGCCAGCCGCATCAACGGTCAGCGGGCCGTCAGGCGTTCTGATCCGGTAAAATTCACCGTCATGATCCATGAGGTCGCCGGTGATTTCCAGCGCACCTTCATTGGCTCCGAGGGTTACCTCCTGCGCCAGAGCCCCATTCGTGATTCCTGCGATGAGGAATGCGGCCCTGAGCGCCACGCGCAATCCGTTCATCCGATCATCCCGGGCAACCCTCTCAGTTGCTGGCGATCTTCAGGTCTTTCAGTATGTTTTTCAACATGAGAGTTTGCCCGATGCGATCACAGCCGGGCATCTGAAGCACGACGGCAACGGGATCAATGGCCCCGTCCGCATTCTTCTGCATGGTGACGGCTTCGATCTCGCGGCCACAGGTTTTCGCATTCACATCGGCCGCGACAATCAGCCTGACAACCCCGGAACCCGAAACTTCCTTCGCCGGAAAGCTGTAGATCTCGGCCTTCTTCGCAGCTGGCCCCTCGATCCTGATCATTTCTCCCCCCGAGGCTCCGGCGGGAAATTCCATGCCCCCCGATATCTTCTCGATCGCATGGATCCTCAGTACGGCGTTCCCCTCCCAGAAAAGGGCGACGCGCTCGAAATCCGCGAAATCCGGCACTTCTGTAGAAAGCTTGTATTTCTCATCACCGCTTCCGATACGGATTTCAAACCCGGCCCGCTCCGCCAAAGCAGGTATCACGACAGACGCCAGCCCCGCCTTCGAAATCCTGGCCGGAACTCCAAACGGACCATGCACAATTGCGAGGTTCTCCTCACCGCGGCATGGCGCATTGACAATGATCCGCACCCTGGCGCCCGCCAGTGGCTCGGCCCTGACAGCCGGCCCGCAGGCAATCCCGAAGGGGCTGAAAGCGCGTGGCTTCAGCATTTCCGCAAGACCGGCATCATCGGGAATCTCATGGGCTGCACCTTTCTTGACGGATGGCATGGCGAGCCGGGGCACCTGAAGGGCGAAAAAAGGTGGATTGGGCAGGCGGGCGGAAAGCTCGTCCGGATCCTGCGTTTCGGCGGATGCAAGACTCAGGTTTTCGATCGGCACAGGCGAATCCATACCGAAGATCTCGGCCACGCGATCGCTGTTCTGCATCGCATAGCCGGAGGCCCAGGCAATGAAAAACGTCAAGGCAACCGTGAAAATCTTGTTCCGGTCAAGCCGCTTCAACTTGTTGAGCAAGGCATTTCTCCAAAGCCCGGCTCCCACCCGTTAACCCTTGATAACCGCGAATCGGCGGGCGGAAAACCGCCGGTCCGCCAGGTTCTCATTTCATGGCAATCAGGCAACACGCCCATGGCAATGCTTGAACTTCCGGCCCGAACCGCAGGGGCAGGGATCATTGCGCCCGGGATCACCCCATGTCGAGGGATCATTTTCATCAAAACCCTCGATCAGCGGCTCCGGCCCTGATGCGCTGCCGGCCTGTGCCTCGTCGGCCGCCTTCATCATCGCCTGCTGCTGCTCCATCAGCTGCTGCATCATGGCGGCGTGCTCTTCCTCCGTCATCGGCCGGATATGGGCGAGCTGTTTCGTCACGTCATGGCGCAAACCATCGAGCATTTTCTCGAACAGCTGAAAGGCTTCCGACTTGTATTCATTCAGAGGATCGCGCTGGGCATAGCCCCTGAACCCGATGACCGAACGCAGATGCTCAAGCGTCAGCAGGTGTTCGCGCCATTTGTTGTCGATCGTTTGCAGAAGGATCTGCTTTTCGATCTGGCGCATGTTTTCCGGGCCGAACTGCGCCGCCTTCTGCGCCATGAATTCATCCGCGGCCTTCACGAGGCGCTCGCGGATCACCTCGTCGTCCACGCCCTCTTCCTTCGCCCAGGCGATCACCGGCACATCGATCCCGAGATTCTCGATCACCGCGGCATAGAGGCCCTCGGTATCCCATTGCTCGGGGTAAGTGCCCTCGGGCATATAGGTATCGAGGAGATCGTCGATCACCTCGTTGCGCATGTCGGACACGATTTCGGAAAGATCCTGCGCCTCCATGATCTCGCGGCGCTGCGCGAAGATCACCTTGCGCTGATCGTTCATCACGTCATCGAACTTCAGAAGATGCTTGCGAATATCGAAATTGCGCGCCTCCACCTTGGCCTGCGCTTTTTCCAGCGATTTGTTGACCCAGGGGTGAATGATCGCCTCGCCTTCCTTCATGCCAAGCGTGGAAAGCACCTTCTCGAGGCGGTCCGAGCCGAAGATGCGCATCAGATCATCCTGAAGCGAAAGGAAGAAGATCGAGCGGCCGGGATCACCCTGGCGGCCGGAGCGGCCGCGCAGCTGGTTGTCGATCCGCCGGCTTTCATGGCGCTCCGTGGCCAGCACGAAAAGCCCGCCGGCATCGATCACCTTCTGCTTTTCCTCGGCGTGTTCCGCCTCGATACGGCGGCGGATCTCCTCCGGGTCGGCATCAGGATCGGCTGCGATCGCATCGAGCACCTTCATTTCCACATTGCCGCCAAGCTGGATATCGGTGCCGCGCCCGGCCATGTTGGTAGCGATGGTCACGGCGCCGAACTTTCCGGCATCGGCCACGATCTGCGCTTCCTTCTCGTGCTGGCGGGCATTGAGCACGTTGTGCTTGATCCCGGCCTTTTTCAGCAGATCCGAAAGCTCCTCGGATTTCTCGATCGAGGTGGTGCCCACGAGCACCGGCTGGCCCTTTTCATGCGCCTCGCGAATGGCCTCGACAACCGCTTCGTTCTTCTCGCGCACGCTGCGATAGACGCGGTCGTGTTCGTCCACCCGGGCGATGGGCTTGTTGGTGGGAATTTCCACCACACCGAGCTTGTAG